>JBALXR010000047.1:0-24033 GCA_036960525.1 Marinobacter sp.
TAGTCCACGCCGTTGAATTGGGCTTTTGGGTGGATCCAGATCCAGAAAGCCAATGGCAGGGTTGGTGGACCATTTTCTACTGGGGTTGGTGGCTTTCCTGGTCACCGTTCTGTGGTATTTTCATTGCCCGCATATCCAAAGGCCGTACCGTTCGCGAGTTTATACTTGGCGTATTGATCGCCCCGACTCTGTTAGCGGTTGTCTGGATTACTATCTTTGGCAATACCGCCATGTTTATCGAGTTGTTCGGCACTGGCGGAGTGGTTGCTGCGGCCAATGCGGATACCACCATGGCGCTGTTCAAAACAATCGAACTGATGAATACCAACAGTTTGGTCGTTATCGTGATGGCCAGTATTTGCACCTTTATGCTGGCGACCTACTTTGTGACCTCTGCAGACTCAGCAACCCTGGTCGTGTGTACCTTGATTTCGATGGGTGATAGTGAGCCTTTGACCCGTTATCGTGTGTTCTGGAGCGTAGCGATTGGTGCAGTGGCTTCAACCTTGCTGTTGGCTGGCGGCCTGGCGGCTTTGCAAACCGCCACCATCGTTGCCGCATTGCCCTTCTCATTCATACTGATCATGGCCATCTACGGTCTGTTTAAATCACTGCTTGAGGAGCCGATACTAGGGCAGCTGCCTAAAATCGCTGCCGTTGTAAGCGACCCTGAATTGCTGACTGGGCGACCTAAAGTAACTGTGGCTGCGGCTTCTCTCTGACCCCCAAACCAATATTAAGAGCCTCAGATCCACGCTGGGGTGAGGCCCTCGACGTTAGAAACAAGTGGAGCAAATATGGTTACTCAAGTCATTCTCCCGCGCATTCTGCAAATCGGCGAAGGAGCTTCACAGCAATTACCGCAAGTGCTGGTAAGCCTGGGTTGCAGTCGCCCGTTAATCATCACCGACAAGATGATGGTTAAACTCGGTTACACCCAAATCATTCAGGACTGCCTGGCAGCCAGTGAACTGTCGGCTGACGTGTTCGATGACACCGTTCCAGAACCGACGGTTAGCTCAATACAGGCGGGCGTTGCCAAAGTACGCGACGGTAATTACGACAGTATTATCGCCCTTGGCGGCGGCAGCCCCATCGACAGCGCAAAGGCCATCAGTATTCTGGGCAAATTTGGCGGCATAATGCGGGATTACAAGTTTCCGCGCATTGTTAACGAGTTGGGTTTACCCATCATTGCCATACCCACCACGGCCGGCACTGGCTCAGAAGTGACCAAAGTAACGATCATCACGGACGAGTCCAACGATGAAAAAATGCTGTGTGTGGGCGCTGGTTTTATGCCATTAGCGGCTTTGGTTGATTTTAACCTGACCTTAAGCCTGCCCAAGCGCACCACCGCCGATACCGGTATTGATGCCCTGACCCACGCGATGGAAGCCTACGTTAGCCAGAAGGCGAGCCTGTATACCGACGCCCAGGCCATTGCAGCAATGCGTTTAATCGGTCCGAATTTGCGCCGCGCGTTTCATGACGGCACCGACAAACATGCGCGCGAGCGAATCATGCTGGGGTCCACTCTGGCCGGCATTGCCTTTTCTAACTCCTCGGTGGCTCTGGTGCACGGCATGAGCCGGCCGATTGGCGCCGCTTTCCACGTGCCCCACGGATTGTCCAACGCCATGTTGCTGCCTGCGGTTACCGAGTTTTCCATTCCCGCCGCTGCGGAACGTTATGCTGACTGTGCTCGTGCTATGGGTGTTGCTTCTGAGCAAGACAGCACTGACGTTGCCAACAACAAACTAATGGCCGAGCTTTATGCCCTGAATGACGAACTGGAGGTGCCGACTCCAGAACTGTTCGGTATCGAGCGCGACGAATTTTTCCGGCTCCTGCCCACCATGGCTGAGCAGGCTTTGCAGTCTGGTTCCCCGGGCAATAACCCTCGTGTACCCAGTGCCAATGAGATTATCGAGCTTTACAAAAAGCTCTGGTGAAGCTGGCGACCCAACAACTTTTTGATAAAAACAACCCATATACGCGCAGCGTGAATCCCCTTTGAGGACATATTATGAGCACCGTAGGACATTTGATTAACGGCCAGATTATTAACGACGAAAACCGGGCTCAGCCTATTTTTAATCCTTCCACTGGTGACTCCACACGGCAGGTTGCACTGGCTTCAAAAACCACGGTAGAAAAAGCGATCGCCGCTGCACAAGCAGCTTATCCTGCATGGCGCGCCACCCCTCCCCTTAAGCGTGCACGAATCATGTTCCGCTTCAAGGAATTGCTTGAGCAGAACGCTGACCACATTGCCCAGCTGATCGGTGAAGAGCACGGCAAAATTCAACACGATGCTCTTGGAGAGCTGCAACGCGGAATCGAAAATGTGGAGTACGCCTGCGGTGCTCCCGAACTTTTAAAAGGCGAGCACAGCGCCAACGTTGGCCCCGGCATTGACGCCTGGAGCGAGTTCCAACCGCTAGGCGTGGTTGCGGGTATTACACCGTTTAACTTCCCGGCCATGGTTCCGCTGTGGATGTACCCGATGGCGATTGTTTGCGGCAACTGTTTTATCCTGAAGCCTTCAGAGCGCGATCCTAGCTCCACACTGTTTATTGCTCAACTGTTGCAAGAAGCAGGCTTGCCCGACGGCGTCATGAACGTGGTCAATGGCGATAAAGAAGCGGTGGATACACTGTTGCGAGACCCTCGTGTCCAAGCAATCAGCTTCGTTGGATCAACCCCCATTGCAGAATACATTTACACCACCGCCAGCGCTCACGGAAAGCGTTGCCAGGCTTTGGGCGGCGCAAAAAACCACGCCATAGTCATGCCCGATGCTGACATGGACAATACGGTGAACCAGCTGCTGGGCGCCGCATTTGGCTCTTCGGGTGAACGTTGCATGGCGCTGTCAGTTGCGGTTGCCGTGGGTGACGCTGCCGCTGATGCCTTGGTTGCCAAAATGGCCGAAGCCATGAGGGCGCTGAAAGTGGGTGCGTACAACGTACCCAGCAATGACTTTGGCCCCGTGATCACCGCTCAGCACCGCGACAAGATCGTGGGTTATATCGACAGCGCAGAGAAGCAGGGCGCACGCATTGTTGTAGATGGTCGTAACCAAGTCGTTAACGGCCACGAAAACGGCTTTTTCGTTGGTGGAACGCTCATTGATCGGGTCACTCCTGAGATGACAAGCTACCAGGAAGAAATTTTTGGACCAGTGCTTCAGGTGGTGCGCGTTAAAACCATGCAGGAGGCCATGGATCTTATCAACGCTCACGAGTACGGAAACGGCACCTGCATCTTTACACGTGATGGCGAAGCAGCACGCTACTTCACCGACCACATCATGGTTGGCATGGTCGGCATTAACGTGCCCTTACCGGTACCCGTGGCGTATCACAGCTTTGGTGGCTGGAAGCGATCCTTGTTTGGCGATTTGCACGCCTACGGCCCGGATGGCGTGCGCTTCTACACGCGTCGCAAGGCTATTACGCAGCGCTGGCCTTCCGCCGGAGTACGCGAGGGCGCCGTATTCTCGATGCCAACGATGAAGTAAACATACCGAGTGATCGCCTATTTGTTGTAAGTTGATTGTTGGCGGTGAACTCACAAGGTGAGCCACCGCTTTTTCATGCCTGGCGAGATGCTGGCATTAAATCAAGAGACAAAACACACTGCTGTGCTCAACAATAAAAATAGAGTTGCGGACCATGAAAAAGAGACTTCCACCGTTAAATTGGTTGCGGACTTTCGAAGCAGCAGCACGCCATCTGAACCTGACCCAGGCTTCGGTTGAATTGAATTTGACCCAGGCCGCAACCAGTCAGCATATTAAGGGGCTTGAGTCCCAGCTCTACACGGTCTTGTTCCGACGATTACCGCGGGGCCTGGAATTGACAGACGCAGGCAAGGCGTATCTGCCAGTGGTGCATGAGTGCATCAGGCGGCTTACCACAGCAACCGAAGAAATCTTCGGCCAGAGTAAAAATCGATTGTTAACTATCCGAGTGAATCTGGTGTTTTTTACCACTTGGATTGCCCCTCGGCTTGCAGGCTTCTACGAGCAATATCCGGATGTGGGTGTGCGTTTTACCAGCAATATCTGGCTGGACAAAGAGATACACACCCATGATTCCGATATGGGAATTCGCTACGGCAAGGGGTATTGGCCGGGCTTCGATGCCGACCGGCTGAGCTGGGACGAGCTATTTCCTGTCTGTAGTCCGCGTCTGGCGAGCGCCCTTGGGTCGATCAACCAAGCAGACCTAGGTGCCTGCGAACGGCTGAGTAAACAAACCCTGTTGCACGTTATCGGTTACGAAGAAGGCTTGGGCCATTGGCTCGATCAGGCTGGTTTGTCTAACATCCGGTTTTCCCATGAAATTCAGTTTGATACCTTGATTTCCGCGCTAGAGGTGGCAAAACACGGGGGCGGCTTTGCCCTCGGCAGGACGAGTTTGGTCGAAGATATGCTCGAAAAAGGTCTACTTGTGGCACCGTTCGCACAAAAAGTACCAACGACCGAAGCCTTTTACCTCGTGCGACCGTCTAATAAATACATTCATCCACACGCTGAGATTTTTCGTGGTTGGCTGTTAAAAGAGGCCGAACGGTAACACCTGTCCTGCAAACAACCGACTTAACCCAACTCTGACCGTTCAATTCGTCCAATGCTACGATGGCTGAAATCCCTCCACACGGGCATACCCGGTAAGGGTGCCTGACCGAATCGTAAAGAACGCCAAACTCACCGACCTGATACAGCTCTTCGACGATGGCCTGCCCTGGCCGGTGTAGCAGCGGGTCAGCGCGGTAACTTCGTTATCCAGGCCGAAGCCTCGCCATAGTTTTGCGGTATGGTGGGATCATTGAGCCTTGGGCCAGCAGGTACTGACGTATGGATTGGCCGTTAAGCCCCATCAGGTCGATGGGCTTTTGGAGCCAGTCGTAAGCCAACTGTTCGTGGCCGTGAATTCTCAATACCTGACTGGCGGAGGCGGAATGAAGTCTCTCTCGAACACAGGGTTTGCGCTCTTTGGTGCTGCACTGATCGCGATCAGCTACGGGCTCGCGCGCTTTGCCTTTGGCCTATTTGTACCCCCTATCCGGACCGATCTGGGCCTTACACCAAACGTAATCGGTATCATTGGCGCGCTGCCGCTTATTAGTTTCATTCTGGCGACTTTGGTAGCACCGCTCTGCGCCGACCGTCTCGGTGCCCGAAACACCGCCGTCCTGTCGTGTGGTTTCGGCATCGTCGGTCTGGCGCTTATCAACTAGGCGTCTGGTGCCTTGTCGCTCGGCGTGGCCGTTGCCGTACCGGTGGTTCTTTTCCTGTCTGGCGCTTGGCGCTCCGCGTACCTATCCTGGCTGGGATTGGCGCCGTTGCCGCGTGGTACTTTATTCCTTCCGTGTCTCGGGTTATTCCCGCGAACTCTGGGCTGGTCTTCGGTCTGGCCTATATGAGCCTGACGGAGCTCTATCTGATGACCGGCATTCGCCTGTTGCCGAGCCGATTGTCGATGGGGGCCGAGAACCCTTAGCAGACCACAGCACATTGGTGGCTAACGGCGAACGGAGAGGCAATGGACGCTTATGCGTTGTACATCACTTGTCCGAGCTCGCTGATATCGTAACCACCCAGTTCCCCGGCACGTTGGGCAAACTGTTCGCATCGTGCAAAAGCCAGCAGGCGCTGACAGGCCGGTTCAAAGTAGTGCCGGCGGCGCATGGCCAGATCAAAATGCTCCAACTGCAGTGGAATAAAAGCCAGTCTCTGCCGTCGCGCAACAGCTTCGATTGCAAGGCCAACGTCTGCCTGACCCTGATGAACAGCCAGAGCGAGATCGTCCTCACTGAGCGACGGTTTATCAGCCCACGTAAGATCTTTGGCGTTGATACGGTCACGAGTAAGAAAACTCTGCAGCAACTGGCTCGCGCCTGCATCAGGCTGACGATGGGCGACACGTATGCCGGGGCGAGCGATGTCTTCAAATCGAGAAACGCGATGGGGATTATCATAGGCTAAAACTAGCCCCTGCTGGCGTTTCACCCATCGAATCAGCACCAGGTCACGCATGCCGCCCAGGCCTAGAGTAGCGGGGTCGTTATAGCGTTGGTTTTCCGAATGCCAGATATGCATGCCGGCAAGCATCGCGCGGCCGTCGAGCAGTCGCTGAACACCATCGCCGCTTCCCTGACACAACAACGCCAGTTCGGCGCCGCTTTCTTTTATGGCCCACTCCAACAGCGGGTCCTGGCTGCCCGCCAGCACCGGTGGGGTCGGCAGGCCTGTCGCGTCGTCCCCTTCCAGATGGTTCATCAGCCAAAGATCGATACGCTGGCGCGGAAACAGAAGCTTTCCTGTCACTCGTACGCAGGGAATAACGCCCTGGCTGACCAGATCATAAACCTTGCGTTCTTTCAGGCGCAGATAATCGGCGACTTCCGACGTAGTTAAGTAGGCGGGAAGGGACATCGTCTCTCCTGCTGAATGAATAAGCGTAAGACTGTTTTAAGCTGCATGAATTTCAACAGACAGTGCAAAGCGTAATTGAAAACAACATTATGCTCAATATTAAGGAGACGCCGCTGTGGAAAATAATGCTTTTTATGTGGCGCTGTCGTTGCTGATGAACCTGGACGCCGCATTATTTCAGATTGTGGCTCTGTCGCTGCAGGTTTCGCTTTTGGCAGTACTGGCCGCGGCCCTGCTTGGGTTTCCGCTGGGTGCAGCAGTCGCGCTATGGCGCTTTCCCGGGCGCGGAGGGGTGATTGTCGCGCTTAATGCGCTGATGGGGCTACCCCCTGTTGTGGCCGGGCTGACCGTTTACTTACTGCTCTCGCGCGCTGGGCCTCTTGGTGAGTTGGGGCTTCTGTTTACGCCGACGGCCATGGTGATTGCGCAGTTCGTACTGGTACTGCCGATTCTGGCGGCGCTGTCGCGCCAAAAGGTGGAGGAGCTTCTGGGTGAGTACCGGGAACAATTCATTTCACTGGGTATGTCTCGGTCACGCATGATGCCGACCTTGTTGTGGGACGCCCGCTTTACGCTATTGACCGTATTACTCGCCGGGTTCGGCCGCGCGAGCGCCGAAGTGGGCGCTGTCATGATGGTAGGAGGCAACATTGATGGTGTCACAAGGGTAATGACGACTGCCATTGTGCTGGAAACCAGCAAGGGCGACCTCCCGCTGGCGCTGGGGCTGGGGATCGTGCTGCTGACGCTAGTAATGCTAATTAATGCAGGCGCTTATGTGGTGAGCGAATTGGCCAAAAGGCGGGTGGGATGACTTCATATAACGCACTGCTCAACGCCGCGGCCACGCTTTGCCCGCCAACAGCATTGCGCTTTGAGGGCGTCGCTTTCAGCCACCTGGGCGAGACGCTGTTAGGGCCTTGTTCATTTACCCTGACGGGGCCTGGCCCCACACTGGTTATGGGGCCTAATGGCGCTGGAAAGAGCATTTTGCTGCGACTGGCTCACGGCCTGCTTTCCCCCACCCAGGGACAGGTGTCCTGGTCCGGCGAGGGGCGGCCCCGCCAGGCAATGGTGTTCCAAAACCCGGTGCTGTTGCGCCGCTCAGCTATGGCCAACCTCACCCATGCGCTGGCAGTGAACAATACCCCGCGCAAGGCACGCAGAAAGCTCGCCCTTGAGGCGCTTGAGCGCTTTGGTCTGACTGCCCGCGCCGATACGTCGGCTCGCGTGCTTTCAGGCGGCGAGCAGCAGCGTTTGGCGCTGGCTCGCGCCTGGGTACTTACCCCCGATGTGCTGTTTCTGGATGAACCCACGTCTGCACTCGATCCGGCTGCAATTAAAGCCGTGGAAACCGCAGTCCGCGAGTTTCACCAGCGGGGAACGCGCATCGTTATGACCACTCATGACCTACACCAAGCCAAACGTCTTGCCGGGGATGTGCTCTTTCTTGCCGGTGGAAAAATACACGAGCATACCCTCGCTGAATCCTTTTTTAGCTCACCTGTGTCGAAAGAGGCGCGAGCGTTTATTGCCGGAGAACTGGTCGAATAGTGGGGTTCTTCCGGCTTGGCCGAGTGGTTGTTCTATGCAAGTTTTCAAAACACGACAGGAGAACAACAAAATGAGAAAAACCTTAACGCTCGTACTCGCAGGCTTAACCACCCTGGGCCTGGCCGCCGGCGCCTTCGCCGATGACTACATTACTCTTGCCTCGACAACCTCGACCGAAAACTCGGGGCTATTCAATGCCATCCTGCCGCAGTTCAAGGCGGCCACAGATATCGATGTGCGTGTAGTCGCGGTAGGCACCGGGCAGGCCTTCGAGATCGCCCGCCGCGGTGATGCCGACAGCCTTCTGGTACATGACACGGCCGGCGAACTGCGTTTTGTAGAAAACGGCTACGCCACCGAGCGCGCCGATGTGATGTACAACGACTTCGTCGTGATCGGCCCGGGCAATGATCCGGCGAATGTCCGGCAAGCTCAAACCGCCGCCGAAGCGTTTGCGAACATCGCCGAGACACAGGCACCCTTTGCCTCACGCGGCGACGACAGTGGCACCAATCGCGCCGAACTGCGCCTTTGGGAAAATGCCGGGGTTGAGCCTGACGGCGACTGGTACCGCGAACTCGGCAGTGGCATGGGCCCTACGCTCAATACCGCCGCCGCCATGAATGCCTATGTAATGTCAGACCGCGCCACCTGGGTGGCCTTTAAAAACCGGCAGAACCTGACACTACTTTTTGAAAGCGACGACGTGTTGTTCAACCAGTACGGCAGCCTGCTGCTTTCCAAAGAAAAGCACCCGCATCTCAAGCACGATCTGGCCGAGAAGTGGCACAAGTGGCTTATCTCAGAGCAGGGCCAAAAAGCAATTGCCGACTTCCAGGTGGACGGAGAACAGCTCTTTTTCCCCAATGCAAAATAAGCTAGTCTCTATGACCCGCCACTGAGGTCCAAGCTCGTGGCGTTTCTGAAAGGACAGCAACAAACATGACGACAGCCTATCTTCTGCCGAACCCTGCCGACCCTCGGCTATCCCGTAGGGTTGAAGGCGTTGACGAAAATGGTCAGCCGAAGTCGATCAGCGTGATCGAAGAGCGCCCTCTGACTATCTATCTGAACAGTCAGGAAATCGTCACGGCAATGACCATCGGCGATCATCCGGAATACCTGGCGCTCGGTTTTCTGTTAAATCAGGGTATGCTCAAAGAGACCGACGAGGTCACGGGGATTGATTTCGACGAAGAACTGGACGTTGTTGTGGTCCGCACCGCCGGTGTTACTGATGTCGAGGACAAGCTGGAAAAGAAAACCCGCACCTCCGGCTGCGCCGTGGGCACTGTGTTCGGTGACATGATGGCAGGGCTCGACGGGCTGTCACTGCCAGATACACCGGTGCACACCAGTACCTTTTACGATCTTTCCTACCAGATTAACCACACGCCCAGCCTGTACATGGAAACCGGCGCCATTCATGGTACCGCCCTGTGTCAGGGCCGTCAGATTCTGGCCTACATGGAGGATGTCGGGCGTCACAATGCGGTCGACAAGATCGCAGGCTGGATGCACTTAACCGGCATTCAGGCGTCGGACAAAGTCCTCTATACCACTGGCCGCTTAACCTCCGAAATGGTGATCAAGACTGCTCTGATGGGGATTCCTACCCTCATCAGCCGGTCAGGCTTTACGGCTTGGGGTGTCGATATTGCACAGCAGGTTGGGTTGACGCTGATCGGACGGATGCGAGGCAAGAAATTCACCTGCCTCAGTGGCCAGCACCGTCTGGTGTTCGATCAGGACTTATCGCAGATTCCCGATGAAGACAAAAAAATGGGGCGCAAGGGCGCTCAGCGTGACTGACTCGAGCGGGGCACTATTAATGGGAACTGAACATGACTGAGTGCGCTGTCATTCTGGCCGGTGGCCAGGCAAACCGAATGGGCGGTGGTGACAAAGGAAGATTGATGTTGGGCGATCGGTCATTGATCCATCGTGTCATCGATCGAATCACACCGCAGGTCGCCGCCTTAGTGTTGAACGCCAATGGCGATTTGAGTCGTTTTGATGATCTGCGCTTACCCGTGGTAGCCGATTCTGTCGCCGATTTTCCGGGCCCGCTGGCCGGTGTGCTCGCTGGCATGGATTGGGCTGCCGAGCACGGGCATGAATGGCTGATCAGTGTCGCTGCGGATACCCCTTGTTTCCCGCTGGACCTGGTAGCACGATTAGCCGAATGCGATACCCCGGTGGTTTTGGCCGCCACGCCGGATCCGGAGCGTGGCCGACTGCCCCAGCCGACCTTTGGCCGGTGGCAGGTCGCTTTGAGACATGATCTTAGGGCCGCCTTAAATGATGGCGTCCGCAAGATCCGCCAATGGACTCAGGCCAAGGGTGAGTCGTTGGTATTGTTTGGCCCGGAAGATTTTTTCAACATTAACACGCCGGAAGATCTGGTGTGGGCGGAGCAGAACCTAAAGTGAACGTTATTGGTATTGTAGGTTGGAAAAACTGCGGGAAAACCACCCTGGTCAGTTCATTGATTCGCGAACTGACCAGCAGAGGGTTAACGGTAAATTCGATCAAGCATGCCCATCATGCGGTGGATGTGGACCAACCCGATACCGATAGCTACCGTCATCGTGATGCCGGCGCCAGGGAGGTCATACTGGCGGGCGGGCAACGCTTCGCTATCATGCACGAGCTGCGCGGCGCCGACGAACCAACACTTGAAGAACTGCTCGCCCGGTTGGGGCCCTGCGACTGGGTCATAGTCGAGGGGTTTAAAACCCATTCACACCCCAAAATCGAGGTGCACAGGCAGGAGTGCAACCGTGGCCCCCTGTACCCGAACGACGCCAGCATCATTGCTGTGGCAACGGACTATCCTCCGGATTTTGCGGGTCCTGGTTTTGATATGAACGACGTGCCTGAAATCGCTGACTTTATTCTAAATTCTGGAACGCCATGAACCCGCTTCGTAATGACTGTTTTGCCTTGCCCCCCGGGGTAAACTGGACGCCGGTAAACGAGGCGCTGGAGCGATTGCGCTCGCGCTTACACCCGGTAGTGGGTGTGGATCACGCTGTTCCGCTGTCGCAGGTAAATGGCCGGATACTGGCGAGCGATGTCTATGCGCCTCGCGCTCACCCCCCCAGCAGTAATTCTGCGGTCGATGGCTATGCGTTTGCGGGGCCTTTGACCGAGGTGCCCTGCGCCCTACCTTTAATTGATGGCCGAAGTGCCGCCGGGGAGCCGTACAAAGAGCATGTGCCTGAAGGACACGCTATTCGGATTCTAACCGGCGCGGTGATACCGGCCGGCACTGATACGGTGGTTCTGGAGGAGGACTGCGAGGTCGTCGGTGATCAGCTACATTTGAACGGCACGTTAAAAGCGGGCGCCAATCTGCGCAAGGCCGGTGAAGACATCAAGGCACAGGACCGGATTCTAACAGCGGGCACCCGCCTGACGCCTACCCAGATTTCAGTCCTTGCCAGTGTTGGTGTCGAGTCGGCCGATGTCTATAAGCGGCTTCGCGTTGGAGTTCTGTCCACGGGTGACGAGGTGAAGCCTGTCGGCTCGGCAGTCACCGATTGGCAGATTTACGATGCAAACCGCCCGATGCTCAGCGCCTTAGTGGCGCAGCTGGGCTATCAGCTGGTGGACCTGGGCCACGTGCTGGACCGGGCCGAAGACGTCAAAGCGGCGCTGGAGCGCGGAGCTGAGCAGTGCGACTTGATCCTGACCAGTGGAGGCATTTCCGCAGGCGACGAGGACCATGTGTCAAAAACACTGAAAGCCCATGGTGAAATCAGCAATTGGCGCATCGCGATCAAACCGGGCCGCCCCCTGGCGTTGGCCATGTTCCGGGGCACACCCGTGGTGGGTTTGCCAGGGAATCCGGTTGCAGCCTGGGTTTGCGCACTGTGCTTTGGCGCACCTGCGATGGCACTGCTGGCAGGGGGAGAATGGTTCGAACCCCAAGGCTATATGGTTCCCGCCAACTTTTACAAGAACAAGAAGCCGGGGCGCAACGAGATGTTGCGCGCCCGGGTTCGTAATGGGCAGGTTGAGGCATTCGGCTCTGAAGGCTCGGGCCGGGTCACCGGCTTGGCCTGGTCTGACGGTTTAGTGGATTTGGACGACAGCGCCCAGCAGATAGAGCCGGGAACGCCCGTGAAGTTTATTCCTTACGCCAGCTTCGGACTGTAACGCCTTCCGAGCATAGTTACTCGTAGCCGCCATGGACGGCAAAGGCTTCCAGCGAAGCATCTTGCGGCGCTCGGGTATGGTAGGTCTCCTCAACACCCAACTCTGTCAGAGCGCGGCTGACCATCATCAGGGTGTTGTCCTCAAAGTCTTCGCACATGTTGCGCATCTGGTCGATTTCTTCGCAGGCGAAGGGATAGGCAGTCTCAACATCCGGCGCACCATAAAGCTCGACAAAGGTTTTCGCCAGGGTTGTGCGCAGCTGCTCCAATTCGGCTTCGGTGATACTGCAAACACCCACAAAACTGGCGCGCCCACCCGATTCTATGCTGTACCAACCGTTACTGAAGGCCTGGCGAGCCTTACCTTTCAGATCGGCCTCGGTCCAGTTGGAAAATTCAAATCCGCCCGAGATTGCCCATTCGCCGCTGGGCGCCGGCAATGCAAATACGTTTTGGTCAGATATATCCAGACGCAGGGTTCGGGCCAGTTTCATGTGTGCTCCGCGAATTCAATCAAACTCAGTGTCTCGGTCATGACATCCTGACGCAATAACATCCGGCCTTTTTCATCAAGTCCGAAAAAAATACCGGGCTTTGGGTAGCTAATCGTTTCGCCCAGAGTATCGCAGCGTGGCCGCCATTCTTTGTGTACGCGCTCGAAACCGCTATCCATAAAGTGGGTCAGCCACAACAGAGTGTGCTTGGACCAGCTTTCCAGCAGCGCCATGGGGGTGATTTCGACGCAACCTTCCTCTTGCAGACAGGTTTCATTGGGGTTATTGCCGGGCTCATCGTTCAAGGCCTTGAAGGCCACGTGAATGCCGATGACCAGCCATTTAGGGTACGCCTTGGGATCTGACACGTCTGCTGCAAAGCGGACACCGCCGCAAACCGCGCCATTGACCTTGATGCGATCGGGCCATTCAAAGTGCACCGGCACTTCCGGTGGCGCCAGTGCGCCCAGACTTTCAGCCAAACCTATTTGGGCAACGTAGACGGCTTGAATAGCATCTTCAAGAGGCGTTTCCGGCGCCAGCACCAGGGCCGCACGCAAAGCATCGACTCCATTGGAGTAGAAAATCGTGCCTGAATCAACTCCGGCGATGGCCCGGCTGACGGCCTTATCAAACGGATCTGTGTGTTTGGCAACCACTTCGCCAGAGAATAGCGGCGGGAATTGAGGTGAATCGCTCATCGCGTGGCCTGGGTGTAAACATCGGAGGCAATAATTTCATCCGCGATGCGCTGAAAGGTTTGAGCCTGAGGGCTTTCCGGCTTTGACACCACAATTGGAACCCCACCGTCCGAACCGATACGAATATCCAGATCGAGCGGGATTTCTCCTAAAAAGGGTGCTCCAATCTTTTTTGCCTCAGCCCGGGCGCCGCCGGATCCGAAGGGGTGATGCTCTTTACCGCAGCCGTCGCAGACAAAGGACGCCATGTTTTCAATTACGCCCAGCAGTGGCACGTCCATCCGGTTGAACATATCAATGCCTTTGCGCGCGTCCATCAAAGCAATGTCCTGAGGTGTCGAGACCACAATGGCACCCGCAACAAAGAATTTCTGGCTCAGGGTCATCTGGACGTCACCGGTGCCCGGCGGAAGATCCACCAGCAGCACGTCCAGCCTGCCCCAGTCCACCTGGTTCATCATCTGCTCCAGGGCGCCCATCAGCATTGGGCCGCGCCAGATAATGGCCTCGCCATCCGGAGTCATCAGGCCCAGGGACATGAGTGTCACACCGTGGTTGCGCAAGGGCAATATGGTATGCCCGTCAGGGCTGGAAGGGCGCCCCGAAACACCCAACATGCGGGGCTGGCTGGGGCCATAGACGTCGGCGTCTAACAAGCCCACTTTAAGGCCTTTCGAAGCTAGCGCGACAGCCAGATTAGACGCCACTGTCGACTTGCCTACGCCGCCTTTGCCCGAGGAAATAGCAATGATGCGATCAATCCCCTCCGGATTTTTATCCTGTGGCCGGGGCGCGTCGGATGCGATCAGGCCGGGGTTTCCTACTTCGGTGTATTGAACCATGTTATGTCCTGATTGATTTTTTAGCTGTCTAGGTAGTCGTCGCTGGTGCGAATGCGTGGGCGTTCGCCCATCGCCATGGGCGAGTTATCACCGTGGAATTGAGCTTTAACCCGACAGTCGTTGCACATCTTGATCAGTTGAACATTATCTGTGTTGGTATACATCCAGTGTTTGCTCTCCAGCTTCTCAACAATCCGGTTGATGGTGCTGGCAACGCCAAAGGGGATACCACAACCTATGCACTCGAAAGGATCCTCGCCATGCAGTGCTCTAGGGATCAGCGCATCTTTCGACAGATCCAGCCGAGGCTTCAGAATGATGGCCGTTTCCGGGCAAGTGCTTTCGCAGACGCCGCATTGAACACAGGCGTTTTCCGTGAACTGCACCTCTGGCCGGTCTGGATGGTCGCCCAGGGCGCCAGTGGGACAGAGCGATACGCAGGCCAGGCAAAGCGTACATTTGTCGGGATTGATCTCGATTGCGCCGTAGGGTGCACCCACTGGCAGGGCAATCGGCGCTTCGATCCTGTCTGCCATTGCGGCGGCGGTAACCCGCGTAATGTCACGGCGGCCGCCGACCAGTAAAACCGGCTCGCTCACTCGTCCGGTGTTGTCTCCAGCCTCGCCAAGTTCCTCGGCTGCGATCACACGGACTCGGCTGGGGGAGTTTTGGGTACCGCTGAGCATAGCCTGGGCCAACTCAACTTCAGCACTAAGTGCCAGACGGTCTGTCTTGTTGTCCGCCAGTATCAGGACTTCGGCGTAGCCCGCGCCAAGCGCCGCCATTATCTCGGCATGGCCCACCCGATCAACATGCTCTAGCCCCAGCGGGATGAGGTCATCCGCCAGTCCGGCACCATATCGTGCAAGCCGTGCGATAGCGTCATTACCAGTGCCCAATGTGTGAAAAACCAGACGCGGAGCTTCGTCAGCTTGCTCGCGATAGACCTTCGCCATAACCGCTATAACTTGGGTTAGGGCCTCGAAGGGGGTTTCGTTCATGGTTACGGCTGACGTCGGGCAAACCGCCGCACAGGACCCGCAGCCGGCGCAAATATCCGAATTGATTTCTACGTGGTCCCCGGCGGAAAAAATCGCCTCGGTAGGGCAAACGTCCAGGCAGCGGGTGCAACCGGGCTGATTCGCCCGGGAGTGCGCGCAAAGGGAGGCTTCCAGCTTGAAATAAACGGATTTCTCGAACTCACCGACCCGATCCCTGGCCGTCAAAGCGATACGCTCTAACTCTCCGGTTTTGGTCGGGTCGGCCCAAAAGTAGCCGTTGCGTTTTTGATAACTGGGAAACGCCGGCGCGCCGCCACGAAGGTCAATAAACACGTCGCACTCACTACGGGCGGTGGCTTCAGCCGCGCCATAATCGAGGGTGCCGCGACCCGCGAGATTCAAAGTCTGCAGCTGAGTAAACTCCAGCTTGAAGCAACCGAGCGCACCCTGTGCAGCCGTTAGTTGACCTTTAGCCACGCTGTAACCGGCAGAAGGCAGCTGTATTGGGCCCGCATCATTAACAATGCATGTGACGCCCAGCTCGTCCTGTACCAGCTCGGCCATTCTGATGGCCTGCTCAGTAGGGCCGACAATGCAACACACGCCGCTGGACTGAATGCTTTTCACGGGCACCATTGGAGCCGGGAGCTGGGCCGCAGCGATCAAGGCCGCTTGCTTGGCGTGCAAGCGCTTGGGCTTTGCGTTTGCTGAACCCCAGCCTGCGCGATCCCGAATGTCGATGGTGCTGAACGGCGCGCAATGCTGGGTTTCAGCTTGCACATCCTCGCCTAAACGCTCGAACAGGGGAGCCTGTTGGCCACAAGCAATGAGCAACTCGTTGCTGCCACCCAAGTGTTCGGCGGCAATTCTCATATTTTTGCCGCACAGTTGGTCCACTGCAATCACCTGCTCAGCTGCCGCGGCCTTCTGCAGTAGCTCGGGGTTAAAAGATTGGGTTTTATCGCAAGTGCATAACAGAAGGGTTTTGTGTGCCGTCATCGGAGTTGTGACCCGTTTGGTTGTTTTTGTGCGAATACGTTGTCTCTGCCGGTAGCCGAGCATGCCACAGCTACTTGTCATTGCACAGTTGGTTAATGGAATATTTGTTTGGGTTCTGCTAGCGTTCACTAAAAAGAGAGCAACTATGAACAATCGTGCAGACAATTGGAAACGCGAATTAACCGTCGGCGCTTTGGTTCGCCGGACGCCCGGCGTGACACGGTGGGCGCGGGAAGTCTGGAAGCCAGTGGCTGTAATACCGGGCGCACCGGAGGCATTCTGGAAAGAGTTGGTGCGCGACGGCGAGGTGGTCGACTACCACGCCGGCACGGTCACAATGGAATTATTTCGCGCCGATGTGGAGTCATACCTTGTTTCCCTGAATATGGCTGTACCTTCGGTGTGGATCATAATGGACCGTGATGAAAGCAATCAGTCCCCATCAGGCTGGTTTGTTAGTACCATTACGGCGAGCGCCTTCGAAGCTCAGGATTCGCTGGACAGTGGCGAAAGCATCGTCGAGGCTGTGCCGATTCCCGAGTCTCTTGCAGCCTGGATCGACGAGTTTATCCAAATGCACTACATCGAAGAGCCGTTCAAGAAACGCCGTCGCGACAAGCACAAGGTTGATGGCATTCAGGATGGAAAAGGCGATGTACGTATCCCTCAACAGAGCGACGTTTTCCGCGCACCCGCCCACATTAAAAAACCAAGAGTTCACTGATGACTGAGTCACGCTTACAGCGTTGGTCGCGCAAAAAAACCAAAGCTGGCAAAGAGACTGAACTCGCTCCCGCTTCGATGGTTCAGCCCGAACTGTCGCAGGAAGAACAGGAGCTAGCCGTTAATGAGGCCATGCCCGAGCTTGAAGTGTTAGAAAAGTACGATTTGCCTGACCCGGATGCCATCGAGCTGGGCACAGACATCACAGGGTTTATGCGCAAAGAGATTCCTGAACTTCTGCGCCGCAAGGCCCTTCGCGCGCTTTGGAAGTCCAACCCGGTGCTGGCGGTGCTGGACGGGCTTAATGATTACGACGAAGATTTTACGGATGCCGCCACTGCAGGCACCGCCGTAAAAACTTTGTATAAGGTGGGCCAGGGTCTAATCGATAAAACCAAAAAGGCGGATGCGCCAGCTGAGGCTCAGGCCGAGGCTCAGGACACGGTTGCCCCCGTAGCTACCCCAGAACTGGGCACCGAAACACCAGAGACCGAAATCGCTGTTGATTCTTCGCCCACTATTCACCATTTCGAACCTTCAGTTATCAAGGCTGAGGTGAACGTTATCGAGACTGAAGCGAAAGTGACCAAAGCTGACGTGGAACCTGCCCCGCGCTACCGCCCACGGATGCGTTTTGAATATTAATATTTGTCGAGAAAGTTGCGCGAAAAGCGAATCAGATATATAAATACGAATTAATGTAGCCGTCAAACAATAACTCCAAGGACAAAGATTTGACTAACACAGCTGAAGTTCAGTGTCCTCGCTCGATCAGCGACGAAGATCGCGCGCGAGCCCAAATATATCAGTTGCTGGGAGTCCTGCTGGGCGACCCACCTTCGAACGAGTTGCTTCGTGGATTGGCATCCTTACAGGGTGACGCCACCCCTCTCGGGTCTGCCTCTAAAAATCTGGCGGCTCTTGCCGAGCGCACCACGATCAAAGACGCCGAAAGGGAGTACAACGGCCTTTTCGTTGGACTCGGCCGTGGCGAGCTTCTGCCCTACGCCAGTTATTACCTGACCGGGTTTTTGAACGAGAAACCCCTTGCGGACCTGCGTAGCGACCTGATGGCCCGAGGCATTAAAGCCAATGCGGACGTCAAAGAACCTGAAGATCATATAGGCACGCTGTGTGAAATCATGGCGGGCATCATTACCGGCGAATTCCCGTGCGATAGTGATTTGCCCTCACAAAAAGCCTTTTTTGACGCGCACATGGCAAAATGGGCAGCGTTATTTTTTACCGATCTAGAGAAAGCGCAAACTGCGATCTTCTACACTCCCGTAGGCACGCTTGGTCGGGCTTTCATGGCAGTAGAGGCGGAAGGGTTTGCAATTCAGTAACGGGGATCGATCCGATCCCTTAACTCAGGTGGAGGTGTCCTATGGACGACCAAAAGCATGAAAACAGCCGTCGCAGCTTCTTGCGCATGGCGGCAATTGCGGTTCCGGCTGCGGTTGCAGTCGCAGTTGCACCGAATGCCGCAGCCAAGGTTGTAAAAGACGTCCCTAAAAGCAGTGGTCTTCGTGACACTGAGCACACACGCAAATATTTCGAATCGGCTCGCTTTTAACGGAGCGCGACTCATTCAGGATTGCGTGATGCTCTTGGATAGTCGCATTTCCAGAAAACGAGAATAAGAAAAACAGAGGTACCTTGATATGCTAAGAAAGAAAACCAACGGGGTAGCGAAGGGCTCCCGTACAGGATCTTTACTTTCATCCCTCGCCGCAAAAACGATGGACCGCCGTGGCTTTTTGACTGCCTCCGGTGTCGCAGTGGGTGGACTGGCGGCTTTGTCGCTGGCGTCTACGCGCGTTCAGGCTGCGACCCCGTCGTCGGCAGGCGGTGAAGTAGTCCGCAAAAAATCGGTGTGTACGCATTGTTCGGTCGGTTGTACGGTCGAGGCTGAAGTGCAAAATGGCGTATGGACTGGCCAGGAACCCGGCTGGGACAGCCCGTTCAACCTTGGCGCACACTGCGCTAAAGGCGCCGCGGTGCGTGAAAGCGCCCACAATGACCGTCGTTTGAAATACCCCATGAAAATGGTCGACGGTCAGTGGCAAAAGGTTTCCTGGCAACAGGCGATCAACGAAATCGGCGACAAGATGTTGCAAATCCGCGAAGAGAGCGGTCCCGACTCGGTTTACTGGTTGGGCAGTGCGAAGTTTTCGAACGAACAGGCCTATTTGTTTCGTAAGTTTACTGCCTACTGGGGTACCAATAACGTCGATCACCAGGCCCGTATCTGTCACTCAACAACGGTAGCCGGCGTAGCCAATACATGGGGCTACGGTGCGATGACCAACTCGTACAACGACATCCACAAGTCTAAAGCGATCTTCCTGATCGGGGGCAACCCTGCAGAAGCACACCCTGTGTCGCTGCTGCACATTTTGAAGGCCAAGGAAGAGAATAACGCCCCGGTCATTGTTTGTGATCCGCGCTTTACACGTACCGCAGCGCATGCTGACGAGTACGTGCGTTTCCGCCCGGGTTCAGACGTTGCTCTGGTTTGGGGCATCTTATGGCATATTTTTGAAAACCGCTGGGAAGACAAAGAATTCATTCGTACCCGGGTTTACGGCATGGACGAAATCCGTGAAGAGGTCGCACGCTGGGACCCTGCGGAAGTCGAGCGCGTTACCGGTGCTCCGGGTGCTCAACTCGAACGCGTCGCGCGCACGCTGGCTAACAACCGTCCGGGTACCGTCATCTGGTGTATGGGTGGTACCCAGCACACCAACGGCAATAACAATACTCGTGCGTACTGCATCTTGCAGCTGGCCTTGGGCAATATGGGTGTCTCTGGCGGCGGTACCAATATTTTCCGCGGACACTGTAACGTTCAAGGCGCCACTGACCTGGGTGTTCTGGCTGACACCTTGCCCGGCTACTACGGCCTGACCGCCGGTGCCTGGGCTCATTGGGCACGCGTGTGGGACGAAGATCTGGATTGGTTAAAGAGTCGTTTTACTTCATTCGACAAAAACGGCAAGACCCTCGCCATGATGAACGAGAAGGGTATTCCCGTATCTCGCTGGATCGATGGCGTTCTGGAAGCCAAGGAAAACATAGACCAGCCCGATAACACCCGCGCTATGGTTCTGTGGGGCCACGCGCCCAACTCGCAGACCCGTATGCTGGAAATGAAGGAAGCCATGGAAAAGCTCGATCTTTTGGTCGTAGTGGATCCCTTCCCTACCGTTTCAGCAGTGCTGCACGATCGCAAAGACGGCGTTTACCTGCTGCCCTCGACCACCCAGTTCGAGAATGCAGGTTCAGTAACCGCCTCCAACCGTTCGCTCCAATGGCGCGAAAAAATCGTCGAGCCATTGTTCGACTCGAAGGTCGACCACGAAATCATCAAGTTGCTATCTGACAAGTTCGGTTTCACCGAACGCATGCTCCGCAACATTGCTCTGGAAGGCGATATCCCGGTTACCGAGGACATCACTCGCGAATTCAACCGCGGTATGTGGACCATTGGCTACACTGGCCAATCTCCTGAGCGCATGAAAAAGCACATGGCTTACCAGCACCACTTCGACAGAACCACGCTGCGCGCAGTTGGCGGGCCCTGTGACGGTGATATCTACGGTATGCCCTGGCCGTGCTGGGGAACGCCCGAGATGAACCATCCGGGAACACCGAACCTGTACGACATGTCGTTGCCGGTTTCCGAAGGCGGCCTTACCTTCCGCGCCAGATTTGGTGTTGAACGTGACGGCGTGAGCTTGCTTGCCGACGGCGTTTACTCGAAAAACTCAGAGATTAAAGACGGGTACCCCGAGTTCACCATGCAGATGTTGATGGATCTGGGCTGGGATGGAGACCTGACAGCCGAAGAACGCGCCAGCATTGACGCGGTTGCAGGCCCGGAGACCAATTGGAAGACCGATCTGTCAGGCGGCATTCAGCGTGTTGCGATCAAGCACGAGTGTGCACCCTTTGGCAACGCCAAAGCGCGCGCGATCGTCTGGAACTTCCCGGACCCCGTGCCGGTCCATCGCGAACCGCTATACACCACCCGTCGCGATCTGGTTGTCGATTATCCGACCTATGCCGACAAGCAATTCTGGCGTGTTCCGACTTTGTATGAATCCATTCAAAAGAAGGACTTCAGCAAAGACTTCCCTATCATTCTGACTTCAGGCCGTTTGGTTGAATACGAAGGTGGTGGTGACGAGTCGCGTTCAAACCCTTGGCTGGCAGAGCTGCAGCAGGACATGTTCATCGAGATAAACACCCGAGACGCGAATAACCTGAACGTCCGTGATGGCAAGGATGTCTGGGTTTCTGGCCCCGAAGGCGGACGCATCAAGGTAAAAGCAATGGTCACAGAGCGTGTTGGCGAAGGCGTGGCCTTTATGCCATTCCATTTCGGCGGACACCTGGAGGGTAAAGATCTGAGGGACAAGTATCCCAAGGGCGCCGATCCAATTGTCTTAGGCGAATCCACTAACACGATTCAAACATACGGGTATGACTCGGTCACGCAGATGCAAGAGACCAAAGCCACCCTGTGTTCGATCATGCCAGCATAATAAGAGGTTTAGAAAATGGCCCTTGAAGGACAAGCACGCGCAAAATTCCTCTGTGACGCCGAACGCTGCATTGAATGCAATGCTTGCGTAACAGCCTGTAAAAATGAGCACGAGGTGCCCTGGGGCATCAACCGTCGCCGCGTCGTCACCATCGAAGATGGTAAACCTGGCGAGCGTTCAATCTCGGTAGCTTGCATGCACTGTTCAGACGCGCCTTGTATGGCCGTTTGTCCCACAGACTGCTTCTACCAGACTGAAGACGGAATAGTGCTGCACTCCAAAGACCTGTGTATTGGTTGTGGGTACTGTTTTTATGCTTGCCCCTTCGGCGCGCCCCAGTTCCCCCAAGCGGGCAACTTTGGCAGCCGGGGCAAGATGGACAAATGCACGTTCTGTGCAGGCGGCCCGGAAGAAGACAACTCAACAGCCGAGTTCAACAAGTACGGTCGTAACCGTATTGCAGAGGGCAAACTGCCAATCTGTGCGGAAATGTGCTCGACCAAAGCCCTGTTGGCCGGTGATGGTAACGAGGTGTCGGACATCTATCGTCAGCGTGTCGTGAACCGTGGTTTCGGTTCAGGCGCTTGGGGATGGGGCACAGCCTACGAGAAGAAGGGCGCTTAAGCCTGCCCGACTATTCCGGGGCCCTCGGGCCCCGGAATAGTTTAAGGCACAAAATTCTTTTTGTTCGTTCCGCTGGAGTGCTCTCATGAAATTTAAAACATTGGGTGCCGCTGTCTTAACGCTGGCGACTCTTTTCATTAACCCTGTCTGGGCGGAAGAGGCCCCCGGGGTTGATCGAAGCAGTACCGGGGGTGCTCAAACCCTCGAAGATATTATGGCCCGTCAGGATAAGATGGAGGTTGACGCCAGCTTTCGGTCTGAAAACCTGGGCAACCCGGCCAATGCAAATTCCACCACTGAACGGCTGGGCACCTTAGGCGGGGTCTCTGATTCGGACACCTATCGTGCCATTCGCTATAACAAAATGGACGCCACCACTCAGTCCCGCAGCCCTGCGGCCGATGTCATGATTCAGGACGGCGGCATGTCTTGGTACAAGCTGCGTGAAGGGCCGATCATCACCTACGGCGGTGGCGCTCTGTTAGGCATCATTTTGCTACTCGTGGTGTTCTACTTTGTGCGCGGAAGAATCATGATCGACGGCGGCCCTGCGGGCACCACGATCGAACGATTCAAAGCCATCGAACGGTTTGGCCACTGGTTGTTATCGGGCTCGTTTGTCGCATTAGGTATTACGGGCCTGTTGACCCTAATGGGGCGCAGTTTCCTGATCCCTGTTATAGGGCCTGAAGCCTTTTCGACTCTGGCGATCGGTTCCAAGTGGATTCACAACAACATTGCATGGGCCTTTATGTTGGGTCTGGTGATGACCTTCGTCATGTGGGTGGCGCACAACATCCCCAATAAGCTGGACTGGCATTGGCTCAAGGCGGGCGGCGGTATTTTCACCAAGGCTCACCCTTCTGCAAAGAAGTTCAACGCCGGTCAGAAAGTTGTTTTCTGGACTGTGATGATACTGGGTTTCTCAGTGTCTTTATCAGGCCTGTCTCTGTTGTTCCCGTTTGAAATTTTTATGTTCGCCGATACTTTTGCCATCATGAACAGCATTATGGGAACAGACTTCCCCACAGTGCTGGCACCGCACGAAGAGATGCAATATGCCAATATCTGGCACTCGATTGTCGCGTTCGTGATGATGGTCGCGATAATGGCACATATTTATATCGGTTCAGTCGGTATGGAAGGTGCCTTCGACGCCATGGGCAACGGTCAGGTTGATGTGGAGTGGGCGCGTCAGCACCACGATCTGTGGGTCGCTGAGGTCGAAGCTAAACAAGGCAAAGGAGAATCATCGTGAAAGTAATGATTTTTGCATTTGTTGCAGCCCTGGTCATCGCCTCTCTCGCCCCTATAGTTCTGGATCAGTTCGGGTGGTCTTCTGCCGAGCAATACAGCAGTGAGAACGTGCGGCTTGAATGATCAATCAGAGCTATATCAAGAGGCACTCCAAATCGATGCTATCGGTCTGGTGTGCCCTCTTCCTATTTTGCGTTTAAAAAAACGCACTCAGGTTTTACCCAGCGGCACTCAGATAGAGTTTCTGACCGATGACCCCAGCGGTCGACGGGATTTACAAACCCTGTGTAAGCTGACCGGACACAGGATTGAGTGGATTCGCGAAGAGGATTCCGGTGTCATCCGTTATCGTATCTGTCTAGCCTAGTTGGCGTTAGAGAAAGGCGCAGGTATATTCAGTCATTCATTTCATATTTAACACACCGGGGACACACATTATGGCCGTGCTAGATCCATTCCATCTCGCCATACAAGTTCGAGACATAGACGAGGCCCGCCGGTTCTATGGTGATTTTTTAGGCTGCCCTGAGGGCCGCTCATCCGAAAGCTGGGTCGACTTCGATCTTTACGGCCATCAGTTTGTCTGCCATCTCAACCCTGCATTAAAAGAGAAATCCGCAAGCAGTCATACAAACCCTGTAGACGGCCACGGAGTGCCCGTTCCGCACTTCGGGGTC
>JBALXR010000048.1:0-21514 GCA_036960525.1 Marinobacter sp.
CGTGACACTTTCAAACGTTGTCTGGAAAAAGCCTTTGAGGGCGACGGTATAGAACTTTGCGAGATTGTAGTGCAGGTTGGTGAACGCACCTTGTGGTTCAGTGTCGAGGCTAATATAGGTGTCACGGGTACCGACTGCCTCACTGCAATGTTTGATATTACCGATAGGAAAAAAGCCGAAAAAACCCAAAAGATTGCCGATGAAGAGAAAGAAAAACGCGCAAATGAACTAGCCCTTGCCGCCAGCGTATTTGCGCACGCGGGTGAAGCGATTACCATTACCGACGCCGCTGGCACCATACTTGATGTTAACAATACCTTCTCCAAAACAACCGGTTATAGCCGTGACGAGGTTATTGGAAAAAACGCCCGTATTTTACAGTCGGACAGGCAATCTCCGGAATTTTATATCGACATGTGGCAGGTGCTACTGCAAAAAGGCTATTGGTATGGCGAAATGTGGAGTCGTCGAAAAAGTGGTGAATTGTACGCTGAAATGAAAACCATGACTGCCGTACGTGATGTAAACGATGTTATTACTCATTATGTCTCTTTGTGCACCGACATCACAGTGATTAAAGAACATCAAGAACAATTGGAACATATGGTAAATTACGACATACTTACTCATTTACCTAACCGTTCACTGCTTGCTGACCGGTTATCTCAGGCCATGTTGCAGTGCAATCGTAACGACCAGTCACTGGCCGTTTTGTTTTTAGACTTAGACGGTTTTAAAAGCATCAATGACGCCTATGGCCATGATGTGGGCGATGAACTGCTAATTGCACTATCACGGCGCATGCAAGAGGCCTTTCGTGAGGGTGATACCTTAGCGCGGATTGGTGGCGATGAGTTTGTAGCGATATTAACAAATCTAGAAAAATTTGAAGATTGTGAACCAATATTAGAGCGCATTTTGCTGGCAGTCTCGGGGCCTGTCGAACTCGGCGGCGCTATTTTAAATGTATCAGCCAGTATTGGCGTAACACTTTACCCGCAAGACAGGGTAGATACCGACCAGCTTGTGCGCCATGCAGATCAAGCTATGTATGTGGCTAAAGGCTCGGGTAAGAATCGTTATCACTTATTTGATACGGCCCAAGACGACGCGGTTAAAGAGCGACGGAAAAACCTGGCAGCGATTCGAGTTGCATTAGATGATCGTCAATTTGTGCTCTATTATCAACCCAAGGTAAATATGCGCACAGGTAGGGTGACGGGTGTCGAGGCATTAATTCGCTGGCAACATCCTGAGCGAGGCCTATTAAACCCAATTGAGTTCTTGCCCGTTATTGAAAATCACGCATATAATATTGAAATGGGTGAATGGGTTATTGATACAGCACTGACACAAATCAGCCAATGGCAAGCAATCGGGCTGAATTTATCGATTGTCATCAGTATAAATATTTCGGCAGTACAATTACAGCAACCCAAATTTGCAGATAAGCTGGCTATCCTGTTAGCCGCCCATCCTGATGTTGATCCCCACTATTTAGAGTTAGAGGTGCTGGAAACAAGCATTTTAAATGACGTACAGAACGTATCAGAAATCATGAATGCGTGTATAAGTCTTGGTGTAAACTTTGCGCTGGATGATTTTGGTACAGGCTATTCATCACTGACACACCTCAGACGTTTGCCCGCCCGCGTGATAAAAATAGACCAGAGTTTTATCCGCGACATGCTAGTGGATGTTGATGATCTTGCGATTGTTGAAGGCGTAATAGGCCTGGCCAAATCGTTCAAACGTGAGGTGATTGCAGAAGGTGTTGAAACGATTGAACACGGAGCGGCCTTATTGCGACTGGGCTGTGAGCTGGCACAAGGACGCGGCATTGCAAGACCGATGCCTGCGAGTGATATTCTTCCGTGGATTAATAACTGGAAGCCGGATGTGAGTTGGTAGGCCTGCAGGATAGGGGGCGGATTTGAAAGCCGTCCCCGTTGTACGGTTTGAAGTTTTTGCCAGCTCACGCCGCCTGCCCGGCCGCCACCCCCGATGCCCAGGCCCACTGAAAGTTATGCCCGCCCAGGTGGCCAGTCACGTCTACCACTTCGCCAATAAAGTATAAATCAGGCTGTTCCAGAACGGCCATGGTTTTGGAGGATAGCTGGCGGGTATCTACGCCGCCCAGGGTCACTTCCGCGGTGCGATAACCTTCGGTGCCTGCGGGCTTTATGGTCCACTGCTGTAGCGTGCGGCAGATGTGTTCGATATCCGGGTTGCGGTAGCTTTGAAGCGGACCGGCCCAGCGCTGTAGTTCGTTAAAGGCCTGAGCGAAACGCTTGGGTAAATGCGCATTCAGGTAATGCTCCAGAGTGCTTTGCGGTTTGAGCTTGCGCAGGCTTAGCAAATCTTGCTCAACCTGCTGTTGCGGCAGCAGGTTGATGTGCAGCTCGTCGCCTGGCCGCCAGAAACTGGAAATCTGCAGCATGCTCGGCCCACTTAAGCCACGATGGGTAACCAGCATCGGTTCCTGGAATTGTTCATGATTGCATTCTGCGGTTACCGGGCAGCTGATGCCAGCCAGTGGCGCCAGGGTCATTTTCAGTTCCGGGTGTAGGGTAAAGGGCACCAGTCCGGCGCGGGTGGGTAGTACTTCCAGCCCGAATTGACGGGCCAGGTCGTAGCCGAAACCGGAAGCCCCCAGGGTGGGGATAGACAGCCCGCCACAGGCAACAACCAAAGACTCACAGGTTAGTGACTGGCCACCCGCCGTCAGGCAATAACCTTTGGGGGTTCTGGCCACCTCCGTGACGCCGGTTTTCAACCGCACTTCAGCGCCGGCCCATTCACATTCGGTCAGCAGCATGTGCAGAATGTCTTTGGCGCTGTGCTGACAAAATAACTGGCCCGGTGCTTTCTCTTCGTACTCCACTCCGTGCCTTTCCACCAGCTCCAAAAAATGTCTGGGGGTGTAGCGTTTCAGCGCCGAAATGCAGTAATGGGGATTGTCGGACAAAAAGTTGGCGGTGGTGCTGTTCAAATTAGTGAAATTACAGCGCCCGCCGCCACTCATCAGAATTTTTTTGCCGGCTTTATTAGCATGATCCAGTACCAGCACTTTTCGCCCGCGATAACCTGCGGTGGCGGCGCACATCAGCCCCGCTGCTCCGGCGCCGATGATGATGACATCGTACTGGTTGCTTGCACTTGCCGTCATTGTTTCATACTGCCCGCTGTTTTGTGTTTAAGAGGCGCGCAGTATAGCAGCACCAAAGCTGATAAGAGGTTCCTGTACTGGCCGTTATCAATCCCGATTATTTGAGATTTGCTGTTAAGGTTTACCGTGCCAGGCCGATAAGAACCTATAGAGATAGTGTGATTGAGTTTCGGCGCACATCAAACTTTAAAATTGTCCGGATCGGGAACCTAAAATGACGGTAGCAAGCACGTTCAACAACATTTCAGTGGGCAAAAAGCTGGCTGCCGCCTTCACTTTTGTGGTGATTCTGGCGACCATTTTGGCGGTAGTCGGCATCAACACCCTCAGGCTCTACCACGACCGTTCGCTTATTGTTGCCGAGGCAAGCAGTGCGGAATCCAGCCTTTTGAATGCCAGGGCCGCAGAAAAGAATTTCCAGCTCAGGCGACAGGAAATCTATGTCAGCGAGGCGAGGTCGCTTGCCAATGGCGCCGCTGAAACCGCGCAGCGGCTGAAGGAGATGCTGGTAGTGCCAGAGGATGACGCGCGGGCTCAGGGAATCATCGACGGCGTTGTCGTCTATAACAAGCTTGTTGCTGATCTGGAATCTCGAATTGACGATGGCCCTGAAGTTGTCGAAGCCATCGAAGACAATCTTCGACAAAAAGCCAATGAGATTATTGATTTAGCTGTGGGGCTTCAAGAGCTTCAGGTCGATCAGATGAAAAGCCAGTACAACAGCGCAGTGAATGTCCTGATCAGCATTTCAGTTGTTATCGCGCTACTCGCGGCGATTATTGGCTGGGCGATGACCCAAAGCATTACCGGCCCTATCCGGGAAACGATGGCGATTGCGAGCAAAGTTGCCTCGGGCGACCTGACGGTTCAGATCAAAAACGACCGGGGCGATGAGTTCGGTCAATTGCAGGCGGCCTTTTCGGCGATGGTGACAAATCTCAGGGACCTGGTGCGGGAAATCAATACCGGTGCCTCCAGCATTGCCTCGTCTTCCGAAGAACTGTCCATTGTTACCAACCAGACCAGCAAAGGTGTGGCGGAACAGCAAAGCCAAACTGATCAAGTTGCCACCGCCATGAACGAGATGGTGGCTACGGTCAATGAAGTTGCTAAAAGCGCGGAAGCGGCGTTTGAAGCGGCTAACCACGCCAGCGAAAAATCCGGCCACGGTGAAAAAGCGGTTCGCGAGACCCTCGCCTTCGTGGCAGACCTGAATCAACAAAGCGCAACCGTGACAGAGCAGCTCAATCACCTGCAAGCGGAAACTAAAAACATCGGCGCCATGCTGGATGTGATTAAGTCGGTTGCCGAGCAGACCAATCTACTTGCGTTGAATGCGGCCATCGAAGCCGCCCGGGCCGGCGACCAGGGGCGTGGATTTGCCGTGGTGGCCGACGAAGTGCGGTCGCTGGCGAAGCGCACACAAAGTTCTGCAACCGAGATCGAAGCTCTGATCGGCAAACTGGTGGCCAGTGCAGCAACCTCTGTGACCAGCATGGAGGTCGGTAAGAAGCTCGCGGAGCAAACCCTTGAGCGCGCAGAAACGGCGGGTACGTCCATTAAGGCAATAGCAGAGGCGGTTGAGGAAATTCGTCAGCACAACAGCCAGATTGCCACCGCTGCGGAGCAACAAGCTTCGGTAGCCGAAGACATCAACCAAAATATCACGCAGATTCGAGATGTGGGCGATCAGTCTGCGGCGTCAGCTGAACAGGTTTCGTCCTCCAGCGTTGATTTGGCAAGGCTGGCCGAAGGTCTAAGCACGCAAATCGCCCGCTTCAAAATCTGACTCCAAAGGCTGGTAAGGCCCGGAAAAGCTAAGCTGCAGGTTTTCCGGGCCTTACCGGCCTTTATTGGTTGCCTCGCAAATCCAGCGCATTCATCAAACCCGCAGAAAGCGCGATGCCAGTGACGTCTGGCAGCCTGTCTGCCCCTAGCCGTTTCATCACCCGTGCCCGATAAAGGTCGATTGTTTTTACGCCTACCCCCAACTGTTCGGCAATTTCACGGCTGGTGTAGCCTTTTGCTAACGGTAAGAACACATCGCGCTCGCGACGGGTCAGGGTATCCAGCAATGCTGTGGTCTGGCTGCTGCCCTGCTGTTGGTGGCTGGTCTGTTGGCGCTCCTGCAATGCTTGTTGCACGCTGTCTAACAGCAGCTGTTCATTAAACGGCTTTTCAATAAAATCAAAGGCGCCTGATTTGAACGCGCGCACCACAATGGGCACATCGGCGTGGCCGGATACAAAAATAATGGGCAACGCCAATCCGCGTTTTTGCAGTTCTTCTTGGACGTTCAGGCCACCTAGCCCGGGCATGCGGATATCAAGCACTACGCAGCCGTTGCTTTGTGTGGTTATAGAATCCAGAAATTTGCGGCCATCGCTGTAGGCTTCCACGGCCAGGCCCACCGATTCCAACAGCCATTGGGTGGACTCAAGCATGCCGGCGTCGTCGTCGACTATGTAAACGAAGGTATTTTGGGCTGTGGGCTGGTCATTCATTGGCAATTGGGTGCCTCCCGTGGACTTATAATAGATTTTTGACACGCCGATGGTGGAAATCGACAAACCAGCGTTAAACCGCCGGTTGGCGCCGGGTAAGCATCCAGAAAACCGCCGAAACCTTCAACAATAGAGCGGCTCATGGACAGCCCCAGCCCCAGGCCATCCGGCTTGCTGGTGTAAAATGGCTGAAACATCTGGCGGATGCCATCGGCGTTCAAACCCGGCCCTTGATCCGTCACTTCGACCAAGGTTTCGCCCAGACTGTTCACCCTGATGGCCAGGATGATGGTCGATGCGCAGCTGGTCTCAACGCGGGCCTCCACATTGGCTTCGATGGCGTTACGCACCAGGTTGATGAGCACCTGCTCTAGCAGTACCGGGTCGGCGGTCAGGGTAGGGCTGGTTTCTGGCAGCCGGCACACCACCGATACTCGATGCTTGTCGGCCTCCCACTGGCACAGAAGGGCCACGTTGCTGGCCACCTGATTCAGGGCCAGCAGTTCTGAACGATTGCGGCCCTTGCGCAAAAACGCCCGCAGCCGGCGAATAACTTCCGAGGCGCGATTGGCGTGGTGAATCACTTTTGACAGGCCGTCACCTACCCGGGTCAAGTTGGCGGGCTGGGTGTTCGCGGTTTTCAGAAAGCGCTGGCTGGCGCTGGCAAAATTCACAATAGACGCCAGCGGCTGATTCATTTCGTGGGCAATGCTGCTGGCCAGTTCACCCAGCGTGGCCAGCCGTGCGGCGTGGGCCAGTTCGTCCGCCAAGCGGCGGTTGTTTTCTTCCGACGCCACCCGCGCGCTTATGTCTCGGGATACGCTGATCACTTCTATCACCGCGCCTGTGTAGGTTTCGCGAATGGCGCGGCTGGCAATTTCAAACCAGCGTGGGGTGCCGTCACGGTGCACAAGTTGAGCGGTCACAATGGCATAGCCATCTTCGCTCAGCCGGTTGCGGGCTTCTATCAGGTGTTTTTGTGGTTGGCCACTGGGAAACAGGTCTTCCAGCAGGCGCCCGCGCAGATCTTCCGGCCAGTAGCCCAGCAGCCGCCAGGACGCTGGCGTAGCGTCAATAAAGCGGCCATCCGGCGCGTGGCGGGAAATCAGGTCGGTGGTGTTCTCGGTGATCAGCCGGTACAAACGGTTGGAGCGCACCGCCTGCTCTTGCAGCTCTAGCTCTTGGGTTGCATCCCGCCCCTTTAACAACACCTGATTTTGGCCAACGTCAGGAACCAGCGCCCAAAGGTAAATTTGGCCCTTGTAACGCGCCTCTACGTTGTCCACAGGGCGTTGCTGATTCAGGCAGGCTTGCACCAGTTCTTCCACGTTTACTGGCAGGAAACGTCGTGGGTCGACCATGGTGCCGGAATGGTCAGCCGCATTGGGTAACCCGTCAATCGCTTCGACCAGGTTTATCATGGCTGGATTCATGCTCAGCGCGCGGCTTTTGTGGTCAACAATCAGCAGTGGTTGCGGATCAGTCGCGGTAAAGCCCATTGATAAGTCAAAGCAATTTGCGTTCATGGCAAGCAGATCTTGAGTATTCGGTCAATTTTATAGTATTACTACTATAATACGTTGGTGCAATTTATAGTAAGACTTCTATTTAATACTATTTGTTCAGCTGTAAATTATAACTAATTTGGTGATTCGTCAGAATATACCAAGCAAAACAGCGTTTACGCCTACCTATAGGACCACACAGAATGACTTCGATCTATGACCAGGGCCTCACGCCCGTTGATGCCAACTACGCCGTTCAGACACCTATCGATTTTATCACCCGCACCGCCAGTGTTTATCCGGATTATCCCGCGATTATTCACGGTGCCATTCGGCGAACTTGGGCCGAGACCCACGAGCGCAGTTTGCGCCTGGCGTCGGCGCTGGTCGGCCGCGGTATCAAGAAAGGCGATACCGTCGCCGTCATGCTGCCCAATATTCCAGCCATGGTCGAGTGTCATTTTGGTGTGCCGATGGCCGGCGCCGTCATGAACGCCCTGAACGTTCGGCTTGATGCCGAAGTGATTGCCTTCATGCTTGAGCACGCAGAAGCCAAAGTCATCCTGGTTGATCGCGAATTTGGCGAAGTGATTCTGGACGCCGTCAGCCGTTTGGACAAAAAGCCGCTGATCATTGATGTAGACGACCCCGAATACGGTGAAGGCGTTAAGGTCAGCGATCTGGATTACGAGGCCTTTCTGCAAGAAGGGGACCCCGAATACCAGTGGGAAATGCCGACTAATGAATGGGACGCCATTTCCCTGAACTACACATCAGGCACCACCGGCAACCCGAAAGGCGTGGTGTATCACCACCGTGGGGCTTACTTGAACTCACTGGGTAACACCGCGGTATGGTCCATGGCCATGCATCCGGTGTATTTGTGGACCCTGCCGATGTTCCACTGCAACGGCTGGTGTTTCCCCTGGACTATCACCGCCATGGCCGGCACCCACGTGTGCCTGCGCCGGGTTGATCCGGAAAAAATTCTGCAGCTGATCCGCGAGCACCGCGTGACCCACATGTGTGGCGCCCCGATTGTGCTGAACGCCTTGTTGAACGTGCCACCTGCATCCAAGGCCGGTATTGATCACGTTGTGAAGGCTATGGTTGCCGGTGCTCCGCCTCCCGCCCAAGTTATTGGTGCAGTTGAAGAAATGGGCATTGCGTTGACCCACACCTACGGCCTGACCGAAGTATACGGCCCGGTGACTGTCTGTGCCTGGAAAGATCGCTGGAACGATCTGCCGCTGGAAGAGCGCGCTGCGATCAAATCCCGCCAGGGTGTTCGTTACCACACCCTGGGCGGCACCATGATTGCAGACCCGGGGACTATGAAGCCCACGCCGAAAGACGGCAAAACCATTGGTGAAATCTTTCTGCGCGGTAACACCGTGATGAAGGGCTACCTGAAAAACCCGAAAGCGACCGAAGAAGCCTTCCGCGGCGGCTGGTTCCATACCGGCGACCTGGCTGTTTGGCACGAAGACGGTTACATGGAAATCAAAGATCGCTTGAAAGACATCATTATTTCCGGCGGCGAGAACATTTCCACCATTGAAATTGAAAACGTTCTTTACCGTCACCCGGCGGTTATGGAAGCGGCCGTTGTCGCCCGTCCGGATGAAAAGTGGGGCGAAACACCCTGCGCCTTTGTGACTCTAAAGCCCGACGCAGGCAACGTGACCGAAGCAGAAATGATCGATTTTTGCCGTAAGCAAATGGCCCGTTTCAAGGTTCCGAAAACCGTTGTGTTTTCGGACCTGCCTAAAACCTCGACCGGTAAAATCCAGAAATTCCTGCTGCGCGACCAGGCTAAGAAAATCAAGTAGCTGAAAAGCGCTTTGCAGAAACTTCTACAAGAGCTCTCACAAGAGCTCACACAAAAACAACGTTAACGCCCGGCTCGCCGGGTATTCGGAGAAAGCATCAAGATGCAAATGTTCCATCGCAAGAACGGCGAAGAACAACCTTATTGGCCGGCGGGTCCCTTCAAAATTCGTCTGCCGATCGCACTGTCGCTGACCCTGCTGCTGACCGGGGTCATAAAGCCCTGGCAGCGAAACGATGTGTGTCCTTGGGAGGCCTTAGTGCCTCCCTTTTTTTGTGTCTGAAAAACGCGATTGTCAGGCACAAAAAAAGCCGGCGGTTAGCCGGCTGTTTTCTACCCTGAACATGTAAACGGTTTTACTTTTCTAACCCGTTATTTTTCTAACGGGTTACTTTTCCAGATACTGCAGCTTGTCTGGCACACCGTCCCATTTTTCAGCGTCAACCATGGCTTCTTTCTTCTCTGTGATGTTGGGCCATTTTCCGGCCAGATCTGCGTTCAGTTCGATGTATACTTTCTGGTTCTCAGGTAGCTCGTCTTCAGAGAAAATAGCCTCAACCGGGCATTCGGGCTCGCACAGGGCGCAGTCGATGCATTCGTCAGGGTCAATGACCAAAAAATTCGGGCCTTCGTAGAAACAATCTACAGGGCAGACTTCCACACAGTCGGTGTGTTTACACTTGATGCAGTTATCAGTAACGATAAACGCCATGTTCATATTCCTGGTTGGCTGGTCTGTCTCATCAGGAGCTTAGAATGCAGGCTCCCGAGATTATAGTTTTATGCGCGATATTGTAGGGAGCCACTACCCCGGTCGCAAGCATCCGTATTCTATAACGTTATACCTAGGTCAATTTATCCGCACTTTTTTTGCCACTACTTTTCAAGTTTCTGCTTCAGCTGATACAGATGTTCGAGCGCTTGGCGCGGAGTCATGTCATCCAGGTCGAGTGCGCTCACCGCCAGCTCTAACGCGCTGGGTTCCAGCCTGGCGAACATATCCCCCTGAAATGCAGTTGAATCCGTAATAGGCGTCGCTCGACGTGTCACTTTTTTTGACAAACCGGTGGTTGAGAGTTTTGCATTGGGCGTTGTATTGGCGCCTTCCAGGTTCGCCAGCTGGGCTTTGGCATTGCGGATAACCTCCACCGGTACGCCGGCCAGTTTTGCTACTTGCAAACCGTAGCTCTGGCTGGCAGGGCCTTCGTGTACGTTGTGCAGAAACACAATGCTATCATCGTGTTCGGTGGCGGTCAGGTGCACGTTAACGGCATGTTCCAGTTCATCTGCGAGCTGGGTTAGCTCAAAATAGTGGGTGGCAAACAGCGTGTAACACAGAATGTTCTGCGCCAAATGCTCGGCCGTTGCCCAGGCCAGCGACAAGCCATCAAAGGTGCTGGTGCCACGGCCTACTTCATCCATTAGCACCAGGCTGTGTTCGGTGGCATTGTGCAGAATGTTGGCGGTTTCGGTCATCTCAACCATAAATGTGGAGCGCCCGCCGGCTATGTCGTCAGACGACCCCATACGGGTGAATATTCGGTCTACCGGCCCAAGCACCGCGCTGTCGGCAGGCACAAAGCTACCGGTATAAGCCAGCAAAGCGATCAACGCCACCTGGCGCATATAAGTGGATTTACCGCCCATGTTGGGGCCGGTAATCATCAGCATGCGGCGTTTGGCGTCTATCAGCAGATTATTGGGCACAAACGGGTCGTCTAATAGCTGCTCAACCACCGGGTGCCGACCTTCCTCAATCTGCAGGCCGGGTTCATCGCTGAACCGCGGCGCACACAGGCGCAAACTGGTGGCGCGCTCTGCGAAGTTGCTTAGCACATCTAGCTCGGCCAGCGCCTGCGCGGCATCTTGTAGCGGTGCCAAGTCTGCTGCAACCGTCTCCAAAACTTCATCCCACAGGGCTTTCTCGCGGGCCAAGGCACGGCTTTTGGCGCTTAGGGCCTTGTCTTCAAATTCTTTTAGTTCCGGGGTGATGAAGCGCTCGGCGTTTTTCAGGGTTTGCCGGCGAATGTAATCCGCAGGGGCCTGAGCCGATTGTAAGCGGCTGATTTCAATGTAATAGCCGTGTACCCGGTTGTAGCCGACTTTCAGGGTGCTGATGCCGGTACGCTGTTTTTCGCGGGTTTCCACGTCCAGCAGATATTGGCCGGCGTTTTCGCTAATGTTCCGCAAATCGTCCAGTTCGGCGTCAAACCCGTCTGCGATTACTCCACCTTCGCGCATCACCACCGGTGGGTTATCGATGATTGCCCGGCCCAGCAAATCCGCTAATTGCGGATATTCGCCAATAGCCGTGGCAAGCTCGCTGACGTGAGTGGAATCAACCGCAGCCATGGCTTTCTGCAAATCGGGTAACACGGCGAAGGCATCTCGTAGCCGCGCCAGGTCACGGGGCCGTGCCGAACGCAGCGCAACGCGCGCCAGAATGCGTTCTATATCGCCAATGGTTTTCAGCTGGTCGTGAATCGGCTCATAGTCAAAATCTTTCAACAACGCGCTAACCGCCTGCTGGCGCTGTTGCACCACCGCCACATTGCGTAGTGGACGGTTCAACCAGCGCCGCAGTTGGCGCCCACCCATAGCGGTGGCGGTGCGGTCCATCACCCAGGCCAGGGTGTACTGGGTGCCGCCCATCAGGTTGGTGTCAATTTCCAGGTTGCGGCGGCTGGCGGCGTCCAGAATGACCGCGTCTTCGCGGCGCTCGCGGCTGAGTTTGCGAATGTGGGGTAGGGCGGTGCGCTGGGTTTCCCGCGCGTATTGCAGCAGGCAGCCAGCAGCGCACACGGCTAAGTGCATATCTTCACAGCCAAAACCGGTTAGATCGCGCACCTGCAATTGCTGGGTGATTACCCGTCGCGCGGTGTCAGGTTCAAACAGCCAGGGCCCCTGGCGACGAATGCCGGTGAAACCTTCCAGCAAATCGGTAAAGGGAAAGTCTTCGCTGATTAAAATTTCCGCCGGACGCAGCCGTTGCAGCTCGCCTTGCAAGGCTTCGGTGCTATTCAGCTCCGACACTGCGAAGCGGCCGCTTGAGATGTCCAGAGAAGAAAAACCGAAGTGCTGCTTATGGTGATAAATCGCCACCAGCAGATTGTCACGGCGGTCTTCAAGGTAGGCGTCGTCGCTAAGCGTGCCGGGGGTTACAATGCGCACCACTTGGCGATCAACCGGGCCTTTGCTGGTGGCTGGATCACCAATCTGCTCGCAAATCGCAATGGATTGACCTGCGCGCACCAGGCGGGCAATGTAACCCTCAGACGCATGGTACGGAATGCCCGCCATGGGAATCGGATTGCCCCCTGACTGGCCACGGGCGGTCAGGGTAATATCCATCAGTTCCGAGGCTTTTTTGGCGTCGTCATAAAACAGCTCGTAAAAATCCCCCATGCGGTAGAACACCAGCTCGTTGGGATGCTGGCCCTTAATTTTCAGGTACTGCTGCATCATTGGGGTAATTTTAGGGCTTTCGGTGTGCGCTGCTGACATGGGACATCCGCGATGGCTGTTTTGGGGAACTGGCGGTGGATTGTAGAAAATTACACCGCAGGATGAAACGTGGATTATAAATGAGGTCACCATGCCTGATATCACTGATGAATACATCCGCCAGCAGGCGGCAGAACTGGGCAGTGTACTAACCCGCGCCGGGGCCATGCTGGTAACGGCAGAAAGCTGCACCGGCGGCTGGGTGGCCAAGGCCATGACCGACCAGGCTGGCTCTTCGGCCTACGTTACGGGTGGGCTGGTTACCTACAGCAACCATGCTAAAAACGCGTTGCTGGGTGTCAGTGAACAGACCCTGGCGAAACACGGCGCGGTGAGCGAGCCGGTGGTGCGGCAGATGGTCGCCGGAGCGCTGCGAGTGTCTGGTGCAAGCGTCGCCGTTTCAGTCAGCGGCGTTGCCGGGCCTGGCGGTGGTAGCGACGCCAAACCGGTAGGTACGGTGTGGTTCGCCTGGGGCAAGGCTGAAAATATCAGCACCGGCTTGAAGCATTTTGAAGGCGATCGCGACCAGGTGCGGCGCCAGGCTGTGATCTTTGCTATTGAAAGTGTACGCCGTTTCTTGTCGAGTGATATCTGACTCGCAAGGGCTAAAAGTTTCCCCCACACAAGGGTTGGTCTGCTTTGTCTAATGTGGTTTAATGCTGGTTAAATATACAGTAATTTTCCGGGGCAGCCAGTTCCCGAGTTTAGATTAGCGCATCAAATTATCGGCGCACCCTATCAGCACACTATTCTAACGTACCATTTTGAAGAAGGTTCGTACCTATGGAAGACAACCGCAAGAAAGCTTTATCCGCCGCTCTGACCCAGATTGAACGCCAGTTTGGTAAAGGCGCCATCATGAAGATGGGCGACCACCCCCGTGAGGCAATTCCGTCCGTTTCTACCGGTTCTCTTGGTCTGGACGTTGCTCTTGGCATTGGTGGCCTGCCTTATGGCCGGGTTTGTGAAATCTACGGCCCTGAAAGCTCTGGTAAAACGACTCTGACTTTGCAGGTTATTGCCGAAGCCCAGAAGCAGGGCAAAACGTGTGCTTTTGTTGATGCTGAGCACGCCCTTGATCCTCAATATGCTGAAAAGCTGGGCGTGAACGTTGATGAGTTGCTTGTTTCCCAGCCCGACACCGGTGAGCAGGCGTTAGAAATCTGCGACATGCTGGTGCGCTCCAACGCGGTGGATGTCATCGTCGTGGACTCCGTTGCCGCATTGACGCCAAAAGCTGAAATTGAAGGCGAAATGGGCGACTCTCATGTTGGTCTTCAGGCCCGCCTGATGTCACAGGCTCTGCGCAAACTGAATGGCAACGTCAAGAATGCCAACGTCTTGCTGATTTTCATCAACCAGATTCGCATGAAAATAGGCGTGATGTTTGGCAGCCCCGAAACCACCACCGGCGGCAACGCGTTGAAATTCTATGCCTCTGTGCGTCTGGATATCCGCCGCATTGGCGCCGTGAAAGACGGCGACGAAGTCACCGGTAACGAAACCCGGGTAAAAGTGGTTAAAAACAAAGTGGCACCGCCGTTCCGCCAGGCCGAATTCCAAATTTTGTACGGCAAGGGCATTTACCGCATGGCCGAAGTGGTGGACATGGGTGTAAAGGAAGGCTTTGTAGATAAGGCGGGTGCCTGGTACGCCTACAACGGTGACAAAATTGGCCAAGGCAAAGCCAACGCCTGCAAATTTCTGGAAGAAAACCCGGCAATGGCGAAAGAAATTGAAGCCAAAGTGCGCGACAAGCTGATGCCCAAGCCGGTGAAAAAAGACGCGGAAAAAGATGCAGGGAAAAATGCAGGGAAAGACGCTGTAAAGGGTGTAGGGAAAAATGCGGGAAAGGATGCCGCAGTAGCGCCTGCAGAGTCCATCGACGAACTACTGTAAGACTGTTAGTTTGTCAGCGCACTTTTGGTGGAAGTGCGCTGACAAGCACTAAATTTGAGGCCGGCTATGTCAGACTCTAAAAAGTCAGACTTTAAAAGTTCAGACTCTGAAAAGTCAGAAGTCGGAAAGCCCGGCGCCAAAAAGCTATTAATTGTTGCCCACGCTCCCTCACCAAATACCCTCAAATTGCGCACCGCAGTCGCCGCTGGTGCTAGCTATAGCGATATTGAAAACGTTGAAGTAAAGGTTCTTGCCCCGCTGGACGCCGGCCCCGACGATGTTCTGGCTTGCAACGCGATTATCCTCGGTACCACCGAAAATCTTGGTTACATGAGCGGCGCCTTGAAAGATTTTTTCGATCGCTGTTATTATCCGTGCCTGGAAAAAACCCAAGGCCTGCCGTTTACCTTTTATATTCGGGCCGGTCATGACGGTACTGGTACCCGCCGTGCGATTGACAGTATCACCACCGGCCTGCGCTGGAAACTGGTGCAAGAGCCTCTGCTGTGCCGTGGCAATTACGTCGATGAGTTTGAACAGCAGTGCGAAGAGTTGGGCTTGTACATTGCGGCCAGTCTCGATAACGGTCTGATCTAATCGGCTTGCAACAGCCCCTCGCCTCTAAAAAATGTACAATAGCTCGATTATTTAATCGGACTTGCCGCCGTGTGCAGTAAGTCATCTTTGTATTCCGACTGTTACAGGATTAAACCTTGAAGTCATTGCCTTCGCATCAGCTCTACAAAGCCTGTGTTCTGAAAGATCTGCCCTTTAAAAGCACCCGTCAGTTAGAGCCCCTGGCTGAAATTGTGGGTCAGAATCGTGCTCAGGAAGCGGTGCGCTTTGCGCTGGCTATGCCTCACGGTGGTTACAACGTGTATGCGGTCGGTATTAATGGCCTGGGTAAGCGCACCATGATGCTGCGGTACCTGGCACACCATAAAGATACCGAACAGCAGTGCCACGACTGGTGTTACGTGGCTGATTTTGAAGAGCCGCGGGTGCCAAAGCTGCTGAAGCTACCGGCCGGGCAGGGCACGCAGCTCAAACGCGATATGGAAAAGCTGATGAGCCGGCTGGTGAAGGTGATTCCGCAAACCTTCGATAGCGATGGCTTTTTGGAGCGTGCTGAAAAGCTGAAAAGCGATTACACCGCGCTTCAGGATGGCGAGCTGGAAAAAGTTTCGAAGCAGGCCAAACGTCAAAAAGTCAGCTTGACCATAAGCACTCCAGGCGGTTATCGGCTAGTGGCTATGAGTGGTGATAAAGCTCATACCGCAGAGTCTTTTAAAGCCCTGACGGACGCCCAGCGTGAAAAGTTCGAAGAGATTGTCAATAATCTGGAAAAACGCCTGCGCCGCGCCCTGCGTAAACTGGCCGACTGGGAACAGGAATACGCTGACAAACAACAGTCGCTGAACCAGGAAACTCTGGAGGGCGTTACCGGTCACCAAATTGATGAATTGAAAGAGCGTTACAAAGACCTCCCGGACGTGGTCGGATTTATTGAAGCCGTGCGCAAAGACCTGTCCGAAAATCTGGAGATTTTTCTGGATGACGATGACGAGCAGGCCACGATTGCCTACGCGTCACTGGACAAGAAAATGCCGCGGCGCTATTTGGTGAATCTGCTGGTAAATCAGAAAACCAAAGAGATCCCGGTAGAGGTGGAAGACAACCCCACCTATCACAACCTGTTCGGTTACGTCGAAAACGTTACCTATAAAGGCACGGTGTTTACCGACTTTTCGTTGATTCGCCCGGGCAGCCTGCATCGCGCTAATGGCGGTTACCTGTTGATGGACGCCACAAAAGTGTTGGAGCAGCCGTTCGCTTGGGACGCCCTAAAGCGTGCGTTGCAGTCCCGTTGCATCCAGATTAACTCCCTGGAGCGAGAACTGACCTTGTCTGGCACCATCTCCATTGAGCCAGAACCGGTGCCGCTGGACGTGAAAATCGTACTGTTCGGCGACCGTGAAACCTGGATGCTGCTGCAGGAACACGATCCCGAGTTTTCAGAACTGTTCCGCGTGACCGCAGATTTCGAAAATGAGATGTATCGTAACGACGCCAGCCAACTTGCCTACGCCAAGTTTATTGCCAGCCTGGTGATCGAGAAAAAACTGCTGCACTGCACCCATAAAGCCGTGGCGCGAGTGATTGAGCAAAGCGCCCGCATGGCTGAGCATCAGAACCGCCTGTCTTTGCACGCCGCAGACATCGCAAATTTGCTGCGCGAATCAGACTACTGGGCGCGTCAAGCCGAGGCCAAGCAGATTCAGGATGTGCACGTAGAGCGTGCCCTGGTTAGCGCCCGTTACCGCAACAGCCGCATTCGCGACCACTTTTACGATTCCATTCGCGATGGCACCACCTTGGTGACGACCAGCGGCACCTGCGTTGGCCAGGTCAACGCACTTTCAGTGCTTTCTACCGGCGGTTTCGAATTTGGTTTGTCGAACCGCATCACCGCAAGCAGCTATTATGGTGATGGCGACGTCATTGATATTGAACGCGACGTAAAATTGGGTGGCAGTATCCACTCGAAAGGCGTGATGATTCTGACGTCCTGGCTGGCGTCAAGGTTTGCCGTAGACGACCCTATGCACCTGTCGGCCAGCCTTACATTCGAGCAAAATTATGGCGAAGTAGACGGCGACAGTGCTTCTTTAGCAGAGTTGTGCGCCTTGGTGTCGTCTATAGCGCAGCTGCCGGTCAGGCAGGATTTGGCCATTACCGGTTCTATCAACCAGTTTGGCGAAGTACAGCCGATTGGTGGGGTGAACGAGAAAATAGAAGGCTTTTTCACCACCTGCCAGCTCAAGGGTGGCCTTAGCGGCCACCAAGGCGTCGTTATGCCGGCCAGCAACGTACAAAACCTGATGTTAGACAGCGAAGTGGTTGCCGCGGTGAAAGCCGGCGACTTCCATGTTTACGCCGTCAGTCACGTCGAAGAAGCTGTAGCCATGCTAATGGGTACGCCAGCGGGCACGCCCGACAGCAAAGGCAGGTACCCTAAAGGCACCGTTTTTGGCATTATCCAGCAACGGTTTGAAAAAATGCGTGAACACGAGCGTCAGGAACATAGTCGGGATGACAACAAAGATCCGTCCATTCACTGACCAGCACTATAAAAACGGACAGGAGATTACAGCGCCATGACGGACATCCAACAAACGGTATACGTGGTTGAAGACGACGAAGCGGTGCGCGATTCACTGGAGCTGCTGCTGCAGTCAGACGACAAACCGGTAAAAACCTACGACAGCGCTACTGCGTTTCTGAAAAGCTATTCTGACGCCATGGCGGGCTGCATCGTGCTGGATATCCGCATGCCGGGTATGGATGGCATGGAACTACAGAAAAAACTGAACGACAAACACTCGATTCTGCCCATTATTTTTGTGACCGGGCACGGTGACGTTCCGATGGCGGTAGATGCCATGAAAGAGGGCGCCATAGACTTCATTCAGAAGCCCTACCGCGAAGAAGCCCTGCTGGAAAAGATCGAAGCGGCTCTGGTGCAAGACCGCGAGCAGCGCAAAACCCTCGGTGAAAAGCAGGAAATTGTGCGCCGCGTTAAAAGTCTGACTCCCCGCGAACACGAAATCATGGACCGCATGATTGCCGGCCAGGCCAACAAAGTGATCGCCATAGAGCTGGAAATCAGTCAGCGCACCGTAGAGATCCACCGTTCCCGGGTGATGCACAAGATGGGAACCCATTCACTGGCACATCTGGTCCGTATGGTGCTGTCAGTAAAGAACCTTATCGACCCACGATGATCCGAACGGCATCATATGGTCACTTTGGTAACCGGCTTCTTGCATATGACTGATACCGTCATCGACAACCGTGAGGTAACGGTTCTGCTAGTGGATGACAATCCCCAGAACCTGAAAGTGCTTTATGAGACTCTGAAAGACAAAGGCTATCGGCTGCTGATCGCCAACGGAGGTGGAAAAGCGCTGGAGTTGGCCCATTGTCATCAGCCAGAAGTGATTCTGCTCGACATCATGATGCCGGAAATGGATGGGTATGAAGTCTGCCGTCGCTTAAAAGCTGATCCGGCTACCGCCGACTGCGCGGTGGTTTTTCTATCAGCGCTTGATGATCTGAGCGCCAAGGTAAAAGGATTTTCGCTGGGCGGCGCCGACTACATTTCGAAGCCTTTTCAGTCACAAGAAGTGATCGCGCGGGTAAAAACCCACGCCCGGGTTATTCGCCTTGAGCGCGAACTTCAGGCGCGCAACCGTGAATTAAAAAGCGATCAGTCCCGTATTCTTAATGCCATCAGCGAGGGTATTTACGGCCTCGACGAAAACGGCATCATCGAGTTTGCCAATCCCGCCGCCGGCCAGATTATGAACGCGCCGGTGGAAGAGTTGATTGGTCAATGTTTTTTTGACCTGCATTTTGCCGTTGCGGGCGGTAGCCAGGCCCCCTTACCGGTTCAGGCCACCTGTCGCCATGGCATTGCAGAGGCACAGCGCGATATTCAGATGCTGCGCGTAGACCGGTCGGCGTTTCGGGCGAAATATCGATCCTCGCCCAAGCAGGATGCCGGTGAGCTGCAGGGCGCTGTCGTCGTGTTTCGAGACATTACCGCAGAACTGGCGAATGAACAGGCGCTGGAAGAAGCCCGCGCGACGGTACAGGAGCAGCGCGATCAGCTGGCCCATACGTCTCGCATGACCACCATGGGCGAAATGGCCGCAGGTTTTGCCCACGAAGTGAACCAGCCGCTGACCGCGATTACCAATTACGCTCGCGTGGTCAAGCGCCTGGTGGGCAAAGCAGAGCCGGATTTAGTTCTGCTACAGCAAACCATGGACAAAGTAGAAGCCCAGTCGCACCGGGCCAGTGAAATCATTCGTCGTATCCGCCGGTTTATGAAAAAGCCCGCCACCGGCAAAGAAATAGTCGCCATCGCCGCTTTGCTTGAAGATACCCGCCAGTTCGCGGAAGTCGACATGCGCAACAACGAGGGTGGAATAGAGCTTACGTTGGCGCCAAATCTGCCCGACGTGCTGGCAGATCCGATTCAGGTTCAGCAGGTAGCTCTTAACCTGATCCGCAACGGCCTGGAGGCTACCCGCAGCGTCGACTCGGCGGTGCCGGTGGAGGTGAGCGCAACACTCACCGCACAGGGCTTTGTGCGCATCGAGGTGCGTGATCATGGCATTGGTTTGCAAGCCGACGCCGAGGAAAAGTTGTTTCTGCCCTTCTACACCACTAAAAGCGAAGGGATGGGCATCGGCCTGACTACCTGCCAATCGCTGATTCACGCCCAGGGCGGTGAAATTGGTTTTGAGCGCCCGAAAGATGGCGGTACCCGTTTTTACTTCACGCTGCCGGTGGCGGTTGTTGCCCAGCCCGAACCGGATTGAACAGGCTGCCTGGCCGCCATGTCAGACGCAGCAATGCCGGAAAATGAAAAATACTCATAAAAACCGTTGACATAAAGCGGGGTATCTCTATAATTCGCCCTCGTTGTCACCGAGCAATCTGAAAAGATCGCATAGCCGGTTTCAGCTTGGAGCGGTAGTTCAGTTGGTTAGAATACCGGCCTGTCACGCCGGGGGTCGCGGGTTCGAGTCCCGTCCGCTCCGCCAAATTTAAAAACCCCAGATTGGAAACAGTCTGGGGTTTTTTCGTTCACAGGGGACGGATTTCAACTCCGTCCCCATAGGCATGATTTGCGACACGCTCCACAGCGCAGCATGGCAAAAATAGAGTATCGTCGCTCAATACATACCTTCAAGGATTGAAGATATGCCCAAGGCAAGCGGACTGCAGTTCACCGCACAAGTCGGTGAGTTTCCCCCAGAAGTATTCTCCGTTGTTGGCTTCGAGCTAACAGAAAGCCTGTCACAGCTATTCTGCGGTCGCCTGCAGTTGGCCAGCACCGATTCTGATATCGACCCCTGCAATGTGCTGGAACAATCGGTTGACCTGGTGATATGGCAGCACAACGAGCCACTGCGGCGCTTTACCGGCGTGGTCAGCGAATGTGTACAGTGTGACAGCGGCCATCACCGCACCCGCTATGAAATCGTGCTGCAGCCGCCCCTGTGGCGCCTTGAATTGATGTACAACAATCGTATTTTTCAGGGCCAGACCACCGAATCCATTGCCAGCACACTTCTGCAAGAACGCGGAATACCTGCTGTAGCGTTTCAACTGAAGTGCCGTGGCGACGTTCGGGAATACTGCGTTCAGCACCGGGAGAGTGATCTGGCCTTTGTCGAGCGCTTGGCGGCGGAAGAAGGTTGGCATTACCGCTATTGCCACGGCAGTGTCGACGCGGGCCAGCAACCCATGGTTGTCTTTGCAGACCACCACGTTGACGCCCCAAGGCTGAACGCCGCGCAATACAACGCAAAAGCGGGTGGCAGCAGCCAGCAACCTGCCGTATTTCGATTGCGCTCCGAAGAGCGCGTAAAAGCCTCGGCTGTGGTGATGAAGGACTACACCTTTAAAAAACCAGATTACGCCATGAAGCATGAACACCATGCTGCCCTGGAAAAACAGCGCCAGGATTACCAGCACTTCGAATACCCCGGACGATTCAAAGCCGACGCCAGCGGCAAACGCTTCACCGAGGCTCGCCTGGATGCACTTCGAAATCACGCCAACACGGCTAGTGGTGCGGGCAACCGGCCGGATTTCACCTGCGGCGCGAAAGTTCAGCTCACCAGCCACAATCACGAGAGCATGAACCGCGACTGGTTACTGGTCAGCGTCACCCATACCGGCAAACAGCCTCAGGCATTGGAGCAAGAAGCCGGCGTCGAACCCACCACCTATTACAACGCGTTCAGCGCCATACCAGCCAATAAAACCTGGCGCCCCGATTTACCCCAAGGGGACGGATTTGAAATCCGTCCCCAATCTCGCTCGCGTCCCCGACCTGTGATGGACGGGCCACAAGTGGCCATAGTTACAGGCCCCGAGGGCGAAGAAATCCACTGCGATCAACACGGTCGGGTAAAGGTCCATTTCCCCTGGGATCGGCGCCAGCGGCCAAATGAGTCAGAGAGCACGAAAAATGACGAGCACAGCAGTGCCTGGCTCCGGGTCAGCCAGGGTTGGGCCGGGG
>JBALXR010000048.1:22092-23588 GCA_036960525.1 Marinobacter sp.
ACCGCTATCAAAATGAACGCCGGTGGCGCTGCGGGTAAGGGCAGTGGGCAGAAAGTCCAGGTGCCGGAGATGCCGGGGTTGGTGGAGAGGAATGGTGGGGCCGTGGCGCCTGTTAAGTTAGCAGATGGTGGTCAGCGGGCGAATGCCAAGCCAAAACCAATCGTTGCCCATCGATTGAAGCAAGCAAGAATAAACAGGTCTGCGGTGGTGGAGTGTTGTCAGGAACGGCCAGACGGCTCTTGCCCCTTGAGCAATTGCCCGTGTGGTAAAGCGCAGCCGGTATAAATGGAGGTGTTGTACACCATGGTCAGTTCAACCGACACGTGCTATCTGGTTCTGGAATCAAGGCAGAAAAAGACGTTACTTCAGGCGCTCTACGATATCTCCGATAATCCTCAATGGGTCTACCTGTTTGCGGATAGCGAGTGGCAAGCCTACCTGGATGAAAGCCCGATCCTGTTGGAAACGGAGCATAACAGCGCAGAATGCCGCTGGGCATTGATGGGCCTCGAAGACGAAAGTTTGAGCGGTTTTCTTCTAGAGTCTACACAGGGCCTGGATGCTGTAGTCAGTTGGTTTAGAGCTCGGCTGACTGTGTGTTTTGACGGCGATCGGAAAGGACTTTTGCGGCTCTACGACCCAAAGATCTGGCGCAGCCTGGTGGTAAAATCAATGCCGGACGCTGAGATCATTGATCGCGCAATATACTGGTACGGCAAGCTCGGTCAGCAGCGCTGGGTAGTGGATGAAAACCCGGAACCAATCGCCATGTCGCCAATACCGACACTGGACGAGCAACAGTGGTTGGCACTGAATGACGCCAGCGCCGGACCATGAATTTATTGTGTAATGGAAAGGAGTTACAGGGATGTCTGAAGCTACGTCTACCCAAACAGCAGGAAGCTGTGGCCCGGCCTGCGAAGGCGAATCGTTGATCATTGAGGTGATTGGGCAAAGTTCCGCAGAGGGTCATTCGTTCCAGATCTTTGACGAGAGTGATAACGAACAGCAGGAGTGGCTGGAGAATCAGGTTTCACTGGAGGAACACGGCCACAGCCATCTTCATGTCTGGCCCTGGAGGGCCCAGCCTGCAAGGAATATTTGGCTGGATATTGATGCAGAGGAGGGCGCTTCTATAAGGGTGCCGCTGTTCGAAGCGGTTTTCGCCACCGAAAGGCAAATGGAAAAACAGTGGAACCGTATACTGCCGCTGGTTCCCTTGACGCTCATTCACGATCCCGATCCCGAGCCCGGTCACCCGAAAGAGCATTTGGTCCCTGTGCGCCCGGGTTTTATTTACGTATTCAGAAAGGGGCACCTCTGGCGGGAACTGGAAGTTCGCTACTCCGATTCGAGAACCATAGAGTTTCTGGATATTCGTCTGACGGATTACCGGGACAGCGAGGAATTCGACCTGACGGAAGATCGGCGACCAGCCATAGGAAAGCCCCAGCAGGCGATCTGTATGCCAGTCAGCGAAATGAACCGCTCTGTTC
>JBALXR010000049.1:0-23520 GCA_036960525.1 Marinobacter sp.
CGCACACCGCTGATTATTTCTGGCGCCGCCGAAGACAGCTCGAAGATGTATCAGGCCATTAACATTCTGATCCCGATTCTGGAAAAAGGCGAAGTGCCGGAGGAGGGTGATCCCACCGGCGATTTTACTATTGACGAAAAAACCCGTCAGGTGGAACTGACCGAGCGCGGCCACGAAAAAGTAGAGCAGTTGCTGCTGGAGCGGGAACTGCTTAAAGAAGGGGAAAACCTGTATTCCGCCGCAAACCTAAGCCTTTTGCACCATGTGCACTCCGGATTGCGGGCCCATAACCTGTTTCAGAAAAACGTGGATTACATCGTGCAAGGCGATCAGGTGGTCATTGTTGACGAGCACACCGGTCGCACCATGCCGGGCCGTCGCTGGAGTGAAGGTCTGCATCAGGCGATTGAAGCCAAAGAAGGTGTCAAGATTCACGCGGAAAGCCAGACCCTGGCGTCCACCACTTTCCAGAATTACTTCCGGCTGTATGAAAAGCTGTCGGGCATGACAGGCACAGCAGACACCGAGGCGTTCGAATTCCGCCAGATTTACGGCCTCGATGTTGTCGTCATTCCGCCTAACAAACCGATTCAGCGGACTGATTACAACGATTTGGTGTACTTGACGGAAGAAGAAAAGTTCCACGCTATTATCGACGAAATCAAAGACGTCACCGCCGAAGGCCGACCCATCCTAGTGGGCACTGCATCCATCGAGGCATCTGAACGCCTGGCGGGCCTGCTGAAGAAAACCCAGATTGATCACAAAATTCTGAACGCCAAGCAGCACGAATCCGAAGCCCAGATTATTGCCCAGGCAGGTCGTCCTGGTGCGGTTACCATTGCCACCAACATGGCTGGCCGGGGTACCGATATCGTGCTCGGTGGTAACTGGGAATATGAGCTGGCAGGACATGATAGTCCGACGGAAGAACAGAGCGCGGTATTGAGAGATGCGTGGACTGAACGCCACAACAGCGTGTTGGAAGCCGGCGGTTTGCACATCATTGGCACCGAGCGTCATGAGAGTCGCCGCATCGACAATCAGTTGCGGGGCCGAGCCGGCCGCCAAGGCGACCCAGGTTCATCTCGCTTCTTCTTGTCACTGGAAGACAACCTTATGCGGATATTTGCGCCGGATAAGGTCAAGAGTCTGATGCAGGCCATGGGCATGAAGAACGGCGAGGCGATTGAGCACCGCATGGTCACCAACGCCATTGAGAAATCGCAACGCAAGGTCGAAGGCCGAAACTTCGACATGCGCAAAACGCTGCTGGAATACGACGATGTGGCCAACGACCAGCGTTCGGTTATTTACGACCAGCGCAATGAGGTAATGGGTTCAGACGACGTGTCGGAAATGGTTAAAACCATTCGCGCTGACGTGGTAGACACCTTGGTGAGTGCTCACATTCCACCGCAGAGCATGCCGGAGCAATGGGATGTTGCCGGTTTAGAGGCCCAGTTGCAGTCGGAAATGGGCATTGACCTTCCGGTCCAGCAGTGGCTGGATGAAGACAGCAAACTCTATGAAGACAATCTGCGCCAAAAAATTCTAGAGCTCATTGTTATTGCTTACGACGCCAAAGAGGCCGTGGTCGGCGCGGAGCCCATGCGTAAGTTTGAAAAACAGGTCTTTTTGCAGGTATTGGATACCCTGTGGAAAGAGCATCTGTCGAATATGGATCATTTGCGCCGCGGTATTCACCTGCGTGGCTACGCCCAGAAAAACCCGAAGCAGGAATTTAAACGCGAAGCCTTCAATCTGTTCGAAAGTATGCTTGAGGCCATGAAGGGCGATGTTATTCGGGTACTGTGCCACGTTAAAGTGCAAAGCCAGGAAGAGCTGGAAGAAATCGAGCACCAACGCAAAGATGCGTTGGCCAGTGAGCTGGCACGTGCGCGCCTGCGCCACGACGAAACCAGCGCAACAGCTCAGGCCGGCGCCGGGGGAGAGGCTGGTGGCGACGACAGTTTACGCCAGGCTATGCCGGAAACCTTTGTGCGTAACGAGCGGAAAGTAGGCCGTAATGAGCCTTGTCCTTGCGGTTCTGGTAAGAAGTACAAGCAGTGCTGTGGCAAAATTAGTTAAACAGCACTGTTATTGAGAGCAATTTTAACCCGCAATCTGGATCGCTCAGGCTGCGGGTTTTTACGTTTTGCATGCCCGCGGGCAGTTTTTATTCATTATTTGTCAGGAGTATTAGCATGGCGGTAGGTCCCGGAACCTTACCCGAGTTTTTTTCGATCACCGGCGTAGAGCTGGGCATTGCCAGTGCTGGTATTAAAAAACCTGGCCGTAAAGATATCGTATTATTTTCTTTGGCTGAAGGCGCTCAGGTTGCCGGAATTTTCACCCGCAACCAGTTCTGTGCAGCACCGGTTACGCTTAGCCGCAAGCACCTTGCTGCAGGCGCGCCGCGCTATCTGCTCATTAATACCGGTAACGCCAATGCGGGCACTGGCGAACGGGGCCTGGCCGACGCCGCAGCCTGCTGCGAGGCTCTTGCCGTCGCCGCCGGCGTTGCTGAATATCAGGTGTTACCATTCTCCACCGGCGTGATCGGTGAGCCTCTGCCGGTGGCCAAAATTGTCGCAGCGCTGCCCGATGCACTGGCGGATACTCGTGTCGATCGCTGGGCCGAAGCGGCAAATGGCATTATGACCACCGACACCCGCCCCAAAGGGGCATCGGTGCAAATGGATTTGGGCGGCCATACGGTGAGTATTTCCGGCATCAGCAAGGGTGCGGGCATGATTCGCCCCAACATGGCCACCATGCTGGGGTTCATTGCCACCGACGCCTGTATCGCGCCGGACGTTTTGCAATCCCTGGCCTCGGAGTTGGGTGAGCAGTCCTTCAACCGTATTACCATCGACGGTGACACCTCCACCAACGATGCCTGCATGTTGATCGCCAGTGGATGTTACGGAGGCCCGGAAATAACCGCTGACAGCCCCCTATTGGCGCCGTTAAAAGACGCTCTGCGCCAGGTGTATATGGATCTGGCCCACGCCATTGTGCGCGACGGCGAGGGGGCAACCAAGTTTGTAACCATTGAGGTTAACCACGCCGCGACAGTCAATGAAGCTCTGGATGTAGCCTACACGGTCGCCCACTCGCCGCTGGTTAAAACAGCGCTGTTTGCGTCAGACCCCAACTGGGGTCGCATTCTGGCCGCTGTTGGCCGCGCTGGTGTCGAAGGTCTGGACTTGAACGCCTTGGAAATTTACTTGGGAGACGTTTGTCTGGTACGCAATGGCGGTCGGGCAGACGATTACTCGGAGGAACGCGGCCAAGCGGTAATGAACCAGGAAGAAATCACCATTCGTATCGACCTCAAACGAGGCCCGGTGCACGAGACCGTTTGGACCTGCGACTTCTCCCACGACTATGTCACCATCAACGCCGACTACCGCAGCTGATGTGCAAGAATGCGCCAAGCGTATTACGTGAAGTGCACGTGGCTGTTGGCGTGATCATTCGTGATGGGCGGGTACTGATTGCCCGTAGGCCCGAACACGCTCATCAGGGCGGACTGCTGGAGTTTCCGGGCGGTAAAGTGGAGTCGGGTGAAACCGTTCAGCAGGCGTTGGTACGCGAGATTGCTGAAGAAACCGGATTAAAGTTGATCGAATCCGCTTTACAGCCCGTAATTTGTGTACGACACAATTATGGTGACAAGCGTGTTTTTCTGGATGTTTGGTCGACCGACGCAGCATCAGGCAAGGCTCACGGTCGCGAAGGTCAGCCGATTCAGTGGTTGTTGCCTCAGGATTTACGCGACGCGGATTTCCCCGCAGCGAACCGCCCCATTATTCGCGCTCTTCAATTGCCTTCGCAGTTGGCGCTAACGGGCAGCGATGTGGCAGATGGTGAAAGTGGCCTAAAACGCCTGCAAGCAGCGCTACAGGTTAGCCAGCCGCCGCTGATCGTGTTGCGGGCCCCGGTTTTGGCCGAACAGGCGATAGCTTACAATCGCTTGGCGCAGAGTGCATTGGTATTGTGTCAGAGTAAGGGCAGCGAGCTTATGCTACATGGCGCGCCCGAGTTGATGGACCGACACCCCCAAACCGCTGGCGTGCATTTGCCCTGGCGCCACGCCAGGCAATGTCAGCAGCGGCCGGTGGCTGAATGCTTCAGACTGGGGGTTTCCTGCCATAACGCAGAGCAACTGGCCCACGCTGCGGTCATAGGTGCCGATTATGCAACCTTGGGGCACGTGTTGAATACGCCGAGTCACCCCAATCAAGCGCCTCTGGGCTGGCACGCGTTCAGCCAACTGGTGTCCGTGGCACGATTACCGGTGTATGGCATTGGCGGCTTATCGCCAGCCGATCTGCCGCAAGCTCGCCAGTGCGGTGCCCAAGGCATCGCTGGCATTGGTTTCTGGTGGTCACAAGTCGGCCTTTAACAGCGCAGCGCAGCGCCACATTTGTTATGATGTAACATGTTTTTTTTAGCGCGAATGTCTATTGAACCAATACCGCCGAGGGTGTTTATTCGGCGATTACGCCAACAGGAGATGCTGTGAGCAAACTGACGCACCTGAATGACAAAGGCGAAGCGCGCATGGTCGACGTTACCGCCAAAGCGGTAACCGAGCGCGAAGCTCGCGCCGAGGCCACGATCAGTATGTCGGCCCAAACTCTGGCGATGATCGTAGATGGCCAACATCCGAAGGGTGACGTTTTAGCGGTGGCACGTATTGCCGGCATTATGGCGGCCAAGCGCACCCACGATCTGATTCCCCTGTGCCACGCTTTAAACCTGACCTCGGTGAAGGTAGAGCTAGAACCCGGTGCAGACGGCATGTCGGTTCACATTCGCACCTTGTGCAAGCTGTCTGGTCAGACAGGCGTAGAAATGGAAGCGTTGACGGCGGCCAGTATCGCCGCGTTGACCGTTTACGATATGTGCAAAGCAGTCGACAAGGCCATGGTTGTAAGCAATCTGCGCTTGGTGGAAAAGAAAGGCGGCCGCAGTGGCCACTGGCAGGCCACCAGCATCTGATCCATAGAAACCCAACACCTGATCCATTAGAAACAATGTACCTGCCGCAGGCAGGCTGCTTCCATCTAAGATCATAAGATCGAACCACGAGGAATTACAGTGGCTGTTCGTTACATTGAGACTTGCCGGCTGCCGACCCCTTTTGGGGTTTTTGACATGCACGGTTTTGAAGAGCTGGACACCGGCAAAGAGCACGTCGCGCTGACGCTGGGTGATCTGGCCGGCGACGAACCCATGTTAGCCCGCACCCACTCTGAGTGCCTGACCGGTGATGCTCTTTACAGCATGCGCTGTGACTGTGGTTATCAACTGGAAGAAGCCTTGCGCAGCATCGCTCGTGAAGGTCGCGGTATTTTGATGTACCTGCGCCAAGAAGGTCGCGGCATCGGCTTGCTCAATAAGATTCGCGCCTACAACCTGCAGGACCAAGGTGCCGACACAGTCGAAGCCAATGAACGTTTGGGTTTTGCAGCGGATCTTCGTGATTACAGCATGTGCAAGGATATGTTGGAGCACTTGGGTATAAAGCGCTTGCGGTTGATGACGAACAATCCGCGCAAAGTAAAGGCGTTGTCGTCATACGGCATTGATGTTGTGGAAAGGGTAGAGCTGCACGTAGGAAGAAACCCCCATAACGAGCACTATCTGGACACCAAACAGAGCAAGCTCGGCCATTTTTTGGCGATTCATCAGGACGACGACCCCCGGCTCTGAGCCCTTGGGCGCAGCGGGCGACTTTCATGCTGCGCCTGCTCGGTCTCACCTCTCGCCAGAGCCAGGCAATTATCAGGAAGACTGTGCGGCTTTGCCCGACTGGCTGACCAATCGTTGTACGCGGCCCGTTATGCTGCGTTCGATAGCCGCGGCATCCAGACCGCACTCCTCTAACAGCTGATTGCGGCTGCCGTGGTCAACGAACTTGTCGGGCAGCCCAAGTTGTAGCACCGGCATGGTAATTTCTTCTTGATTTAACCATTCGCAAACCGCACTGCCGGCGCCCCCGGCGATGGCATTTTCTTCCAGGGTTACCAGCAAATCGTGCTGCTCTGCCAACTGGCGTATCAGATTTTCATCCAGCGGTTTTACAAAGCGCATATCAGCCACTGTGGCGTCCAGCGCCTGTGCGGCTTTGAGGGCTCGCGGCAAAAGGGTGCCAAAGTTCAGGATGGCGATACGGCCGCTTGCACTCTTGCGCTCGCGTTCGCGCACAATTCTGCCTTTACCCAAGGGCAGTGTGTGCAACAACGGGTCAATCTCGACTCCGCTGCCGTTACCGCGGGGGTAGCGTACGGCTGCCGGGCCTTCATGCACTAGTCCAGTGTGCAGTAACTGCCGGGTTTCGTTTTCGTCAGACGGTGTCATTAACACCATATTGGGAATACAGCGCAAATAACTTATGTCGAAGGCTCCGGCATGAGTTGGGCCGTCTTCACCGACGAGGCCGGCGCGGTCAATGGCAAACAGTACGTCCAGATTCTGAATGGCTACATCGTGGATAAGCTGATCGTAACCACGCTGTAAGAAAGTGGAGTAAATGGCTACCACCGGCTTGGCGCCATCACAGGCCATGCCGGCAGCGAGGGTAACAGCGTGCTGCTCGGCAATGGCAACGTCAAAATAACGCGCGGGAAAACGCTCGGCAAAAGCTAAAAGATCAGAGCCCTCGCACATGGCGGGCGTTATGCCCATCACTCGCTCATCCGCGGCTGCGGCATCGCATAGCCATTGGCCAAACACGTTGGCGTATTTGGGCGCGGCCGGGTCAGACTTCACCGGCGCCGGCTTGCCGCTGGCCGCAGTGGTGGCTACTAGAGGTTCTATCTTGTTGATGGCGTGGTAGCCAATCGGGTCGGCTTCTGCGGGAGCAAAACCTTTGCCTTTGGTCGTGACAATGTGCAAAAACTGCGGGCCGCTGAGCTCGCGGACGTTCTCCAAGGTTTCTACCAGCAATGGCAGGTCGTGGCCGTCAATGGGGCCGATGTAATTGAAGCCCAATTCTTCAAACAGGGTGCCTGGAGCAATCATGCCTTTGAAGTGTTCTTCGGTTTTTTTCGCCAGTTCGCGCAGGCCCGGGGCTATCTCGAGCACTTTTTTGCTGCTGTCGCGCATTTGGTGATAAGTGCGGCTGGACAACAGCTTGGCGAAGTAATTGGACAGGCCACCTACGTTGCGGGAAATCGACATGTCGTTGTCGTTCAGAATTACCAGCATATCGGCCTTCAAATGGCCTGCGTGATTCAGTGCCTCAAACGCCATGCCGGCGGTCATGGCGCCATCACCAATCACCGCGATGCTCTTGCGCGTCAGCCCTTGTTGATGGGCGGCAATGGCCATGCCCAGAGCGGCGCTGATAGAGGTACTGGAGTGGCCAACACCAAAGGTGTCGTAGGGGCTCTCAGTGCGTTTGGGGAAACCTGCCAGGCCGTTTTTGCGGCGAATGCTGCCCATCTGTTCGCGGCGCCCTGTCAGGATTTTATGAGGGTAGGCCTGATGGCCAACGTCCCAAACCAGGCGGTCTTCCGGCGTATTGAATACGTAGTGCAGGGCAACCGTTAGTTCCAGTACGCCCAGGCCTGCGCCAAAGTGGCCACCTGTCGTGCCCACTGACCACAATAGAAACGACCGCAGCTCCCGTGCGAGCTGAGTTAACTGATCGGCGGGTAACTGGCGCATGTCTGCCGGCGAGCCAATACGGTCCAGCATGGGGGTGTTGGGTCGCTGTAAGGGGATTTCCCTGAAAATCATGGTGTCCTGCATCTGCTCGGTTCTTTTTTGCATAATCGGCAAGGGTTGTAGTTTTATACGCTGTATCGTCTGGTTGTATCAGCGCCGCGCCTTGTCGTTTGCCAAGTGTTTATCCCGCAGTGTGCACCTCGTAGCGGGAGCGACTCAATACCCGGAATGTTACGCGGGCGTTTGCTTGCTGGTTATTAGTAGCTTCGGGCCACTACGTAATCTGCCATAGCGTGCAGGGCGTCGGCCTGAATGCCAAGCCCTTTCAGGCTGTCATGAGCCTCGGCTAGCAGTCTGGCCAAGTGTTCGCGTGCGCCTTCCGGTCCCAATAGTGCAGGGTATGTGGGTTTGCAGCGGGCGATATCAGAGCCTTGGGTTTTGCCAATCACCTCGGTATCGCCTTCGATATCCAGCAAATCGTCCTGTACCTGAAACGCCAGTCCCAGCGCGCGGGCATAGCGAGCCAGGGCGTCTAGCAACGCGGCGTCTGTTACGCCACCGGCCAGGGCGCCAAGGTATACGCTGGCTTCAATCAGAGCGCCGGTCTTATGGCGGTGCATATTTTCTAGCTGTTCCAGAGTCAGGATTCTTGCCACAGACTCCAGATCAATAGCCTGCCCACCCACCATGCCGCGTGCCCCGCAGGCGTTCGCCAAGGCCTTTACCATAGCCAGTTTGACCTCGGCGCTTAACTGCGGCGCCGTGGCCAGTACTCGAAACGCCTCAGCCTGCAGAGCGTCGCCAGCAAGTATGGCCGAAGACTCGTCGAATGCTATGTGCGCGGTGGCGCGGCCGCGGCGCAGATCATCGTCGTCCATGGCCGGTAAGTCGTCGTGCATCAGCGAGTATGCATGAATCATCTCTAGAGCACAGGCCGGTGCCAGAGCGATTTGGCGCTGACCGCCAACGGCTTCAGCCGCGGCCAGGCAAAGCGCCGGGCGAATGCGCTTGCCACCGCCTAGCAAACCATAGCGCATTGTGTCCTGCAGGCGTTGGGATGCGCTGGCTTGATCCATATAATCAGCGAGCTTCTGGTCAATCTCGGCGCGGCAGTGTTGCAAAAATTCACTGGCTGGCAAGCGGGTGGCGGTGTTCACGAATCGCTGCTCTGATCGCTCTGTACACTTTGTTCATTACTCTGCTCAAGGAACGGTCGGGTTTCCAGACTGCCATCGCCGTTTTGTACCAGCATTTCTACCCGCTGCTCGGCACTTTTCAGGACTTGTTGGCAATCACGGGTAAGGCCGACGCCACGTTCGAAGGTGGCCAGCGATTGCTCCAGTGTTAACTCGCCGTGCTCCAGGTCACGCACTAGCTGCTCCAGCTCCTCTAGGGATTTTTCAAAGCCACCTAACGAGGATGCTTTTGTCGCGGCAGCCACGGTGTCTTTTTTGCCAGCCATAAAAGCCTCCGCTGTGATCGAATCGAATAATGCCGCCAGACGGGGCACCAGATGTATTTTCCGGCGGATTATAACAGAGCTTACCGGCTACTGCTGCCAGCACATTTGCCGACATTCACCGGGTTTTCCGCCGGGTTGCCAGGTTTGCTCGGTAACCCGTACTTCGCCACTGGCGGCCACGGTCACCACCGTGGTAACGCGGGTGCCATAATGCTCGCCCACAATGAACGCCGGTGATAACACTCGCTCGGTATCAAGGCTGACACCGGTGCGGGGCAACAAATGATCCGGGGCCGGTGTGGAGTCAAACAGGTGATTGATAAGAGCCTGATGCAAAGGTTCGCTGTCTTCACCGGCTGCGATTACGGTGTTGGTGACATGTTGGCGCAGGCGCAACAGTTTGGGCCAGGGCGTCTGCAGCAGGTGATTGCTAACGCCGTAGCTCCCGCGGTGCAGGCTGCGCCCCGGGTGAGCATCGCGATTGCTGAAATACCAGCCGCCAGGGCCGGCCGCGCGTTTTTGGCCGGCATCGAGTGTCACCAGATTAAAACCGGAATAGCGGCTGGCGTTATCGGCTAAGTGCCTGCGCAAGGCTTGGGGCGATTGTTGTAAGGCGCGCAAAGGCAAATCACCGCGGCTAATAATGCCGGGCTCCGGGCTGCCTTCGCGCACATTGGTGACCGCACTGACGACACCGCTGGCGCTGATAGCCAGCCAAGTACCGCCGGCCAGTAAATCCCGGCCTGCCAGAACCTGTTCTGAAACCAGCGCATGGTTTGCACCAGTCCACCAATCCATAGCGGTCGTGGGCCGGTTGAAGAATTCATCCCGGTTAGCCGCAACCACCAGCGGATAGTGCCGGTTCTGGCCCAGAGTAAACGCAATCAAACACATATCCGCGCTATTTCCTTAACGATGTGTGTACAGAGGGTTGGTGCAATGGAGCCTTGTTTTCACAAGGTGTATCATACCTTCCCATAAATGTAACGGCGGTGTGCGCTGCAATGTCTTTCATCATGGTTTTTTCGCTGTACCTCGCCTTGGGGGCGCTGGCAGGCAGTCTAGCCGGCTTGTTTGGCATTGGTGGCGGACTGGTTATTGTGCCGGTACTGATCTTCAGCTTTGGTGCCCAAGGCTTTAGCCCCGATATCGCCGCCCACATGGCAGTGGGGACCTCGCTGGCCACTATCGTGTTCACTTCGTTAAGTTCGATACGCTCACATCATGTTCACGGCGCAATTCGCTGGGATATTTTCCGGGCAATGACTATAGGTATCGTATTTGGCGCTTTGATCGGTGCCTGGACCGCATCACTGCTTAGCGGGCCAGCGCTGGAACTGATTATTGGCGTATTTGTGATTGTGGTTGCGGTAAAAATGTTGCTTGGCTTTGACCCAAAACCAAATCGATCAGTGCCTGGCAATACAGGTTTGAGGGCAGCGGGCGTCGTGATTGGCTGGGTTTCGGCCATCTTTGGCATCGGTGGCGGTACATTAACCGTGCCTTACCTGAGTCGTTGCAATATTAAAATGCAGCACGCTATCGGTATTTCCGCTGCCTGCGGCCTGCCCATTGCGCTAGCCGGAGCTCTGGGCAACTTGTGGACCGGCTGGGGTGATCCGGAATTACCGGCACACAGCCTTGGTTTTATCTATTTACCAGCGCTGGTCGGGGTCATACTCACCAGCGTGCTATTCGCCCGTGTGGGCGCCAATTTGGCGCACCGCCTTAACGCGCCCCTATTGAGGCGCATCTTCGCCATTATGCTGGTGCTGATCGGCCTCCGCTTTCTACTAAGTTAAGGGATTACAATGTTGCAACATCCGCAGATCGATCCGGTCGCCATTGCTATCGGGCCACTGAAAATACACTGGTATGGTCTGACTTACCTGGTCGGCTTTGCGGCCGGCTGGTGGCTGGGGCGCTTGCGCAGCCGCAAACCCTGGTCGCCGGTCAATGAAGAGCAGGTAGGTGACCTGCTGTTCTACTTGGCGTTGGGCGTTATTCTGGGTGGCCGCTTTGGCTATGTCATCTTTTACAATTTTGACGTGTTCTTGGCAGATCCTTTGTGGCTGCTGAGGGTGTGGGAAGGCGGCATGTCGTTCCATGGCGGCCTGCTGGGTGTCATGCTCGGCATGTGGTGGTACGGCCGAAAAATAGGTGCAGGCTTCTGGCGCATGACCGATTTTGTTGCGCCACTGGTGCCCGTAGGCCTGGGAGCAGGGCGCATCGGCAATTTTATCAACGGTGAACTCTGGGGCAAGCCTACGGATGTGTCCTGGGGCATGGTATTTCCGCAAGCACCAGACGCCCTGGCCCGGCACCCCTCCCAGCTGTATCAGTTCGCCCTCGAAGGTGTGCTGTTCTTTGTCATACTGTGGTGGTTCTCCGCCAAGCCCAGACCGCGCATGGCGGTGTCTGGCCTGTTTCTGATCTGCTACGGCGTGTTTCGCTTCGCGGTGGAATTCGTGCGTGAGCCTGACGCTCAACTGGGCTATCTGGCTTTTGACTGGCTTACCATGGGGCAAGTACTGTCATTGCCCATGGTGATAGCTGGCCTGACTCTGATGACCATAGCCTACCGGAGAAATGCCGTATGAAAGCCTACCTGGACCTGATGCAAGACATAGTCGACAACGGCAGCGACCGCGGTGACCGCACCGGCGTAGGCACTCGCTCGGTATTCGGTCGCCAGGTTCGCTTTAATCTGCAGCAAGGTTTCCCCTTGGTCACCACCAAAAAAATCCACCTGCGCAGCATCATCCAGGAATTGTTGTGGTTCCTGCAGGGCTCCACCGACAACAACTGGCTGATCGAACGCAAAGTCAACATCTGGAATGAATGGGCTTTGGATAATGGCGATTTAGGTCCCATATACGGCAAACAATGGCGGAGCTGGCAGTGCCACGACGGTCGCGTGATTGACCAGATCAGTGACCTGATCGGCCAGATTCGCCAAAAACCCAATTCCCGCCGCCTGATTGTCTCCGCCTGGAATCCGGCCGAGCTGCCTGACGAATCCATCGGCCCGCAAGACAATGTGCGCCAGGGCCGTATGGCCCTGGCGCCATGTCACTGTCTGTTTCAGTTCTACGTTAGCGGCGGCAAGCTCTCATGCCAGCTTTACCAACGCAGCGCCGATCTGTTCCTGGGAGTACCCTTCAACATCGCCTCCTACGCCTTGCTCACCCACATGATTGCCCAGCAGTGCGATCTCGACGTTGGCGAGTTCGTACACACCTTTGGTGATTGCCATTTGTACAGCAATCACCTGACTGACGATATCGTATTTGAACAACTCAAGCGTGAGCCACGGGCGCGGCCAAAGCTGGTGATCAAGCGAAAGCCTAACTCCATCTTTGGTTACGATCTGGACGATTTTGAGTTTGAAGGCTACGAACCATATCCCGGAATAAAAGCACCGATTGCAATTTAATAGTTGAGTTAGCTTTCCGTTTTAAAAAAGGAAACCACCATGCAAAAAGCACTCATCGTAGCCATGGCCCAAAATCGCGTCATCGGCCGTAACAACAACTTGCCATGGTACCTGCCCGGGGATCTGAAATACTTCAAACAGGCCACCATGGGCAAGCCTATCATCATGGGCCGAAAAACCTGGGACTCCATCGGTCGCCCCTTGCCAGGCCGCATGAACGTGGTTATTTCACGCAATGAGCAATGGCAGGCACCGGCGGGTACCACCGCAGCCACAAGCTTGCAGGCAGCACTAAATAAAGCCGAAGCACAGGCTGAGCTAGACGGTATTGAAGAAGTTATGGTGATTGGCGGCGGGCAAATCTACGCCGAGGCGTTACCGCTGGTGGATCGTATTTACATTACCCTAGTGCACGCAAGTGTGGAGGGCGATGCTTACTTTCCGGAAGTGAACTGGGAAGAGTGGAACGAAATCGGACGCGAAGATTTCTCCGCGTCCGACAACAATCCTTACAACTACAGCTTCGTAGTGTATCAGCGCTTGGCGTCAGACTGACGCGGCGGGCGTTTGCCAGCGGGTTTGCCAGCAAACTTGCCTTTGCCGCCTGGCGCGCCGCCACTCGGACGCTTAGCGTAACTACCTGGCTTCGGACCTTTGCGGAACTCGCCAGGGCGACCGGCTTTACGATCACGATTCGGTTGCGTGGTTGATACCGTTGGCAGCGCTTCCGGCTGCTCCAGTGGCAACGAACCTGGCTGAGTGGCTTCCAGCATGCACGCCAGAGCGCCTGCAATCATGGAAACGTCCATCTCGTTGCGCTCAGCGATATCGTCCAGCATCGCCATTGCTTTGCTCAGCTTGCGATCTTCTGCAAAACCGATCAGTTGGCTTTCAAACTGGTCTACGCGCATTTTCTGCAGCGCCGCCGGCGAGGGCAACTCATAGGCTTCCATCGTCGAATTGGTAGCGCGCTCCAGAGTGCGCAGCCAGCTGCGCTCGCGGGGCGTTACCAGCAAAATGGCTTTGCCATCACGACCGGCACGGCCAGTACGGCCAATGCGGTGAATGTACGCTTCGGTGTCGTAGGGTACGTCGTAGTTGATTACGTGTGTGATGCGCGGTACGTCCAGTCCACGGGCAGCAACGTCTGTGGCTACCACGATGTCTTTCTTGCCACGTTTCAGGTCTTCAACTGTCTGCTCGCGCTGACGTTGGTTCAGATCGCCGTTCAAGGGCGCTACAGCGTGGCCGCGAGCAGCCAGCTTTTCCGCCAACACGATGGTTTCGGCCTTGGTGCGCACAAAAATGATCGACGCATCAAACGGCTCTACTTCCAGGATACGGGTAAGGGCATCAAGCTTGCGCTCGGCGTACACCGGCAGTACGTATTGAGAAATAGCATCAACCGTACGGCTTGCGCTTTCGATACGCACTTCAACCGCATCTTTCAGATAGGTTTGAGCAACCTTCTTGATTTGCGGCGGCATGGTGGCCGAGAAAAGGGCGCGCTGGCAGTTGTCTGGAGTTTTCGACAGAATCGCTTCAACGTCGTCAATAAAGCCCATGCGCAGCATTTCATCGGCTTCGTCGAGCACCAGAGCTTTCAGGTTGTCGAGCTTCAGGGTGCCTTTACGCAGGTGGTCCAGCATTCGGCCAGGGGTGCCAACGATAACGTGGGCTCCACGGCGCAAGCCTTTAATCTGCGGAAAAAAGTCTTGGCCGCCATAAATCGGGAGCACATGGAAATTAGGGATCTTGCTGGCGTAGGTGGAAAATGCTTCGGCCACCTGAATAGCCAGTTCGCGGGTAGGCGCCAGAACCAGAATCTGCGGCGCGTTGACGCTTGGGTCCACCCGGCTCAGCAGTGGCAAAGCAAAGGCGGCGGTTTTACCGGTGCCGGTCTGGGCTACACCCAGTAAATGGCGGCCGGACAATAGCGCAGGAATCGATTGCGCCTGTATGGGTGTGGGGGTTTCATAGCCAACGGCGGTCACCGCTTCAAGAACGGCAGGATCAAGCCCCAGTTCGGCAAAAGACAATTCAGACATTGATGTACTCGGAATTCGAAAGGTAAAGCATTGACGTGCAATGCGTGATGTGAACGGATTATACCGGTTTTGTTGCTGCTTTAATACGCAAAAATGAGGGCTGGCTCGTAGGTAGTTGTCCGCGGATGTTAAAAAAGGGTGTCAGACGCTCTTATCAGGCCCGGGGAGACGATTTGAGCGCTTGTCGTCCCAGCTCAACTCCTGTGGTTTATACCAGCCGATGGCCCGTAATACTTTATCGCGTGTTTGTATCGACAGGGTAACCCAGAGCTGCTGGAAATCGTCCAGGCCCTGCTCACGCAGGCGAGCCTGCCTGCTTTGCAGTCGACTAACGGTCCGAGGCAGATTCAGCGCGGAACCCAGTTGGCCGGGCACTGTCACTTCTTTCCCCATTACTGTGCGGCGATGGGTGCGTGCTGCCAGCACCCGCTGCAATTCAACGGCGGCGTCTAGCGCTGTATCTTCGGTAAATGTGTCCATTTGCACTGATTTGGCTCGCAATAATGAAATTATTTTAATAAATCACGACAAACGGGTAGCTATCCTCCCTGCTATGGTGCCGTGGTAGGCTGAGGTCCGCAACAAGGAGAGTTTGGATTACTATGTACGCAAAACTTGAAACACGCGCCTTTCTGGCCATGCTGGTCGGGGTGTCAATCGCCTTTATATTGTTGATGAAGCCTTTTTTCGGGCCGATATTCTGGGCGGTGACCATTGCTCTGATTTTTCATCCGGTTCAGCTGAAACTGGCCCGGCGCTTCGGTGACAGGCCCAACACCAACGCATTGATCACCCTGTTTCTGTGCATGGTGATTGTGGTTATTCCCGTGCTGTTTTTGGTGACATCCCTGGTGGCAGAGGGCGTCGGCCTGTATCAGAAAATCCAGAACGGAGACGTGCGCCCTGGAGAATATATTGACCAGGTGAATCAGTCGTTCCCGGCCATTCAGTCTTTTCTGGCGCAGTTTGACGTTAGTTTCGCTGAACTGCGTGATCGCACCGTTAACCTGGTGGTTAGCGGTAGTCAGTTCTTGGGTAAGCAGGCGTTAGGTCTGGGTCAGAATACTTTCCAGTTTTTTCTTGGTTTGGCATTAATGGTGTATCTGGCGTTCTTTCTACTGCGCGATGGCGTAAGTCTGGTGGAGCTTCTGATCCGCGCCTTGCCGTTGGGAGACGAGCGTGAGCGCCTGCTGTTTGCCAAGTTTGCCGAAGTTACCCGGGCGACAGTAAAAGGAAATCTGCTGATTGCCATTATTCAGGGTGCCATGGGCGGCCTGATTTTTTGGATTCTGGGTATTCAGGGTGCGCTTCTTTGGGGTGTGGTGATGGCCACAGTGTCGTTGTTACCGGCTGTGGGTGCGGCATTAGTGTGGGTGCCTGTCGCTATTTACCTGGCGGCGATAGGCGATGTGGTTCAGGCTCTGGTGTTGACCGCTTTCGGTGTTGTGGTGATTGGTCTGGCCGATAACGTATTACGCCCGATTCTGGTTGGGCGCGACACCAAACTGCCAGATTACATAGTGTTGTTGTCTACCCTTGGCGGCCTTGCCATGTTTGGTGTCAACGGCTTTGTCATGGGCCCCCTGGTGGCGGCGCTGTTTAACGCTTTTTGGGGTATTTTTATTCGCGAGTTTAGCCACGAATCGCCGGTTACCGTGGCGTGGTTACGCGGCGGTGAGGTTAAAGATTCCGGCAAGGCCGATACGTCCGCAGGAGCAGATAACACCAAGTCCAGCTAAGCGCTTAAGCGATGCTGGAGTTTTCAGAATTGGTTGAACCAATAGATTTTCGCGGTCAATGAATGGCCGGCTCAGCCGTTTGTGCATGGTTGTTTAGCGCACCGCTGGTTACACTGCGTGTCGATACGACCTTTATTTATAAATTACGCGCTAAAAGGAGTACCTTCATGGGGCGTCAGGAAAGCCTGTCACTTCGTCAGCTGAAAGCTTTCCAGCCTTTGAACAGGCTAACCGATGATCAGCTGGTGCTGCTGGCCAGCCGCGCCGAACGCTGTGTGTTTAAAGCCGGTAAAGACATCATGAGACGCGGTGCTCTTGATGGCCAAGAGTTTTTTCTGTTGGCCGGCGAAGTAGAGCTGACGTCCGAAGACGGTCGTCCTGGCCGCATTGCTGCCGGTAGCGAACGCGCGCAGAATCCCATCGCCCGGTTGCAGCCGCGTATGTACGACGTGAAAGCGGTAAAGCCCTGCGAGTTTTTGGTGATTGCCCAAGATGTCTTGGCGCAGATGCTGGGCCGTGCGCCCATGAGCCAAGTGGAAATGCAAGCCAGTGATGGCGACCAAGGCGGCAGCGAACAGGAGCAGCTGTTGATGGAGTTCTATTCCGAACTGCGCTCGAATAAGGTTCAGCTGCCCAGCGTGCCGGATGTTGCCTGGAAAGTGCGGCGTCTGGTAGGCCGAGAGGATACCGGGGTAGATCAGGTTGCCATGGCTATATCGGCGGATCCGGCGATGTCTGCAAAGCTGGTGCGGGCCTGCAATAGCCCTCTCTATCGCGGCTTTAACGATGTTCGCAATGTACGTGAGGCAGTCGTGCGGCTGGGCATGAAAACAACCCGCCAGCTGGTGACCGTATTCGCCATGCGTGAGGTGTTTAAGAGCCGTCAGCCGTTGCTGCAGAAGCACATGGAGCGTTTATGGCAGCACTCCCGCGAAATGGCAGCGCTGTGCTGGGTGCTGGCTGACGAAGCGACCAAAATCAACCCGGAAGAGGCTATGTTGGCCGGGTTGCTGCACGACATTGGCGTGGTGCCAATACTGGTTCACGCCGAGCACCACCCCCATCTGTTTAATGATGAAGAACGCTTGTTGGCAGTTATTGCAGAATTGCGCGCAGATACTGGCGCCGGGGTGCTGGAAAATTGGGCGTTTCCTGCTCCATTTTTAGAAGCGACCCGCCATGCTCAAGACTGGGACTACGCCATCGATCAGCCGGAACCACAGCTGGTAGACGTAGTGATTGTGGCGCAAATGCACGCCATGATTGGTTCTGGTCAGAGCGAGAAGTTGCCACGCTTTGATCAGTTGCCTGCTTACAGTCGTCTGGGCGGACTTGAGCTGAATGCGTCGCGCAGCCTGGATCTGTTAACCCGCGCCCGCAGTCGTGTGGATGAAGTAAAACAGTTGCTGGCAATTCGTTAGGCACATTCAGCTGATGGCTGGCGCGTAGTCGGCCAGAGCCTGTGGCCAGCGAAAATAGAGATAGCCTCCGCAAAATATTAACCACGCCGTGAAAGCCGCAGCGGTTGTACTGTCTGGATAGAGTGCGATGCGGTCATAACGACTGTAGCTTGCGCGTACCGCACCAGTGACCGCGAGCCCCAGCAACAAACCACCCACAATATCGCTAAACCAGTGCACGCCTAGGTAAAGCCTACTTAACGCCACTGGAAGCAGCGGCAGCGATGCCAGCACGTATATTTGCCAGCGTTTGCGGGCACTGGCTTCGGCCGCAATAAAGCCCGCCGCCAGGGTTACCAAAACCGTAATGCCGGCGGTGTGGCCGCTCGGAAACGAGCCGGATTGCGGTGGTGCAAACACCATCTCTGGCCGTGCTGCAGCAAAACCGCTTTTCAGGGCCCACACCAGAACGGTGGTCAGCACGCTGGCGGCCAGGCAATGCAACGCACCTGCGTAAAAACCGCGAAACGTCAAGGCCAGGCAGACAAGTACAGTGGCTATCAGTAAAATCGCCGGGTCGCCTAACGAAGTAATCGCAATAGCGGGTATGTCCAGCAACGGTTGGCGCCAGGCCGCAAACCACTCCAGCGCTGCTTGGTCAAAAGGCTGCAGAACATTGGTAAATACCGCCAACTGGCCCCACAACACAAACAGGCTGGCGCTGCTCAGAGCCAGCATAAGAGATGCCAGCGGAAACTCGCCCTGATTAGTAGGGCGTTGCTTGCTGTAAAGGTGCCAGAATCGATGGCTGGCACGGTAGTTTTGCACCACCTGCTCCAAATACTGGTACACACGGCCGCGGCCCGTCAGGCCCAGGTGGGCGCGAAATAACACCAGGTACACCAGCAGCAGAACGCCCACGCTGACCAAGCTGACGGCATAGACGTGAGGCGGTGCCCGTAACTCCGACGTAAGGGCGCTGCCCACTAGAAAACCTGGCAACACATAAACGGGTGCCCATGCAACAGCCGAGCTGATATTGAAGACAACAAAGCGGTGCCAGGGCATCCAAAGCGCGCCCGCAATAAGGGGAATGATGGGCCTGATCGGGCCAATAAAGCGTCCCGCCACAATACTAAAGGCGCCGTGTCGGTAAAAAAAAGCCTCTCCGCGGGCTACGATGGCGGGGTAGCGGCTCATGGGCCAAACGTTATTAAGTCTTCCGGTCAGCAGGCGCCCCAGGGCAAAACTCAGGGTATCGCCGACAACAGCGCCAAAAAACACCCAGAACAGGGCCTCGCCCATTGCCATGCCGGTCTGTCCGGCTAAGGCAGTCAACGCAAACAGAATGGCGACGCCGGGCACCAGCAGACCGACAATCGCCAGCGATTCCACTAGAGCAGTGGCAAAAAGCGCGGCGCTCAACCAGCCCGGGTTTGCAGTCACTAAAGCACTAAGCTCACCTAGCCAGCCCAGCATTATAGGGCGAGGGATCCGTGCATAAACCGTACACTGTTGCCACCCGCTTTACGGGCTTGGCTGGCGCCGTTGTGAGCCCTTGCTATCAAAGCGTTGCTTTCTGTATCGGCTGACATGCGTGTGGTGCAGCCTATACTGACGCTGCAACTTTCGACCGGCAGCCATTGCCGTTCGGCGATCGTGCGACGAATGCGCTCAGCGATTACTCTCGCCCCGTCCTCTGGGGTGAATGGCAATATTACGAATAGAGTCGATTCGCTAATAGTATAAAGAGTGTCGCCGGCGCGAATGATTTCGAACAGCTGCTGAATAATTTGCCGTTGCAAGGCAGTCAGAGTGTCGTTGCCATGGAGGGTCGCCACTTCATCAGCGTGATCTATATCCAGAACAATCACCGACAATGGGTGTCCGGTCACCTTCGCTCGGCTGATTTCCTGTTGCAGGTTTTCATCAAGAAACCGGCCGTGGTGAGCTCCCGTCAACGGATCGATAATGGTCAGGTCATCCGCAGATTGCGCCATGGTACCGTAGCGCCGCACGGCCATCGTGCTGGTTCCAAGTAGCATGGCCATGCCACCGAACGCCGCCAAAGCTTCTGTGGTGCCGGCTTTCAACATTAACAGCAGTGTCATCAGTACCAGCAATAACAGCGATAGACCCAGACCTTTGCGCACCGGCAGAATGAGTAAATTCAGCGCTAGCAAAGGCATTGCCCAATGGCCGGCCACCGGGCTCTGACTGACAGCGCTTGTCGCCAGCACGGCGCCATTAAGCGTGCACAGCACAATAAAATGACCTTTTGCGGTCAATTGCTGGCGCCTGTTCATAATGGTGTAGGCTATGCCCGATCCGGCCAACACAGCCATGGCTAGAGCGACAAAAAATAGCCCGTAAAAGCCGTAACGCAGATTCAGCAGGCCCAGCATCAGTAAGAATAGGGCGGTTAGCAGATACGCTATGCCATAGGTGCGGGTGCGCAGCCGGGTTTCGATCATGCCTTTGGCTCCTGGTTTCGCCGGTTGAAGGTCTGGCTGTTATTACTGGCGTGTTGCTGGGCTCTGCGTAACGTGCCTGTGACGCTGCGTTGCAGACTGTTGGCGTCATCGCCAATGTTAAGTCCGGCGGCGCTGGTGCTGAGTGTCATTGTTAGTTGATGGCTGGTTAACAGTTGTTGCACGCCGAGCTGCAAAGCCTCGGCCTGCCGCGAGGCCTGGGGGCTGGTAATACCGGGAAGAATAATCAGGAACTGAAGATCCGCAACGCGATAATAAGCGTCAAAGTCGCGGATGTGGCTGTGCAAATAGCGTCCGATTTGCGGCAGAATTGAACGCAAGTCGGCACCCGCCGGCTCTGTATCGTTGCCGGTTTTTAATGCCAGCATGATGACTGACAGGGTCGTGCCTTCACGCTCGCTGCGTTGGATTTCTTTATTCAAGTCGGCGGTAAGGTGCTGCTGGCTTGCGGCGTTGGTCAGCTCGTCGGTGCGCCGCAGGGGCATTAGCTGGCGGCGTTTGAATTCCAGCAGAAATATCAGCATCAGGCTAAGGAGCAGGGTTAGAAAAAAGGCGCCGATCATCTGATGGCGTTGCGCAATGCCGCTGGCCTGATACACCATAAACACGGCGATGGCGATGGCGACAACCGCAATAATGCCAATCCATGCCCCGCGCCGCGGCACTGCAAAATAGGCTAACAATGGCAGGCAGTAGAACCAGTAGCTAATAAACCACCGATCTGTTGATGCGGCAGTGGCCACCAAAAGCACCAGAATAATAAAAAATCCGGCGCGCACGGCACGCCATGGCGCGGAGCCATGGCGTTTGCGGAACGTCGGGCTGCACACCACAATGCCGCCAACCGCTGCAGAACAGGCGGCTAGCAGTGGCTCACTTACCAGCACACAGAGCACAATCATAACGGCAATACCAATCAAGGCGCTGTGGGCAAGGGGTTTCACTAGCACGGAGCCGGCCATCGTGGCCATGTTCGTGTTCCTTTTAGTGGCATCTGGTTTTCGGAGTTTAAGACACTAGTATACTAGTTGTTTGGGGTGCGTACTTGAAGGCAGACAGGTAAAGTTATGGCTCTTGCGACATCAGGATTCAAAGGTAAAAAGCGGATGGACATTGCAGTTTACATGAATGAAGTGGGTGCCCAGGCCCGTGCAGCAGCGAAACACGTTGCCAGATCAACCACAGCGGTACGTAACCAGGCGCTGCTGGCTATGGCTCAGGCCCTGGACGCCGCCCGCGATGAGCTGGCAGAGGCCAATCAAGAGGATCTTTCTGCGGCCAGGGCCAGTGGCCTCGATAGCGCCATGCTAGACCGATTAGAACTGACGCCGGCGCGGGTAGATGCCATGATTGAAGGGCTATTGCAGGTGGCCGGCCTGGCAGACCCGATTGGCGTAATAACCGACATGGCCTATAGGCCGTCGGGGATTCAGGTCGGTAAAATGCGTGTGCCGCTGGGCGTTATCGGGATCATTTATGAATCACGCCCGAATGTGACTGTTGAAGCAGCCAGTCTTTGTCTGAAGTCTGGTAACGCAGCTATATTGCGCGGCGGTTCTGAATCCATTCACTCTAATCAGGCTATTGCGCGCTGTATTGCCAGTGCGTTGGCTCAAGCCGGTCTGCCGGAAACGGCTGTTCAGATTATTGCCACCGCCGATCGCGCGGCAGTGGGCGAGCTGATCACTATGCCGCAGTATGTTGACGTTATCGTGCCGCGCGGTGGCAAAGGCCTGATTGAGCGCGTTAGCCGTGACGCCCGGGTTCCGGTGATCAAGCATCTTGATGGCGTATGTCACGTTTATATTGACAGTCACGCCGATCCTGAAAAAGCGTTGGCGGTGGCTGTGAATGCCAAAACCCAACGTTACGGCACCTGTAACACCATGGAAACTCTGTTGGTGGATGAGGAAATCGCCGCTGATATGCTACCGCTGCTGAGCGCCGCATTCTTGGAAAAAGGTGTAGAACTGCGCGGCTGCGAACGCAGTCGGAAAATTGTCAGCGAGATGACGCCGGCGACAGAAGCCGACTGGGAAGCAGAGTATTTGGCTCCTATTCTTGCGGTAAAAGTGGTGGACGGTCTGGACGGCGCTATTGCTCATATCAGTCAGTTCAGCTCCCAGCACACCGACAGCATTATCACTGAAAATTACACCCGCGCTCGGCGTTTTCTTACCGAAGTGGATTCCAGCTCGGTAATGGTAAATGCCTCCACCCGCTTTGCCGATGGTTTTGAATACGGTCTGGGCGCGGAAATCGGAATTTCCACTGACAAAATTCACGCCCGCGGACCAGTGGGGCTGGAGGGCCTGACGTCGCAAAAGTATGTGGTGTTCGGTGACGGTCATATCCGGGTTTAGCGCATGCACGTAATTTATGGTGGAACCTTTGACCCAGTGCACCACGGCCACCTGCGACTGGGCCTTGAACTCAAGGATTATCTGGGAGTGGCTCAGGTGCACCTGGTGCCCAGCTACACTCCCCCGCACCGTGGCGCAACGGGCGCAACCGCAGGCCAGCGACTCCGGCTTTTGCAACTGGCGATTGAGGGCGAGCCGGCGTTAGGCATTGATCCGCGCGAGTTGGATCGCGGCGGTAAATCCTTTACCGCCGACACACTGCGCCAACTGCGCGCCGAATTGGGCCTGGATTGCCCACTGGTGATGGCCGTGGGTACCGATGCGTTTGCCGGTTTTGATCGCTGGCGCCAGTGGCAGGAAATTCTGGCACTGGCGCATATCGTGGTGGTTCGTCGCCCCGGTCCGGCGTTAGATCCACAGAGCGTGCCCGCCTTTTTGCTGTCGAAGCATTACGCCGAACACGGCAATGAGCTTAAAAACTCGCCTTGTGGCCGAATTGTAATGTTTGCGCCGCCCTTGCTGGATATTTCCGCGACCGCCATTCGTCAGCGTCTGGCGGCGGGTCATTCCGCGCGCTACCTGCTGCCGTGGCCAGCGCTGGCAGAAATTCACCGGCAAGGGCTCTATGGTGCCTGCCCTGTGGCGGAACTTTAGTGCTACAATCGCATTAATAACGACTTTTCGGGTGGCCATTCTGGCCAGAGCCCGGCAACAGGGTGATTATGCAGGCCGAACAACTGAAAGATCTGGTAATAAAAGCGCTGGAAGATGTAAAAGCCCAGGATTTAAGTGTCATTGATGTGCGCGAGCGCACCGGTATCACCGATTTCATGGTTTTGGCGTCTGGCACGTCCAACCGACACCTGAAAGCGTTGGCCAATTCGGTCGTCGTTG
>JBALXR010000004.1:0-62618 GCA_036960525.1 Marinobacter sp.
GTTCGCGGCGCTGCCTTTTGGCCGCTGGCGGAGGATGCTTTATTCAGATATTTTATTTATTGTTGTTAATGACTAAACGCTTTCAGTGTGGCTTGGGAAGCTCAATGGTTTTTCTACTCTTCAAAAACGCCGTCATCTCCGCCACTGGCAACGGCCGGCATAGCAGGTAACCCTGAAGTTGATCGCATCCCTCTTCCGCCAAACGAGCCGCCTGCTCGGGCGTTTCGACACCCTCGGCGGTTGAGCGCAACCCCAGGCTTTTGGCGATAAACAGAACAGCCGAGACGATGGCGGCATCTTTCGGGTCCACCAGCATGTCCCGCACGAAGCTTTTATCGATTTTGAGTTTGCCTATGGGCAACTCCTGCAAAAGGCTCAGGGAAGAGTAGCCAGTACCAAAATCATCCAGTGAAACCGTCACGCCTTTTTGACGCATTGCGTTCAAATCGCCGATTACCTCTGGCCGAATTTTCATCAGAGCGGTTTCTGTGATTTCGAGCTCAAGCTGCCAGGGGCGAAGCCCGTTATCCTTCAATACCTGGTCAACAATGGTAACAAGGTCTTGACGCTGTAGCTGTATGGCGGAGACGTTGACGGAAACACTGGCATCGGTGAACCCCGCGGCGTGCCATGTGCTCAGTTGACGCCCCGCCTCACGCAGAACCCACTCACCCAGCGGCAGGATTAAACCACTTTCCTCGGCGACAGGAATAAATTTGTCGGGCGGAATAATGCCTTCAAGCGGATCATGCCAACGCAGAAGGGCTTCAAGCCCAACAATTTTGCCTGTTCTGGCCTGTACCAGCGGCTGATAATAAAGTACCAGCTCGTTATTTTTTAATGCTCGCCTCAGCCTGCCTTCCAGAGATATGTGTTCGAGCGCAGCAAGATTGTAGGCGGCGGAATAAAACTGGTAATTATTGCGCCCCTGTTCCTTGGCCTGATACATGGCGGCATCGGCGCGTTTTATCAAATCATCTACCTCACTACCATCACTGGGAAACAGTGAAATTCCGATACTGCAACCGCTGTATATTTCGTTATCATTAAAATAAAACGGCAGCCTCATAATATCCAGAATACGCGAGGCAACCTTAGCCGCATCCCGCGAGCTGCCAACATTCGACAGCAAAACAACAAACTCGTCGCCACCCAGGCGAGCGAGCACATCCGACGTATTGTGAGAAGCTTCCTGATGGATAACGTCTTCTGCCCGCAGAACAACCTGAAGGCGGGCTGCCATTTCCATTAGGAGCTGGTCGCCTACTTGATGGCCTAATGTGTCGTTAACTCGCTTGAAATTGTCCAGATCAAGGAACAATACGGCCATCCTGCCGTTCTGGCGGCGGGCAAGAGCGATCATGCAGCGCAGCGCCTCATGAGCCTGAAATCGATTAGGCAAGCCGGTCAAGCTGTCGTGATAAGCCAAACGCTCGATTTTGACGCGTGATGTTTTCAGGTTGCCGGCCATCTCCTGAAAACTCAACCCCAACTGGCCCAGCTCGTCGCTGGTCGATAACCCAATCTTAGGCGCCAGGTTTCCACGCCCAATCTCGCGAACGGCGCCCATCAACTGTTGTAATGGGCGAACCATAAGAACGTTCATGGAAATCAACAACGCAAAAATCAACAGCACTATGGTGCCAAGTACGATCCAGCCAACACTATTACCCAGCCGCCGGCTTTCTTCGAGCAGCTCTTCCTTCGGCAGTGTGCCGATCAGCAGCAGGCCCTCTTGCAAGCGCCGGGTCGCTAACAGACTGCCCGCCTCTTGATAGAGCGCAGGCACAAGCTCCTCGCCCTTCCATGTCTCTAAAGCCTTCTTCAACAGTGGCGCCGATATGTACTGGCCTAGCTGCGAGGAGTCATGATGAAAAAGAATTTTACCGTCTGAGTTGACTATTAACGTATGGCCATTTTCACCCATACGGCTCGCGGCAATCTGCTCTGCCATGAAACCCAGCCCCATGGTGACTACCAGATAGCCTCGCAGCGCCGGCTCGCCATTTAGCGGGTCCTGAGTCGTTAAGTCGATCAGACGAATGGGCCGCGCGACCTGCAGCGATACCGTATGGCTGTCAGGGGGAGTGGAAACCTGAACAAATGCATTGCCCTTGAACCGGCTGAGTTCCTGAAAGAACGGTGTATCGCCCTCTTCTTCGGTGATATTGGGTATCGGTATCAGGGTGGTACGAGCGTCTTCATAGCCATCTGGTAGTAGGAAGCGGATCTCGGTGTAATCGGGATAGGCGCGCAGATAGCTGGAGAACAACTTCAACAACGAAGGCAGCATCAGTATATACCGCTCTTCCTCGTCTTCCGTCAGCGCGTAAGCGCGCATCAGCGAGGCATCGGCAAACAGTTTGGCGTTCGCTTTGGCAACGTCCTGATGCATCTGGAAATTGCGCGCCATTTGATCCATTAACGTTGTCATCTGAATCGAACTGCGCTCTACCGCCGTTGAACGCAGCTGATCGTAGGCGAGCCACCCTAATATCAACAGCGGAATAACCGCTAGGGGTACAACAACCAACAGTACCTTGGCGTGAAGACGCATGTGCTAGTACTGGGTCCAGTTAACGAGGCGCGAAAAAATTTCTGCACGGATTTTTTGCGTCCGGACAGGCAGGCGTTGATTGGTTTCCGACTTTTCCAGCGCCTTATCGCTCGGGTAGATAACCGGATCGCTCATAAACTCAGCCGGAAGCAATGCTTCGGCGGCCATATTCGGCGTGGCGGAATAGACGAACTGCGCCAGCCGTGCAGAGATCTCCGGCTCGTTGAGAAAATTAATGAACTGTTTAGCGGCGGCCTTATTGGCAGAGGCACTGAGAACACTTATATAATCGACCCAGATATTACTGCCCTCCTTCGGGAGGACAAACGCAATCTCGTCATGGTGTTCCTGGACCATCGAGGCGTAGGAACTATACATCATGCTCATGGCGACCTGGCCATTCACCAAAGCGGAATTTGCATCCCGGGAAATAGCTTTGTAGGTTTTAACGGCCGGCGCCTGCGCCTGGAGTAGCGCCTCGGCTTCCTTGAGCTCTTGTATGTCGGTGCTGTTGAGCGAATAACCCAATGCCTTCAGTGCCACGCCAATCAGGTCTCTGGTGCCGCTGATCATCGCCACCTTGCCCTTTAGGGGCTCGGCTGGCTGCAACAAATCCATCCAGCTTGTAACCGGAAAAGCTACCAGGTCCTGGCGGTAGGCTATACCCAGCGTTCCCCAGAAGTAAGGCACGCTGTACACTTCAGCCTTCTCGTGCACGGCGCGCCAGCGCGGATCGATATACGCCAGGTTGGGAATATCCGTTTCATCAATTGGTTCAAGCCAGCCACGTTTTGCCAGAATCCGAATCGAAGTGCCATCGATAATCGCCAGATCAAAGCCTCTACCTCCCGTTCCAAGCAGAAGTTCATCCCGGACGGCATCAGAATCGAAATAGGTTTGTTTCACCGCAATGCCGGTGCGTTGTTTGAACTCCTCCAGAATCTGCGGATCCATATAATCCGACCAATTAAGGAATAACAGTTCCGTTGGCTCTGACGCCTGCAGCGGACAGCTGAACACAATCAAGGTAAGCGCCAAGCACAAGGCCTTGTATTTGCTTATGCAGGCTTTGTTTTTATTCATAATAACAGGCCAATAAGATAAGGGTTCGGCGGTCAGTAGACAATCCGCGAGAAAATGGCCGAGCGATTTTTATGAGCCCGAGGTGGCAAGCGACGATAGGCTTCCGAGTTTTCCAGCGCCTCGCCACTCGGGTAAATAACAGGATCATTCCTGAAATCCACCGGCAGCAATGCTTCGGCAGCTAGGTTAGGCGTCGCATAGTAGACGTACTGCGCAAGCCGCGCGGCTATCTCCGGCTCATTAAGAAAATTGATCAACCGTTTGGCTTCGGCTTTTCGGGGAGAGGCGCTAAGAACGCTCAGATAATCGGTCCAGATATTGCCGCCCTCTTTGGGAAGTACAAAAGCAATATTGTCGTTGTATTCCTGCAACATCCGGGTATCGCCGTTGTACATCATGCTCATGACAACCTCGCCGGTTAACAACGCGGAATCTTCGTTCAGGGAAAGATAGCGGTAGGTGTTAACCGCCGGAGCCTGCGTTTCCAGCAGCGCCTCGGCCTCTTTCATCTCATCCTCGTCAGTGCTGTTGAGCGAGTAACCCAAAGCCTTGAGGGCCGCACCGATCATATCCGCGCTGTCGCCAATCATGCTAATTTTACCGTGCAGTTCCTCTACCGGCTGCAACAGGTCCATCCAGCTTGAAACCGCGAAGGGAACCAGATCCTGACGATAAACAATGCCGACCGTACCCCAGAAATAAGGTACGCCGAAATCTTCGGCTTTTTCAAATTCGATGCGCCGACGTGGATCAATGTGCTTCAGATTAGGGACACTCGACTCATCAAGGCGCTCGAGCCAACCGCGTTTCGCCAAAATTCTGATTGAGGCGCCATTGATGAGCGCCACATCGAAGCCTTTTCCTTCGGTCTCGAGCAGAAGTTCGTCCCTGGCAGTGTCAGAATCGAAATAGCTTTGCTTTACCGTGATACCTGTTAGCTGTTCGAATTCCGCGATAATTTCCGGATCCATATAATTTGGCCAGTTCAGGAACACCAGTTCCTTCGATTCTGCCGCTTGCGCAAAAACAGCGGTAAAGAGCAAAAAAAATATGGTTACTTTAGCCTTACGGAAACACATAACCTTCCCCACCAATCACGGGCGACAGTAACGTCGTTAACTCATTTCAAACATGACTCTACGTTTGTCTTCAGCCACAATTGGCGACATTCCGCCGTTAAACCTGTGGGGCCATCGCCAGCCATAGTAACCCACACGACCTGAAAAAAATCAGCGCCTCCTGAAACTTCGCTATTACCGGCTCGTAGCTGTCAGTAGCACATCCTGAAAAGATTCCAACTGGATGGGCACAACCAACCGTTAGGAGTACGCAATGAAAAAGCATGTACAAACCACCGCACTGATGGCCGCCCTTATTTCTGGCGCACTGACTACCGGCATCGCTCAGGCGGGCAATGATACCGAAGCCAAGGTATGGGCGGATAACCAAGTTGTTTCAGAAGGCACCGTTACCGCCAGAAAAGTCACCGCTGAAGCCAACGGCTGGCTGGTTGTTCACCGCACCGGTGACACCATGAAACCCGGGCCCGTGGTTGGCTACGCGCCCCTGAAAAAGGGTGAGAACATGGACGTATCCGCTATCCTGACCGAAGAAGTCAAATCCGGTGACATGTTAATGCTGATGGTGCACGCCGAAGACGGCGGTATGAAAACCGGAGCATTTGAATACACTTTGGGCGCCAAAGAAGATGGCCCCATCAAGAAAGATGGCAAGCTTGTGATGTCTACCATCACCGCGCAATAATTCTGCCGGGCACGTGAAACTCAAAAAGCCCTGCGCAAAAGCGCAGGGCTTTTTGAGTTTCACGTGCCCAAAAAAGCGCCATATTGCTTTTAAACTCATTTTAATTTAATTTTCTTGAACGTGCCATTACTGTTGTCTCTTTTAGCACAGTGACAAAAAAGGCCCTGTTATGACTGATCTTAAGAACGTAATGATCGTTGAAGATGACCCTGATATTCGTGAAATTGTTACTTTGGCCCTTCGGGGTGTCGGTGGTTTAACAGTCAAAGCCTGTGATTCTGGACGACTAGCGCTGAAAGAGGTAGATGGCTTTGCCCCACAGCTGATCCTGCTGGATGTGATGATGCCGGATATGGACGGTCCTGAGACACTGGCGGCATTACGCCTCCAGGGCTCCGTTTCCGGGGAAACGGCGGTCGCGTTCATGACCGCCACAGTGCATCCTAGCGAACTCGCCCGTTATCGAGAGTTGGGTGTTACTGAGGTGATTTCCAAACCGTTTGACCCTATGACGCTTGCAGACGATGCCCGCGCAATATGGCGTCGCTTTAATGACTGACTCATTTTCTGAGGACAAGCCATCCATCGATTCTCGATTAGAGCTGCTAAAGGCGGCTTACAAGCAACGCTTGGTAGGTGATCTTAAGCTCATCAAGGGATACATTGACGCCCTGATAGCAGGCCCTTCAAGCACACACTCCCTGCAAACGCTACACCAGGCGTTGCATAAACTTGCCGGTTCCGCCGGAACATTCGGACTTGAACAGCTTGGAAACCAGGCCCATGAACTGGAACGCCAAGTAGTAACGCAGCTAAAGTTAAAGGGAGAGTCTACCAAAGCCTTGTTGCTATCGGGCTGGGTCGAGCAACTTCAAGCCGCTTTACGGGCCGATGAAAGTCGTAATGCTGGTGTGGGTGTAGAAACAATCACTGCAGAAAAAAATGAGGATCGCCCCCACATCTGGCTGCTTGAACGTGACCTCATACTGGCAGATTATATAGGCCAGCAGTTGAGGGGCTTCGGCTTCAATGTGTTGCACCTGAGCGATGCTCAGGATCTTGAACAGAGCAATATGCGCCCGCCGGACATGCTGCTCGTAGACCACCGGGCCAGTGAGTCACCAGAACTGAAGGCTGATCCCGAGACTTTTTGGCGAGATCGTCTGACGAGCTTTGCCTGTCCGATTATTTTTACCGGCGCCGAGGAAAGCTTTACAGCCCGACTCCATGCTTTGCGTAGTGGTGGGCGCAGTTATTTCACTAAACCGCTTGATGTGCCCCAATTGGCTGCGTGTGTAGCCAGGATACTCAAAGCGACAGATTCAACCCCAGAACGGGTGCTGATTGTCGAGAACGACGCGGAGTTCGCCCAATGCTGCCAAATGGTACTGGAGCAGGCGGGCATGCTTGTAAAGTGGCTAGACCACCCGCGCGAGTTGATGCAGACCCTCAGCGATTTCAGACCCGAACTGGTGCTGGTGGATCTCTGGTTGCCAGAAGCCAGCGGTGCCGAAATGGTGGCCTTACTGACACAGTTTGAGCGATGGGCGCACCTGCCCATTATTTACTTGTCGGCTGAGTCGAGCCCCGAGCTTCGAACCCAGGCGATTATTATGGGTGGCGACGCCTTACTGGAAAAACCGGTTGATCCGGAACTGCTGATCGGTCTTTGCCGGAATCGGGTGCGGCGTCTGCGTGATCTGGAACAAGCCATGACCCGAGACGGTCTGACTGGCTTGCTCAAACACGCAAGTATCAAAGAGGCTCTGCAAGCCGAATGGGCGTACGTGCGCCGGCACCCTCGACCGCTCAGCGTGGTTATGCTCGACATTGATCACTTTAAAGCGGTCAATGACACCTATGGTCATGCCGTGGGTGACTTGGTGATAGCCGCCGTGGGAACCCTGTTGCGCCAGCACTTTCGAAGTACCGATAAATTGGGTCGCTACGGCGGTGAAGAATTTGCCCTGGTGTTGCCTGATTGCGCGGCGGAGTCCGCTGAACGACTAGTTAATGGCCTACGCGAGGCCTTCGCCGCTATCCAGTTTACGGGTGGTGGTCAGCTCTTTTCTTGTACCCTCTCTGCCGGCGTCGTAGACATTCAGCTGTGTCCCAACGATTCGCCCGAAGCCTTGATTGTGCAAGCTGATAAGGCGCTGTATAAAGCCAAGCGCGGTGGCCGAAATCGCGTTTGCAGGGCGACAAACTCACTCGGTGCCACGGGGCACGAAACGGCTAAGGGCACATCATGAAAACACCGCCGATCCCAGGGAACGAAACCGAGCGCCAGCGCGCGCTCGATGAGACCTGCCTACTCAACAGCGGTGCCGAGGCGCGCTTTGATCGCATCACCCGGCTGGCTAAACACGCTTTCTCGGTTCCCATCGCCCTAGTATCACTGGTCGACCGTGATCGGCAGTGGTTCAAATCCTCACAGGGGCTGGCCACCCGAGAGACGCCGCGCGATATTTCATTTTGCGGCCATGCCATTCTCGGCAACACTCCTATGATCGTGGAAGATGCACACAAAGACGTAAACTTTGCTGATAACCCATTGGTTACCGGCGCTCCGAAAATACGTTTCTACGCTGGCGTCCCAGTGCATACAGTCAGCGGTCACCGGGTAGGCACACTCTGCCTGTTGGATACTCAACCGAGAACGCTTGATGCTGAGCAGATCGAGATGCTGTGTGACCTGGCCGCGACCGTGGAAGAGATGATAAGAGCCGATAACGTTAACCAGAAATCCCGCGCGGGGCTCAACGCCAGCCGCAGTGAGCTTGCCTCCCTGGTGAGCAATATGCCGGGAGTCTCTTACCGTTGCCTGCCAGACAAAAACAGAACCATGCTTTATATAGGCGGCCAGGTTAATCACATTAGTGGCTATTCGGCAGAAGAACTGATTGGCAGTGCAACGGTTAGTTATGCCCAATTGAGACATCCCGATGATGTGCCAGGGCTTAACGAAGCAATCGCAAATGCTATGGCCTCCGATGAAGCATGGCAATATGAATACCGCATCCGCCACCGTGATGGAAACTGGCGATGGGTTCAAGAAAGGGGTAAAGAGGTAAGCGGTAGCGATCAGCACCCCAAGCTGTTAGAAGGCTTCGTTGTCGATATTACCCGAGAGCGCAAAGCCCAGGCACAACTCAACAAACACCACGGCGCACTGGTGTTGCTCAACCAAATCGCATTCAATACCAAGAATACGCTGGATGCCAAGATTCAACATGCTTTGAGCAAAGCGAGGTGCTACCTTGGGGCGGATATAGCAATTCTCAGCCAGATCGAAAGCAGTACCTATACGGCGCGCTGGGTCGATGGAACGCCCAAGTCAGACGTTCATCCCGGGCAACGTTATTCCCTTGGGCAAACCTGGTGCCAGCTTTTGTTCTCGGGCACAGGCACCGAGCTGTTTGTTGCCGATGCCAAAAACAGCGAATTCCAGACCCATCCCGGTTACCAGGCACGACCACTTGGGTCTTACGCCGGCATTGTGATCGAAGTGGAAGGGCGGGCGTTTGGTACCCTGAATTTTTGCGCCAATGATGCCCGGCCGGTGGATTTTGATGAGAGCGACACACTGTTCATACGCTTGCTTGCCAGCTGGTTGTCTGACCTCCTCCAGAACACCATGAGTAGTGAACGCCTGAATAAGCTGATGGCGCAATTGCCGGGAGTCACTTACCAATTCCAGCGATTCCCGGACGGGCATTCGACGTTTCCCTTCAGTTCACCCCAAATTCAGACATTTTATGGTCTGACCCCGGCACAAGCCGCCAAGGATGCCAGTCTTGCCTGGAATCGCATTCATCCCGAAGACATGAATGCCGTTGTTACTTCCGTTGAACAATCAGCCGCAACCCTTGAAAACTGGAATGCCAGGTACCGGGTGCGAGGCCAGGGTGGCGACTACCGCTGGATTGAGGGTCAGGCCAGGCCTGAGCCATTGTCTGATGGCAGCATACTTTGGCACGGCTACGTGCATGACATTCATGACCAGGAGAAAACGCGCCAGGCATTGGAGCGAAACGAAAGCCGCTTGCGCAGCCTGTTTGAATTTGCGCCGATTGGCATCGCATTGAGCGATTTCAAAACCGGGCAGTTTATCGACATGAACGACGCCCTGACTCACCCCAGCGGCTACACCCGCGAAGAATTTGTACACCTTAATTATTGGGATCTAACGCCGAAAGAATATCGGCCAGAAGACGACGAGGCTCTGGCCAGCCTTAAGAAAATTGGACGCTACGGTCCCATCGAGAAAGAGTATATCCGCAAGGATGGCAGCCGCTACCCGGTGCGGGTGCAGGGGATTTTGAGTCAGGAATCAAATGAACGCTCGGTGATTTGGTCACTTGTTGAAGACATTACTGAACGCCGGAAGCTGGACCGAATGAAAAGCCAGTTTATAGCCACTGTTAGCCACGAGTTGCGTACCCCGCTGACCTCTATTAATGGTTCACTCGGCTTATTAGCCGGCGGCGCAGCAGGAAACCTGCCGGAGAAGGCCGAAGCCTTGCTAGAAACAGCTCAAAGAAATGTGAAGCGCCTTACGTTATTAATCACCGATCTGCTCGACATGGAAAAACTGGTGGCGGGCAAAATGCCGATGGAGATGGTTGATCAGGCGCTTAACCCCTTAATCGAAGAGGCGGTTGAATCCATGGCCGGATATGCTTCGCAGCACAATGTGCGACTTCAAATCGCGGTTAGCCTGACTGCCGTCCATGTGCATGTGGATGGCGCCCGACTGATTCAGGCGCTCACCAATTTAATCTCGAATGCCATCAAGTTCTCGCCTGAGGGTGAAGCTGTTGAGATCTCTACTGACTTAGACGCAGACCGGGTAGTGATCCGCGTGTGTGATCACGGTCCCGGAGTCGACCCAGCCTTTCGCAGTAAGCTTTTTCAGCGATTTTCACATGCCGACGGCAGTGACACCCGCAGGCTACCGGGCACTGGCCTGGGGTTGGCCATCACCCGGGAAATCAGCCGACAGCTTGGCGGTGAGGTGAACTATCGGGATACCCCTTTCGGTGGTGGCGAGTTTTATATCCAATTGTTGCGTATTCCAGATCAAGCTTGCCGCTGATGAACACTAAACCCGTTATGGGCAGCCGGCGCAGAGGGCGTACAAGCCTGCTGGTCCATGCCAACCCGGCGTTTTCAGAAATAACCGGCTATAACAGCAAGAAGCGCAGATTACCTTTTAGGCCACCCATGATCTGCTCACCGGCCTCGTTTAAAGAGACACTGCGTGATGCTCTTGCAGCCGATGGTGAGCGTGGTTGGAGAAGGAATAGAAACACGGGAGCAGCAAGAAGAGCTGGCCCGCAGGCACTGCGATATCTTGCAAGGGTACCTGTTTGCCCGTCCAATGCCGTCGGCTGAATTAAAAAAACTGCCTGATCTTTTGCCAGTAATTACCGCGACATAAAATGAGCCGAAAAACCGGCTTATTTTCGCAGAACTCCTAATTTCCAGCTTTGTGCTCTATCGCCATAAAACAACTTGTGTAATTATATGGACACTTAGAACACGGGTTTTTTTGATGCGCTACGAAACCGTCGAACTGGAGATTGACGTCTCTGAGCTTCGGGTGGGCATGTACGTTGTCCGTCTTGATTGCAACTGGGAGGATACCGACTTTCTCTTCCAGGGATTTATTATTCAAAGTCGTGACGAAATCGACGCCCTCCAGACACAGTGCCGCATGGTGGTTATCGAAGGTAAGGTGAAGCGTGAGCTTGATGAGCTTCCGCAAGCCCCTTTAGATAAACCAGATACAGCTTATTTCCAACAGTTCTCAACGGACTTAGGGAAAGCGGACGCCACCAAAAAACCAGAAAAAAAATCAGACCCGAACATTCAGCGCACCGCCCGTCGTATTACTTACATCAACAAGGTGAATGTAAACACCGAAATTCGCATTGCCAAGAATCACTACGCTGAAGCGAAATCCGTTGTCGCCGGCATCATGGCCGGGTTGCGAATAGGCCGAGCTCTTGATATTAATCGTGCGCGCGAAGTGGTTAATAACTGCGTCGACAGTATTCTGAGAAACAACGATGCCCTGCTGTTGCTGACCAAACTAAAACATAAGGATGAATACACCGCAGAGCACAGCTTGAACGTTTCGATTCTGTCTGCGGCGTTTGGTAAGCGCCTGGGATTGATGGAAGAGGAGATCCGCACGCTCGGGCTGTGCGGTTTGTTACACGACATTGGCAAAACAAAAGTACCCTTGGAGATTCTGCAGAAGTCAGGTGAACTGACACCTCAGGAGTACAGCATAATGCAGAACCACGCTAACTGGGGACGCGACATGTTAATGTCGCTACCCAAAGTGGTTCATACCACGATCGATGTTGCCTACAACCACCATGAACGTCCGGATGGCCGCGGTTACCCTCGCGGCCTAGTGGATTACCAAATTCCCTATAACGCAAAAATTGTCGCCATTGCCGACGCTTACGATGCCATCACCAGCAATCGTGTTTATGATAAAGGCCGTTCATCCATGAACGCGCTTGAAATTATTCACCGGCTTCGCGGTACCCAATTTGATTCAGAGCTTGCTCTGGAGTTCATCCTTATGATCGGCATTTACCCTCCCGGCTCCATCGTAGAACTAAAAACCGGCGAAATCGCCATCGTGCTAGCCAGTAACCCCAAAAATCGGCGTAAACCGCGGATTATGCTGGTCAGAACCGCTGACAAAAAACGCATATCAAAATACGCGATGCTGGATTTAGACCTTCACCCAAAAACCGACGGTGGCGAACTCTTCGCTATTTCCAAAGAATTGCCAGATGGCACCTTCGGCGTGTTGATCCAGCGTTTTATTGAAAACGGGCTGGTACTTGGATATTAAATATCCCTGGCTTAAGCATGTTTTGGTTTCAGGGCGCTCACCTGGCTATCCAGTTCCTTGACCAGCTGCGGCGGTAATTGCAGGCGCGCAGCCCCGGATTAGAATAAATCTGGCGATTTGCCACACCAAGCTCTAAGGCCACTTACACATAACGCTTACACATTCAGGAGCCTGCCATGTCCATCTGGGTTGATGCCGATGCCTGCCCGGTGCCCATTCGCGAAATTATCTGCCGCGCGGCGGCGCGCTGGAAGGTACACGCCACGTTTATTGCCAACCACGTTGTTCCATTGCCACCGGGTCCGTTTATTCACACTCGCCAGGTAATGCAAGGGTTTGACGTGGCAGACAATGAAATTATGGATCAGCTTAAAGCCGGGGATCTGGTAATCACACAAGATATCCCCTTGGCCGCAGAAGCCATTGAAAAGGGTGCAGATGTCTTCAACCCCAGAGGCCAGGCATTCACCAAAGAGAATATTCGCCAACGCCTGGCCATGCGTAATTTTATGGAAGAGATGCGCAACGCCGGCCAGGTTACCGGCGGGCCGGCGCCCTTCGGCCAGAGCGACCGCAAAGAATTTGCAAACAAACTGGATCGCTGGCTGCAACGTAATCGGTAGTTGCTGGTCGAAAAAGCAACCAGGAGACTTCTATGCGAGTTTTACAGCGAGCCGCTATCAGTTTTGTCTTACTGACCGGGAGCCTGCCACTGGCAATCGGCCAGACCTTCCCGGCTGACGCAGGCCCCTTTCAGCTTGAAACCATCGCGGAGGGGCTGGAACATCCCTGGAGCCTGGCGTTTCTGCCAGACGGCTCGGCTCTGGTCACCGAACGGCCCGGAAGATTGCGGATAGTCCAAAACAACTTGCTGGCAGCGAGTGCTATTAAAGGTGTCCCCAAGGTAGCCGCATCCGGCCAGGGAGGATTATTTGACGTCTTGCTGCACCCGGATTTTGCTGGAAACAACACCCTGTTTCTGAGCTATGCCCATAGCTCGCCTGAGGGGATGACCACGCGGGTTGCAAGAGCGGTGCTGGATAACAACGAACTCAAAAACCTTAAGGTTATCTTCGAAGCCCTACCCCGCTCGAACGGCACACGCCACTTTGGCGGCCGTATGGCTTTTGACAGCAGCGGCTATCTTTACATCGCCGTAGGCGATCGCGGTGAAAAAGATCGCGCTCAAGAAACCCGCGATGACGCCGGCGGTGTGCACCGGATTACCGTCGACGGTGAAGCTCCGCCAGGCAATCCAGGTTTGGGAAACCCCGCTATCCGCGACACTTTCTACACCTGGGGCAACCGCAATATTCAAGGCATGACCGTTCACCCACAGACCGGCGAAATCTGGACCCACGAACACGGTCCCCGCGGCGGCGATGAAGTGAATGTCCTGTATGCTGGCACCAATTATGGCTGGCCAGAGATTACCTACGGCATTGGCTACTCAGGTCTGCCGATCACGTTGGATACTCATAAAGAAGGTATGGCCCAGCCTTCGCACTATTGGGACCCGTCCATCGCGCCGTCAGGTATGACGTTCTACAGCGGTGACCTGTTTCCACGATGGCAGGGCGATCTGTTTGTAGGCGCATTAAAACTGCGCAAACTGGTACGACTACGGACAAACGGAAATGACGAAGTGGTTGAGGAGGAAGACCTGCTGACTGATCTGAACGAGCGCGTCCGCGATGTCCGGCTTGGCCCTGATGGCACTTTATGGCTGCTGAGCGATGCCCGCCAAGGCAAGCTTTACCGTATGGCGCCCACACAATAGTGTGGGCGGGCCTATTCTGCCCTGATCCACGCAACCTGTAACTCAAACGCACCCGCGCGCTTGTCGCCCAACAATATGCCAATGGCTTCTACATGTTCAACATCCAGAGGTGGGCCGGAAAGCAAGCGGCCTCGAAAACGCGGGCTTAACCGGGAAATCGGTATAACGGGCTCCATCCACTCGCCTGCGAGCGTCGGGAATTCGGCGGTATAGGCAATGGGTGAATGACCATAACGGGCGTCGGTGTATAGCCTGAGCTGGTAACTGCGACCATCACCTTTCACACGGAGTCGCAGCGAATGAAAGGCACTCACGTCAAACTGATGGCCGCTGCTTTTCACCGACGAAAAACCACCGTTGTTCTCCAGCGATATCTGTCCGGAAAAAACCAGCTGACCATCCAAAATTGCCGGTCCACCCAGGGATTCGCCACCCATCACGCCATCATTAACCGCGTACCACTCAGGCGCGGGCGAGGTCGCAGAAAAATCCACCAAGGTGTAACCACTGTCTGCTTTTGTATTCATTACTTCGCGCCTCCTAACAAAATCATTAAATCGCAAAAACTGCATCTATGGTCAGCCTGCATCGTCAACGTCAAATAAACCGCGTTATCCTACCAGAGGAAACTAAGAACCAGCGGGATAGACAACACGGCCAACAGGGTTTGCCCACTAATGATACCCGCCATCAGCGGTGCATCGCCGCCTAGCTGACGCGCAAGAATATAAGCCGAGGTTGCTGTGGGCAAGGCTGCCAGCAGAACCATAACCTGCACCAGCAAGAGCTCAAGGCCCAGAAAATAGCCGATGCCTGCGGCAATCACGGGCATCACCAGTAACTTAAGAATTGACGACATCACAAACGGCATCGAAGCGCCGCGCAACACGTTCAGTTGCAGGCCAGCACCCACCGTCATCAGGCCCATAGGCAAAGCTAAGCTGCTCAGTGGTCCAAGGGTGCCTGCCAACAGCGGATGAAAGCCCAGTTCGAAGTAACCCCACGTGATACCCAGCAGCGACCCGATAATCAATGGATTGGTAATGATCATCCGCAGCACGGGCAGAAGCTGTATCCGCTGGCCAGCAGTCGTCAGCGAAAACATAACGATGCACAGCAGATTCAGCATGGGCACCATAATAGCCACTACGATGGCAGTCAGCGCCAGGCCCTCATCGCCCAGCAGCATGCCGCCCGCCGCCAGTGCGACGTAGGAATTGAAGCGGGTGGCGCCCTGAAACACCGACGAGAACACCGGGCCACTCCAGCGCCAAAAACGCTGGATAATGGCCAGCATCAGGGTCATGGATGCCAGCGTTGCGCCTACCAGCACGGCAACATCCGCGTAAACCGACGGCGCCATGTGCGCCTGCCCCAGCTTATACACCAGCATGGCGGGAAACAGAACGTAATAGGTAAAGCGTTCGGCCTGGGGCCAGAATTCGGGGCCGGGGAAATTCCAGCGGCGGAAAAGATGCCCCAGGGTAATCAGCAGAACAACCGGCACTAATGCATTAAAAAAAACGTTCATTGCCCAGCCCTGAAAAGTGAAAAAGCTAATGCAAAGCTTGCTATAGATTTACAGACAGAACAACCGGTGCTTTCAACACGAGCCAATAAGGCTGTTATCAAGAGGTGCACTACAACAAAGTGCAGCTGTTACTGACAGGCTTGGGTTTTTTCGGGGTTGGGCTGGCTGAGGTGAATCATCAAAACACATTTTAAGTACTTTATCGCCAATAACGTGGCCGCACTTGTCGTTCATCACTTTAAAAAAATCCAGATCCAACATCACCAACGCCTGCTGCACATGGCTGCGTTCGGCGTTAGAAAGAGCTGCGCCGATGGTATTCAGAGTTTTCAGCAAGCGAAGCTGCTTCACACCCTGAATGGCGAACACATAGGCGCACATAGACAACACAATGGTTGTTGTAACAAACGACTCTAACGGGATTACATCAAAAATATCGGACAGGGCCACCATTAAAATTCCGGTGGCAAAATTAATCAGACCGGCCTCGATCGGTTTCACCAAAAAAAATGTGGCCGCAAAGACCGGATACACCCACAAAAAATTGTCAATACCGTTGAGTGTAGCTATGGCTACCACACTGATTGAGATAAATATTGCAACGACAAAGCTCGCAATGCGGGTTTTTTAGTGCGCAGAGCATAAACAACCAGCCCCACAATACCCAACACCAAGGTTATATCCGCAATCGCCGCTACAAAGTTTCCTTGAACGAAACACCGTACGTCAAATGGCAAAATGCCCACAACAGATACAGCGCCAAGTAATGACAATATCGCTAACCGATATTTTTTGTAGTTGTTTTAGCATAACAACTCCCTCAATTCGAGGTTGTAATTATGCAAACAAAAGCGACATATAATCAGGACCTAGAACGCGCCAGCGAAAGGCCTACTGGTAACTCTGTACGATTCGCTCCAGCTCACCCGCGGCGCGGGCTTCGTCCAGCGCTTGCTGCAGATCGGCCACAATGGCGGGGTCGGTTTCGTTGCTGAACGCTAGGTACATGGGCGTTTCACGGAACGTAAGGACCGGCCTCAGGCCGCTAACGCCAAATTCCTTCTTGGCCACCAATGGGCCAACCAATCCATCCGTTACCCAAAGGTCAGCCTGGCCCAACACCAGGCGGCGGGTATTAACCTCGCCTGAGGCTGCCATAATCACGTTAAAGCCCTGACTGGTTAAATAATCGGACATGACATCGCCTTTATAACCGGCAATCTGCAGGTCTTTGGCGTCGTTCAGCGAGTTCAGGGTAATGTCAGAATCCGGAGCCGCAAACAAAGTCCACTTGATGGACGCCAACGGGCCAACCCACTGGAACTGATTGGCGCGCTCATCGGTTTTTGCGGTACAAAACAAAGCGTGACCTTTTCGGCCCTGAACCCAGTTGTACGCGTAATTCCAGGATCGCATTTTCATCATATAATCGTAATCAACCCGAGCCAGCGCGGCTTTGACCATGTCAGTACAAATACCCGTGATGTCTTCTTCGTTATGGGCAACCGCTTTGCCTGAAAAGGTGTCGTTATAGGGAGGGTACTTTTCAGTAAAAATGTACAGTTTCTCCGCACCCACAGCGGTTGCCGCAGCGCTGAACAACAGCAGCGACAAGAGCCCGCAGCTAACACCTTTCACAGCACGAGCAGTTAAAGAATTCATGGCGGTCGGCATTCAACGTGTCCTTATCGCTGGTTTTGGCGCACAGGCTGCACCTTACGTAGCTTGGAATTGGACACCGTAACCGCTGCTGATTGCAACCCAATCTGCCTAAACTTCCGACGCCCATCAACAAAATGCCGGTCTGTAACCTGCAGATCCAGCTTCAGCAACTACTTAGGCTGAGGTTGCCCTGCCTGTAATAAGGCTGGCATGGCCATATATCCTCCAAAGCGGCAGATGTTAAACGTAAAACACCCCGTTTCCGAGGTTGTTTTTTGAGTTCATAACAGCCTGGCATGAGCCTTTGCGCGCAAAACAGAGGATTACGAAGCGCTGCTGCTGGCACTGTGTTTTTCCACCTCGACTTCCCGCTTTTTTAAGGAATCAACGCCAGCTCGGCGTCACGCTCTTCGCGGCTAGGGCGCAGTTGCGGCAGGCCTTTTTGTTGACGGCGCCGGCCCAACCAGTACAGCAAAGGCGCCGCAATGAAGATCGACGAGCTGGTACCCACCACAATGCCAAACAGCATCGGCAGCGCAAAGCTGGCCACTGCACTACCGCCGGCAATGCCCATGGGCAACAAAGCCAACAGGGTAGTGACCGAGGTAAACACTGTGCGGGTCAAGGTAGACGATATGCTCTCGTTCAACAGCTGCAGCATGGGTTTATCTGGCGTGAGGCGCAGATTCTCCCGAATCCGGTCAAACACCACCACTTTGTCATTCACCGAATAACCAATCAATGCCAGCAAAGCCGCAACCGCCGTTAAGTTAAACTCAAGACCGGTAAGCGCAAAAAAGCCGATGGTTTTAGTCAGATCCAGCGCAATGGTCAAGGTTGCGGCGGCTGCAAAATGAGATTCAAAGCGAATCCACAGGTAAGCCAACATGCCGGCACCCGCCAGCAGAATAGCCAGAATAGTGGCATCGGAAAAACTGCCGCTGACTTTCGGCCCGACCATGTCTACTTTCGGGAATTCGGCCGTTGGCGAAAGAGTGCGCACCGCGGTTTTCAGCGAGTCCACCACGCCTTCTGCCTTACTATCCGAATCACTCGCTGAATGATTCAGCACCGGCAAGCGCACCAGATACTGGCCTGCGTCTGCCGGGCCCGATTCCTGAATCGCCGCACTGCCCAAGCCGGCACTGACTAAGGCTTGGCGCAGCTGGTCTACGCTGGTTTTTTCGGCCCGCACTTCCACCAGGGTGCCTCCGGTAAAGTCCACGCCGTATTGCAACCCAGGACCAAAAAACAGAACAATGGAGCCAATCGACAGCAAGGCCGATAACGCCAAACCTATGAAACGGCCGCGCAGAAAATCAACGCCGCGCTCCGCCAGTCGGTCCAGCGCTTTTATGCCCTGAATAGTTAAAGGCTGGCGGCCCATGGCCCGCACCCGCCATTCCATCAACAAGCGGGTGACCGCAATGGCCGTGAACATCGACGTCAACAAACCAATGCCTATGGTGACGGCAAAACCGCGTACCGGGCCGCTACCGAACATAAACAGCAGGCTGATAGCAATCAGCGTGGTGACGTTGGAATCAAGAATAGTACTGTAAGCGCGACTAAAACCCTGGCGTACCGCCATAGGGGCAGAAAGGCCGTTACGGGTTTCCTCGCGAATGCGTTCATTAATTAGAATGTTGGCGTCTACTGCCATACCAATGGTGAGGATAATTCCGGCGATGCCCGGTAGGGTCAGCGTGGCGCCAAGCACGCTCAGCACACCGAACACCAAGCCTACGTTCACCGCCAGGCCCACACAGGCAATCGCACCCCAGCGGCCATAAAGGCCCAGCATAAATGCGAATACCAAAGCAGCACCCAGCAGCCCGGTGCTCAAGCCCATGGCTATGGCGTCGCTGCCCAAGTCTGGCCCCACCGTGCGTTCTTCCAACACTTTCAATGGCACAGGCAAAGCGCCGCCGCGCAGTAACAGGGCGAGGTTGCTGGCATCGCTGCTGGTAAAGCCGCCGCTTATTTCGCCGCTGCCGCCGGCAATGGCACTGCGAATCACCGGCGCGGTAATCACTTTGCCGTCTAGCACCACCGCCAGCGGCCGGCCGATGTTAGCGCGGGTCATCTCGCCAAATTGGCGAGCGCCACTGCTGTCCAGCTTGAAGTTCACCACCGGTTGCCCGTTGTCAGAGTTGAAGCCGAGCTGGGCATCGCTAATGTGCTGGCCTTCCATCGCCACCCGTCGCTCCAAGCTGTAGCGCTCGCCTTCCTCGCTACCCGGCAGATCCATTACCGGTTCGTTCTTGCTATTGGCGACCCAGTGAAAGGTCATTTTTGCGGTGGTGCCGAGCAGCTTGCGAATACTGCTTGGGTCGGCCACGCCAGGCATCTGCACTAGAATGCCATCGTTGCCCTGGCGGGTGATGCTGGGGTCTACCAGGCCGCTTTCGTCCAGACGCTGACGCACCACCTCCAGGCTGCGCTCAAGCGCATCATTGGTTAATGCGGCAATGCGGCTTTCAGTCAATGTCAGCCTTAGCTGACCGCCTTCTGTTGCCACATCGAAACGCCGGGTGCCGTCGCTGTTGTTAGGGACAGAGTCGCGGGCCAGGGCGCGGGCCACAGTAGCAGCCGCTTGCAGCTGCTCCGGCTTCTTCGCCATAACCACCACTGCGCCACTTTCAGCTTTTGGCCTGACACCGGTCACCCCTGCGGCTACCAGCTGCGGCCCAAGTTCCTCCGCAATAGCACGGGTTTCAGCATCAAACAACTCGGCGGTGTCGGCCGCCAGCAACAGATGCGAACCACCTTGCAGATCAAGGCCCAAAGATATTGTGGTACTGGCATACCAGGCAGGAAGTTTAGCGGCGATTTGCGTTGGCAGCAGATTTGGCAGGGCGGCTATCAGCCCTGCCAATATAACCAAGCCATAGACCAAAGCCCGGGTTTTCAAAGATTTCATGGCATATCCTCACAGGCGGCGCCTGCCAGCAGCTTCAACAGCGGAGGGCAGGCGTAATAACGGGAATTTCGGGCAGTGCGAAATACGGTCGTTATGGCATTAAGCCGAAGGAGGAGCCCGCAGAAGGGGCCAGAAGCTGGGGTGATAGCGAACAACCTGCGCAGAAACAAGATGAACTACCACCTCTTGGCTTCCGAACCGGGGCATTAGCAGAGAAAGCACGGACACCAGCACAGAGGACGTTGGCGAATTGTCGCCGCTGTCGGGCGTTGGCACCACGAACCGCAAGCGACTGCCCTGATGGCTGGCCACCAAAGCCTGATCATTGTGGTTGAGGTAAACGAGGTCAGAGTTTGCAGCCGGGGCAGAAAAACCACTCAGCAACAACCCGAGAGCCAACACAGCCAGCAGCAATGACAACCCGTAACCGAAGCGGGCGGATGGCAGCAAAGTTTGGCAAGGGAGTGGGTGCATGGGGATGTCACGCAGTTTCAAACGCTAATATGGGGCCGGCGCTGTGAATCGTCAACTCAGTGTTTTCACTATTGTGATAAGGCTTTAATTAAAGACGGCTGCACCGAACGGGGGAACTCCCCGCACCGTTGCGAGTCTCACTGCGCCAACTGCTTTCATTATTAAGGAATAAGAATGCTTTCCGTGAATTTGGGGCCACTTAGTTTGCCCATAGGCCATCTGCTGCTGGTATTCGCCTTCGTAGTAGCGCTAGTAACCGGTGCTATCGCCGGGCGCAGAGAAGGTGTTCCCATCGCTGGCACCCTGGCGGACATTTTCCTGGTGGCCCTGCTGACAGCACGCATTGGCTTTATTGCGCTTTACTTTGAATATTACCGCGATGACCTGCTGGGCATTATTGATATTCGCGATGGCGGTTTCAGTGTGCTGGCCGGCGTTGCCGGAGCCTTGGTGTTTGCAGCCTGGCGCATGCGCCGGCACGCACGAATACGCCGCCCACTGGCCATTGCCATGACAGCAGGCCTGATCAGCTGGGGCGCAATTGCCGGGCTAATCGCCCTGATGGAGCAACAAACCGCCAACTTGCCCCAGGCCAGCCTCGCCACTCTTGATGGCAAGCCCGTACAATTATCTGAACTGGCTCCGGGCACACCCATGGTGGTAAATCTGTGGGCTACCTGGTGCCCGCCCTGCATCCGCGAAATGCCCGTATTGGAGCAGGCTCAAAAAGACAATCCCGGTGTGGCCTTTGTTTTTGTAAACCAGGGTGAGCAACCCGAAACAATTCGCCGTTTTATGCAAGAGCAGGGCTTAAGCTTGACCAACCTGATGACCGATTTCGGTGGCACTCTGGGCCGCAACACAGGCAGCCACGGCCTGCCCACTACCCTGTTCTATAACGCCGAAGGCCGCCAGATAAATGCCCACATGGGCGAGTTGTCTAACGCCACCCTGGCCCGCAGACTCGAGCCATTCAAGGCTCCTTAAGCCGTAATCAACCTGTCTAACATCATAAGGAGAAACCGCCATGGCTTCACCCGTCACCTCTACAAGCGCCACCGATACAGCCCACGCACGTGCACTCCGGACACCGGGCCGCTGGCAACCATTGTTAGTGTCGGCTTTGGCAGCAGCCACTCTGGGCGCCAGTGGCATCGCCTTCGCCCAAGAAAACTACCCGCCTGCGGTGCAGCTGTTGATTGATCGCGGCGTGTCCATTGCTGACAACTTCGAAGCACCCGGCGGCATGACCGGCTACGCCGGCGATATGCAGGGCAGGCCAGTAGCGTTTTACCTGACGCCTGATGGCGACCATATTATTGTGGGCCCTATGCTGAACGCTAACGGCGACAACCTCACAGAGCCAAAAATCCAGGAACTGGTGCAAGGGCCGCTGAACCAGAAAGCTTGGGCACAAATGGGCGATAGCGCCTGGGTGCTTGATGGCAGCGCCGGTGCGCCGGTCATCGTGTATACCTTTACCGACCCCAACTGCCCTTACTGCCACCGCTTCCGCCAGGCTGCAGAGCCTTGGATTGACGCCGGCAAAGTGCAGCTGCGCCACGTGATGGTGGGCATACTGCGCGAGGACAGCCTGTCTAAGGCCGCCACCATTCTGGGCGCAGACGACCCCCAAGCCGCCCTGCGCGACAACCAGCAAAACTACAACAATGGCGGCATAGAGGTGGATCGCGAGCTGGTCAGTGCCAACAACAAACGCATCACCGCCAACAACCGTTTGATGGGCGAACTGGGGCTTAGCGCCACCCCTAGCACCTATTACAAAGATGAAAATGGCCAAATACAGATGCAGCAGGGCTTACCTCGCCCCGAAGACATGCCAGCCGTGATGGGAAGTGCCCAGCCCTAATGGTTTTGCCGTGGCGTTTTCATCGTCAGTGAGCCGTACGTTGATACGGTTCATTGTTTGCCACTGGCCTGAAAGCTATGCGGTGACAGCACACCGCGCCCGGACCCAATGACACCGTTAACCGGCCGTAGTAAGCTAACTATGATCCGGCATTTAAAAACACCGCCGTACCCTGCTCCGCCATATGAAAGAATACGGTGGTGTTTTTCCAACTTACGAGGCTCTATGACTTCTATCGCACCCACCCCTTCAGAATCCGCATCAGCATCGTCCGTCAACCCGGTGCTTGACCTGCTTAACCGCCACCGTTCTATCCGCAAGTTCACTGACCAGAAAATTCCGGCCGAGCTGCTGTCTAACCTGCTGCATGCGGGCCAGAGCGCAGCCACCTCTAGTCATGTGCAGGCTTACACGCTGATTCACGTCGTCGACACCATCAAACGCGAGCGTTTGGTGGAGTTGACCGGTGGCCAGGGCTACGTGGCTTCCGCCTCGGACTTTTTCGTGTTCTGCGCCGATATGAAACGCCCGACCGAAGCCGCAGCACGGGCCGGTGCCGAAGTAATTACCGGCACTACAGAGCAATTGCTGGTGGCCAGCATAGACGCCGCGTTAATGGCGCAAAATCTGGTGGTAGCAGCGGAATCCGAGGGCTTGGGCATTTGCTACATCGGCGGTATTCGCAATGATCCAGCCGCAGTCAGTGACCTGCTGGAATTGCCCGATCAGGTGTATCCGGTATTCGGTCTATGCTTGGGTTATCCCGATCAGGACCCGCAGGTAAAACCGCGCCTGCCGCTCAACGTCATTGTAAAAACCGACCGTTACAGCAGCGAGCAAGACAGCGCGTTGATTGATAGCTTTGACGCCACTATGGAAACCTATTACCGCGAGCGCCTCGGTGGTAACAAATCCAGCAACTGGTCGCAGCAGCTTAAGCCCCTGTTCACCAGCAAACTGCGCCTGCATCTGAAGGAGTTTCTAGAAAAACGAGGCCTGGGCCGGCAATAGGCGGTATTTGGGACAGGTCGTAAATCAGGGACAGATTTGAAATCTGTCCCTTTTGGAGATATCGGCTTGGCTTTCGGGGACAGATTTTAAACCTGTCCCCTTATTCGTATATCAGGGCGTAATTTTCTCCCAAACTGTTAGCTCTGACAGGCTGTGCTGATATTTATTGCGGGTCTCACGAATCACGAACGGCAGGCTGCGCGGTGCAGTCATCAAACGGAAGTGCGGCGCCAGCAAGTCTTTCAAACCGTCGAGAGTGCTGTAATTTTCACCGTCTTTCTTGTAACCACCAACCCATTTGTCCCGCGGAGTGTATTCTTCCAGCCAAGTATAAGGTGAGGCAATCACCAGCACGCCATTGTCGTTCAGACGCTCGTGAATGCGAGTCAGAAACTTCGCCGGATCGTACAAGCGGTCAATCAGGTTACCGGCCACAATCAGGTCGTAGTTGTTGAACAACGGCTTCAGGTTACAAGCGTCACCTTGATGAAACGCCACACGCCCGGCTGACTCGGTCAGGCCCAATTCCTCTAGGGTGCGCTCGTGATAGCTCACCAGATCGCCTTCTTCCGGTAGGGCATAGCGAATCACTTTCTGTTCTGCCATTTCCACCGCTTTCTGGATGAAATTGGCTGAAAAGTCGATCCCATCCACATGCTCGAAGCGGGTAGCCAACTCGAAACTGGTGCGACCACAAGCGCAACCAATATCCAGGGCGCGGCCGTAGTTTATGCCACTTTGGTCAGCCGCTGAGCGCTCGTCAAGGGCCGCAACACCCGCCATTGCCAGTTCTTTAGGGAAGTTGGCTTCGCCGTGCCAGTTTTCGCCGAAATTAAATTCCGAGTACTGGGCAAGAATGACATCGTTTTCGTAATACGCGCTGGGGTTCTTCAATTCGGCCTCCGAAGCCACATAGCGGAATCCCGCATGCTGAAAGAAATGACGGCGGAACGCATAGCGGGCACTGAGCCGCGCCTCGTTACCGCAAGAAATCCACGACCCACCTTTGATCAGGTTGTGGCGATTATCAAATGTGGGTGTGGTGAAATCATCGTACAGCGGATGCACCTCAAACCCAGCAAACGGGTACATGGGCGTTTCCGTCCACTGCCACACGTTACCAACAACATCGAACCACTGGCCGTGGCGGAAGCGCGTAACCGGGCACGAAGACGCGCCATGATCCAAATGCAGGTTCGCCGCAGCAGGCCCAGCGCCCACTTCCACTACTTGAGCCACTTCGGCAAGGCGGTGCCATTCGTCTTCGGTGGGCAGTCTCACAGGGCGGCCGCTATCCACCGCTTTCCATTCGCAGAATGCTTTGGCTTCGTGGTAATTCACCTCCGCTGGCCAATCCCACCGCATTTCAACTTCTTCAGTCATCAATCTCAGAAACCATTGATTGTGCCACACCCAGAAAGTGGGGTGACTGGCCTTGGCAAATGCACGCCAACCCAAGCCCTCTTCGCTCCAGTAAGCATCTTCGCCGTAGCCACCGGCCTCGACAAATTCCAGAAACTCTTGATTACTCACCAGGTATTTTGATGCGTCAAACGCGTCTACGCTGGCTTCATGGCGGCCATATTCGTTATCCCAACCGTAATAGTCAGCGTCAACTGGCAGGCCCAGAGCCACATCGCCTGCTACCACTGGAAGCAGTTCGTTCTGCGGTGCTTGTCCGCTCTGGGTATTGGGCGCCCACTCTGGCTGCGGCTGCACATACTCCAGCTTTTGCTGGCGAATCAGCACCGATGAAGTTTCCAAGTGAATGCGCTCGTGATCGATACCCATCAAGATCGTCCAGAACGGGCTCTTCCAGCCCACCGGCAACTGCAAAGGCAAGGTGCGGATAAGATCCACCACCATAGCCCGAACTTTCTGGCGATAGGCCATAACTGCCGACACTTCAGGCCAGGCGTAATGGTCTTCGTTTAAGTCGTCCCAGCTCATTTCATCCACGCCCACCGCAAAGGTCGACTCCATCGCAGGATCAATACGCTCAGGCAAAATTTTTGCCAGCACCAACTTATTAACAAAGAAAGTTGCTGTATGGCCTAAGTAAAACATCAGCGGATGACGCAGAGGTATCGACTTTTTGAAGTAAGCGTCGTCAACGACCAATGTTGTAAACAGGGATTCGTAGGTGTCAAAAGTGTCGCAAAAACAACGCTCGATTTCCTCGCGCTTTTGCTGCACATCACCTTCGGACAGATTGACCGTGCGGCTAAACAGCTCAGCCGGCTTGGTGACAGGGTCTGGCGCGGCAACCAACTCAGCGGTTTTTTCAGTCACAGTTCTCTCCTAATTCCTTTCTAATTCTAATTGTTTCAACGGGTTTCCCTATAACTCTAAAATATCCTCAGGGAAACTGTCTGCGGGCAAATACTGATTGGAGGGGAATGTACGCTGATGCCTGGGAAACAGCTTCATTCAACGCTGACATTTTCTGCGTCAGAGCACAGACTCCACTGCCTGCGTCACCTGTTTATCGCCGGGGCGTACACTGCTGGAAAAAGACTCCACTACTTGACCACGGTCGTTCAACAGGTATTTTGTGAAATTCCACCGCGGTGGCTGACTCTGTTGATTAATGTGGGCGAACACAGGCGTTGCGTCCGCACCGGTAACCGGCCCGGGAGCGATCATGGTAAAGGTAACGCCGAAATTCTTGAAACAGATGGTAGCTGCTTCCTCCTCGGTGTCCGCTTCCTGACGAAAGTCGTTGCTGGCAAAACCAACCACCACCAAGCCTTCTTTACCGTAGCGCTGATGTAGCTGTTCAAGGCCTTTGAACTGGCTAGTGAAACCGCAAAAACTGGCGGTATTCACCACCAACATTGGTTTGCCAGCCGCCAGCTCGCACAGATTAACGCTCTCACTAGAATGAAGTTTCGGCAGATCGTGGTCCAAAAACGCCGGGCAACCCGCTGTTTCGTCTGCCACAGCCGGCGCAGCTCCCCAAAATAAAACCAGTGCAACGCTGACTGGCCATCTGAACATAATGTGTCTCCTGTTATTCTTTATAATAGCAGACGAATCTACGCCATAGTGGCCGCATCGGTTTGCCGCGCCGCCATTCTTTACCGCCAGGGATCCATAATTATTAAGGGGCCAAGCAATGACATTACCGATTTTTTACGTATTTCTTTCCCACGGACTGGAAAGTGGCCCCGACAGTACTAAAATTCAAGCTATGAAGGCAGTCGCGGAAAAATACCCGGGCGTGGTGGCTCAGGCGGTAGACCATCGCAGCAGTAAAGACCCAAAAATTCGCCTGAAACAGATGAGGACAGCTATGAAACGGGTTGGGGCTGACCCTCAGCGTACCATTTTGGCAGGATCCAGCATGGGCGGCTGGGTGTGCGCTCAAACGAGCGCCATGACCCCGGTACTGGGCTGTTTTCTATTAGCTCCCGCGCTGGCATTAATAGACTATCCACAATCCAGGCCGCAGATTTCTGCCACTTTTAGCCAAATTATTCATGGCTGGCAAGATGACGTTGTGCCGATAATGCCTGTGCTGGAATTGGCCCAGCAGCAACGTATCAGCGCCCTTGTACTGAACGATAGCCACCGGCTCGAAAACAGCCTACAACGAATAATCCAAGAGTTTGAACGTTTTTTAAAAACATGTCTGGAAAACCGGAATACGCCTTAATTCCAACAGGTTGTTGACCAGAAAAAAGATAACAAGCAAAGCTTACGTTTTTATCTGTAAACTTGCGCTTCACTCGTTGTTTTGCCAGTCTAAAGATAGAAGAAAAACCAATTCAGAAAAAGAAGCGGAGATTACGCGATGAGCAGCATGAGTAAATTCAAGAAACTGGCGGGCATTTCTGCACTGACGTTCGCGGCCCTGACCGCAGCTAACTCGGTGAACGCTGCCAATTGGCGTTATGCCCATGAAGAATACGAAGGCGATGTTCAGGACGTTTTCGCTTACAAGTTTAAAGAGTACATCGAAGACAATTCCAAACACACAGTACAAGTCTACCGCTTCGGTGAACTGGGCGAGTCTGATGACATCATGGAACAGACCCAAGCCGGCATTCTGAATTTTGTAAACCAGTCTCCTGGTTTTACCGGTGCCTTGATTCCGGAAGCGCAAATTTTCTTCATCCCGTATCTGATGCCTACGGACATGGAATCGGTAGTGACCTTTTTCCGTGAAAGTAAGGCCATTAACGAAGATTTCCCCAAGCTATACGCAGAGAAAGGCCTTGAGTTGCTGCAGATGTATCCGGAAGGTGAAATGGTCGTCACCCTTGATGAGCCGATTACGACACCGGCAGAACTGCAGAACAAAAAAATTCGCGTGATGACCAATCCGCTGCTGTCGGAGACCTATTCCGCCTTTGGTGCCACGCCGACACCGCTGCCTTGGGGTGAAGTTTACGGCGCACTGCAGACCAACATGATTCAGGGCCAGGAAAACCCGATTTTTTGGATCCAGTCTGGTGGTCTTTACGAAGTGTCACCTCACCTGATCTTCACCGGTCATGGCTGGTTCACTACCGCAATGATGGCTAACCAGAATTTCTACAACGGCTTGTCAGATGCAGACAAAGCCTTAGTGCGTAAAGCATCTGATTTCGCCTTTGAAGAAATTCTTGACCATATCGACGGCTTGGCCGATGAGGCGTTGGCAAAAATCCAGGAAAGCAGTGACGAAGTCACCGTTACACGCCTGAACGAAGAGCAGATTGCCGAGTTCCGCAAGCGCGCCCCACAGGTTGAAGCTAAGTTTATTGAAATGGCCGGCGACAGCGGTCAGCAACTGCTGAACCAGTTCAAGCAGGATCTGGAAGACGTCCAAAAGTAACGGGTCGTTATTCTTTTTACAGCCCTTGGCCCCGCGGGTAACTGCCTGCGGGGCTCAAAGACTAACCCCGCCCAGCCGGGGCCACCCCCCCTACTGGCCGGGACCTTGCAACTCCGGAACATAGCCCATGACCGAAAACTCCCCGGATTTAGACGACACCGGCCATTATGACTCGGGATTGCCTGGCTTCCTGGGAACCATTGATGAATGGATCGCCAAAACCGAAGCGGTAATGCTTGCCGCTGGCATCATTCTGATGGCACTGAACACCTGCGTGAACGTGATCGCCCGCTTTGTCTTCGGCGAGGGCATGTTTTTCTCGGGCGAGATCAACCGCATCCTTATTATTCTGGTTACCTTCGCCGGCATTGGCTACGCCGCCCGCCACGGACGCCACATTCGCATGTCGGCGATTTATGACGCCTTTCCCCCTAAGGGCCGAAAAGTGTTAATGATTATTATCGCCCTGTTTACCGCCTCGATGATGTTTTTCTTGTGCTACCACTCGTACGGCTACATCGTCACTCTGTACGATCGCGGTCGGATTCTGCCCGCGCTGGGCATAGATATTTGGATGATTTATGTTTGGGCACCTATCGGTTTTGCCGTTACCGGCATTCAGTACTTGTTAACCGCCGTCAAGAATTTAACCAGTAAAGACGTGTACTTATCCACCGGTGTGGTGGACGGCTATGCAGAGACCGAAACCGAAGTTTAAAGCAGCCTGAATCAGGCCAGACTCTGAGCAGACCAAAGAAGGCAAGAATCATGGCAACAATACTGATGATCATTATGATCGGGCTCCTGCTGATGGGCTTCCCGATGATGATCCCGCTGACAACCGCTGCTGTTGTCGGCTTTGTAATGATGTTCGACGGCTTCGGCCAGATGGGCACTTTTATTCAGCAGATGATGGGCGGCATTCGCCCCGCGTCACTGATTGCGGTGCCGATGTTCATTCTGGCCGCAGACATTATGACCCGCGGCCAGTCGGCTGACCGCCTGATTAATATGGTGATGGCATTTATTGGCCATATCAAAGGCGGACTGGCTATTAGCGCGGCCACCTCCTGTACCCTGTTCGGGGCGGTTTCGGGCTCTACCCAGGCCACTGTGGTGGCGGTGGGCTCGCCCTTGCGGCCGAAAATGTTGAAGGCGGGTTATTCCGATTCTTTTACCCTGGCGCTGATTATTAACGCCAGTGATATTGCGTTTTTGATCCCCCCCAGTATTGGTATGATTATTTACGGGGTTATCTCACAAACCTCTATTGCTGAACTGTTCATCGCCGGTATTGGCCCGGGCCTAATGATCCTGGTTATGTTTTCACTCTATTGCCTGCTCTACGCCTATAAGAACAACGTGCCCACCGAACCCAAGGCTACCTGGGGAGCGCGCGGGCGCGCCGTACGGGAAGCCCTGTGGCCGCTGTTTTTCCCGGTCATTATTGTGGGTGGTATCTACGGCGGTATCTTCAGCCCCACCGAAGCCGCAGCCGTATGCGTGCTGTATGCCTTCTTGCTGGAATTTCTGATTTTCCGCTCGCTCAAGCTCGCGGACATTTATCGAATCGCTAAATCCACCGGTCTGATCACCGCCGTGGTGTTTATTCTGGTCGCCGTGGGTAATGGTTTTTCATGGATTCTGTCGTTTGCACAGATCCCTCAAGCGATTTTGGAGTCGGTGGGTATTAATGAGGCAGGCCCGGTTGGCGTACTCGTTACCATCTGTGTCGCGTTCTTTATAGCGTGCATGTTTGTAGACCCGATTGTTGTGATTCTGGTGCTGACGCCGATATTTGCGCCGGCCATTCAGGCCACTGGTCTAGACCCTGTATTGGTGGGTGTGCTGATCACCCTGCAGGTGGCCATTGGTTCTGCCACACCGCCATTTGGTTGCGACATATTTACCGCCATCGCCATTTTCAAACGGCCCTATATGGATGTGATTCGCGGCACGCCGCCGTTCATTGCGATGCTGATCGTCGCGGCCGGATTGATTATCGCGTTCCCGCAAATTGCACTGTTCTTGCGCGACCTGGCCTTTCCAGCCTAATCAGGAGACAGCGGAATGTTCAAACGCATATTAGTTGCCATAGATGGCTCCAAAAACTCAATGAACGCTTTGGATAAAGCCATCGGCTTGCAAAGGCTGATCCCTGACGTCGAGATCTTTCTGCTGTGCGTGTACAAGCACCACAGCCTGTTTGAGGCGTCTTTGTCCATCAACCGTCCTGAAGGCATGAACATCCCCGACAAAGTGCTTACAGAGTACGCCAAGGAGGTTGTGGATCACGCCAAGGAACACGCCAAGGAGCAGAACGCCACTCATGTGCGCGGTTTTGTCAAAAGTGGGCGACCTTCCAAAGTCATCGTTCAGTTCGCTGAGGATAAAGAAGCTGATCTGATTGTGGTGGGCAGCCGCGGCACCCATAGCGACAAAGACGGCATGTTGCTGGGCAGCGTGTCGCACAGGGTAACCAGCCACGCCAAATGCCCTGTGCTGGTAGTCTGACGGAGCCGACCTCAACCGCTGGAAGACACCTCCACACGGTTGCGGCCGTTCCGTTTCGCTCGATAAAGCGCCTTATCAGCCAGCCCCATCAGCTTTTCTGGATTGAGGGTACTATCCGGCCAATTGGCTACCCCCACTGAAATCGTCAAAGGCCGCAAAACCACCCCCTCGTGCTCAAGCCTGAGGCTCTGTACCCGCTCACACAGCCCCTCCGCTTTCGCTTTCGCCTGGGCACTGCTGGCACCGGCCATGATTATCACAAATTCTTCGCCGCCGTAGCGGCATACCACATCGCTCTCGCGGAACGCTGGCGCCAACTCACTGGCAATGCGCTGCAGCACCAGATCGCCAACTTCATGACCATAGTCGTCGTTGAAGCGTTTGAAGTGGTCCACATCCGCAATCAGCAACGTCAGCGGGCGCTGACTGCGCAGACACACCGCCAGCTCGTGTTTTATCAAACGATCAAAAAAGCGGCGATTGTACAGCCCTGTGAGCGCATCTTCGTAAGAAAACCTCTGTAAATCATCCTGTAATAATATGCCCGACAGCGTTATACCAATTTTCTGGATAATCTGATCCATCGAAAAATACAGACGTGCGATGCCATAGTCTGTTGTGTTGGCAGAAAAATCTTCCGGTATTTCCAGCTGCAATAAGCCAATAGTGTGTGTCCCGCTTTCCGCCTTTTGCACGTTAATCCATAGACACAGACTGTGCATGGATGCAGGCAGATCGTTGTCGTCTGCTGGCAAGTCACGGATATCTGCGAACAGGCGCGTGGGCGGCGGCAGGCTTAATACACCATCAAAAGTCTGTGGCAGCGTACTAGGGTGCCCGCTGTAACCCCAGTTTATAACTTGGCGCCAACAGTCTTCAGGCAGGTAGGCGCAGAGCACATCGGGCTGGTAAAGAGCACCCCGTAATGGGCTGGTCAGGCCAGGAAGTTCGAGCGCCAGCAAATTCATGGCCTGAGTCAACGACGTGCTGCGCTGCAGACGTGCAACAACGCCATCTGACAGGCGATTTTTCTCGTTTTCAAACGTCAGCAGCTTTACTCGCCGGTGCTCACGGATGGTTAGCGCCTCGGCTTTGGCTGTGCGTTCAACCACCTCCCGTTCAAGGCGCACATTCATTTGCTGTAGCTGACTCTGCATTTGGCGGTAATGCGCCACCGAAATGCTGGTAACCACCAGCAAAAAAAGCAGAACACCCCAGCTGATGGGCACTCTTACCCAAGGCAGGAATCCGTGGGCGACCGCCATATCAGCTATTAAAAGCAAACAATAAACACCAAACACTGCCAGCAACAGCTTCTGCTCACCTGACATCTGGCGAATGCCCAATAATGCTGTGACCGACATGATGATCAGCGATATCAAAAACAGGCCGTCAAACAGTGGATAAGTAGAGGCCAGTGTCAGCAGCCCCAAAAGCGATGCTCCCAGCGCCAGCACCACGTACAGCAAATGCAGCTGCCACAGCCGCTTGAGAAACAGCGCCGGCCCAGCGCCACGCCACTGTGCCAACATCACCCCCAAAGCAACCGGCACCATGTAATAGGATCCGGCTTCCAGATACTCCCACACTAACGGCTGATACCACAGCAACTGGCGGGCATCACTGCCGGCGAACAGCATGAGTGCTGAGCTGATGGCGAACAGGGCGATACCGCCAAAGCCTTGATCGTCTTTGCGAACAAATGAAAAACCCGCGGCCAATAGCGCCATTAGCGCGCACATTCCCGCCACAATCAGTGATTTTAACGAATTTTTCAGAATGAAAGGCACCAGAGCCTGCTGTTCCATAATGGCCACTTCGCCCCACAGACCAATGTCGATGTAGTTGGAATAAATCCTAAAATATAGAGGCTTACTCTGGTAATCCGACGGCAGTGCAATAGCGTGCCAAGGCCAGCCGGTAAATTCTCCGCGGCCCTGGGCATCGAATTCACCATACTGGTAAATCTGCCGATCGCCTTGCCAGACCTGCACAATCAGATCAACACTGAATATATAGAGCACCGGATTTTGCCAGTCGCCAGCCGGAGGCGTTACCCGGTACCACACATGATTGCGGCCATTACGGTCGGGCGGGTTTGAGGGGAAATCGATGGCCTGCCACTGATCCGCGGCGGGCTTTTTTATCCACACTGGAACCCCAGCGGCATCCACCGGTGAGTCGCCCCAACGATACTCCCAGCCTTCGGTAACCGGCTGACCAGTGGCGTAGGAAAATGAGGGGCTTATCGCCAGCCAAAACAGGGCAGCAAAAATCAGACACGAAAGTGTTGGTCGGAGGGGTGCCAGGAGCATTAAAAAACGACCTTCGGGCTGTGACGACCACATAAGTGTAAATCATTGCCCAGCCTGACACCTACCTTTACGATACATAAACAGCGGCGAGTTCGTCTTTCGCCTATCGACCTGCCCGGCCGCTATCACCGCCGAGCAGGTCTTTTATAGCAGCAGGTCGGATTAACGGCCGGACTTCAGCTTTTCCCAATACTTGGCGTAAATCTGCATTGCTTCATCGCCAATGTCGGTCTGAAATTCAGCGTTCACCATGTCTGCCGCCATGGGGTAGCTGGAGCGATCGTTGGCAACCGAATCGTCTAGCAGCTCACGCGCCGGCAGCACCGGTGTGGCATAGCCGATTTCTGTACTGATCAGAGCCGCAATCTCCGGGCGCAGTACAAAGCTGATGAACTGGTGGGCGGCATCCGGGTTCTTCGCGTTCTTTGGAATCACGAAGCTGTCGAGCCACACGATAATGCCTTCTTCCGGATACACATATTCCAGCGATTCCAGGACTTCTTTGCCCATCACCGCTTCACCGTTCCAGATCATGCCAATGTCCACTTCGCCTTCCAGAAACGGCATGCGCGGGGCGTCAGAGTTGAAGGTTCTTACCGAAGGCATGAGTTCGGTGAGTTTTTCATAAGCTTCTTCAATCTGCTGCGGGTCGGTACTGTTACCGGAGTAACCCAACACCCGCAGCGCCAGGTGGAACACTTCACGCATATCGTTGGTCAGAATGACCCGGCCGTTAAAACGCTCGTCCCACAAATCAGCCCATGCGGTGACCGGCTCACCGTTGACAGTAGCGCTATCTACGCCCAGTCCGGTGGTGCCCCACATGTACGGCACGCTGTATTCGTTGCCCTTATCGATATCCAGATTGACCAACTCCGGGTCCAGCTGGTCAAACCCCTCAATCTTGCTGCGATCAATCGGCATCAGCAGGCCTTCGTTACGCATTTTGCTAACGAAGTAGGTAGACGGCACGGCCAGATCATAGGCGGCGCTGTCGTCCAGTAATTTTAAGCGGGCGTACATGGCCTCGTTACTGTCATAGGTGGTATATACAACCTGTATACCGGTTTCTTCCTCGAAGCGGGTCATCACTTCCTGAGGCATATATTCAGACCAGTTGTACAGGTTCAGTACTTTGGGTTCTTCTGAGCTACAACCCACAAGGCCAGCCGTCAGTATTCCCGCCAGTGCCAGTTTTTTCATTGTTTGTTCCTCATCAATATCCATTGCGACAACAACAGCATCACCAGTGAAAACACCAGTAACAAAGTGCCCAAAGCATTCACTTCGGGTTTCAGGCCCACGCGCACCATGGAGTAGATGCGCAGGGGCAATATTTCGTAACTGGGTCCGCTGACAAAGGTGCTAACGACCACGTCATCCATAGACAGCGTAAAGCCCAGCAGCCAACCCGCCAGCAGCGCCGGCATAATCACGGGAATCAGTACGGTGCGAGTCATGGTGAAGTCACTGGCGCCCAAATCCCGCGCAGCTTCCGGCAAACGCTCGTCAAACCCGCTGAGCCGTGCCATTACGGTAATCACTACGAACGGTAAGCAAAAGGTGACGTGGGCCAGCAATAAGGACACATAGCCCAGCTGGATGCCCGCCAGCAAAAACAGACCCAGCAAGGATATAGCCAGCACGATTTCAGGAGACATCATCACCACAAACAACATGCCTTTCAGCACTTTTTTGCCACGGAAACGATAGCGATGCAGTGCCAGTGCGGTCAACGCACCAATCAGGGTAGACACAGTGGCCGCCGTGAGCGCCAGGAACAGCGAATTGCCCAAGGCCTTCATCATGGCGTGGTTGTTAAACAGCGACTCGTACCAGCGCAGGCTAAGCCCGCCCCAGCTATAGCCGGTGCGGGAATCATTAAACGAGAACACCACCAACACAGCGATGGGGATGTACAGCAGAAGGTAAACCAGCGCCAGGTAAGTCCGCGGTAACCAGCGCATCAGGTACTCTCCTCGCCCAGGCGCTGTTTACTCAGGCGATGGGCGAACATCAGCAGTGCCATGGTCAAGGTCAGCACGATGCTGGCGGCAGCACCAAAGGGCCAGTTGCGGGCATCCAGAAACTGGTTTTTGATCACGTTGCCCACCAGCAAATTGCGCGAGCCACCCAGTATGTCAGGCACAAAAAACAGCCCCATGGCCGGCAGCAACACCAGCATGACGCCGGCCAAAACACCCGGAAGGGTGAGCGGAATAATCACATTTTTGAAAGTGGCAAGGCGCCCTGCGCCCAGATCATGAGAGGCCAGCAGCACGTCCTGGTGTAAATCATCAAACACCGCGTACAGGGGCAGAATCATAAACGGCAGCAGCAGATACACCAGCCCGATAATCACCGCGCCCTGGGTGTACAGCATTTGCCAGGGTTCAGAAATCCAGCCCAGCCACAGCAGCGCGCTGTTTAGAAGGCCATTGGTGGCCAGAATCAGCTTCAGAGCGTAAACCCGCACCAGCGAATTGGTCCAGAAGGGTATGATCAATAAAAATATCAGCAGCATCTGCCGGCGTTTCTGCACTTTGGACAGCGCCCAGGCAAATGGATAGCCAATCAGCAGGCATATTGCCGTGGTCACTGCCGCCATCCACAGGGAGTGTAAAAACACGTCCAGATACAGCGGATTGAACAGCTGGCGGTACGCATCCAGGTTCAGTGGCAAGGCGATAAATGTGGATGGGTCGCGGGTCATCACACTGGCGCCCACCACCAGCAGGTTGGGCGCCAGCACCAGAAAAAGCAGCCAACCCCACACCAGCACCAGAACAGCGGTTTTAAAAGGCTGCTGTCTAATGCTCAGCATCATCGGCCGCCTGCTCCTCTTCGTCGGTCAGCGGTTGGTCTTGCTCTTCGGCCAACAGCCATTCCCAGCCGTCTACCCAGCTAACCCGCACTTTTTCGCCAATGCTGTAATCGAAGGTCGGGTCGTCTTCATCAAAAAACTCGCTGGCCATCACCTGGCTGCCGTCTTCTAACTCGATCACCGAATCCAGAGTGCTGCCTTTGTAATTACGCTCGACAATCTCGCCGGCCACGCCTTCGCTGTCGTCTGGCGCCAGCACGCGGATGTCTTCCGGGCGTAGCAATACGTGCAGTGACTGGTTCATAGTTACACGGAAAGCAGGTTTGCTCAGTACCCGCTTCAGGCCGAACACATCCACGCTGATCTCGCGATCGCTAATGCTGGTGACCTGTCCGGGAAAAAAGTTGGTCTGCCCCACAAAGCGCGCTGTAAACAAGTTGGCAGGGCGTTCGTAAACTTCCCGCGGTGTGCCGAGCTGTTGGATATAGCCATCTTTCAGCACCACAATGCGGTCTGACATAGACAGCGCTTCTTCTTGATCGTGGGTCACGAACACAAAGGTAATACCCAGCTCACGCTGCAGGCGCTTGAGTTCTACCTGCATGGTGCGGCGCAGTTTATAATCCAGTGCTGATAAAGGCTCGTCCAGCAACAACATTTTTGGCCGTTTCACCACCGCGCGAGCAATCGCTACCCGTTGCTGCTGGCCGCCAGACAACTGGTGCGGCTTTCGCTTAACGAAATCTTCCAGCTGCACCATTGCCAGGACTTCTTCCACCCGCTCGCGAATTTCCGCCTTCGGGCGCTTTTCCATTTTCAAGCCATAGGCTACGTTGTCATACACTGACATATGAGGAAAAAGGGCGTAACTCTGGAATACGGTATTGAGGGGGCGTTGCTCGGGAGGCTGGTCGGTAATGTCAACTCCGGCGAGGGTAACGGTGCCGTTATCGGGAAGCTCAAAACCCGCCATCATTCTCAACAGTGTGGTTTTGCCGCAACCGGAGGGGCCTAGCAGGGTGATGAACTCACCGTCAAAAATATCCAGCGTGAGTGAATCCAGTACGGTTTTACCGTCGAACTGTTTGCTGATTGTGCTCAGCGAAAGTAACGTTTTTTCCATCAAACCAGCCTAAATCGAAACGGTGCCACCATAGGTGAGCGCAAAAAACAAAAGGGGCGTGAGGATAATCCACAACGCCCGCAGTTGCATTCTTTTTAACCAGCTTTTGACTCTGCCAAATCCTGGTGTTTCGCCTGTTTATTCGTTAACAACCGAGTTCAGATACGCCTTATCAGAAATATTAGTCCACTGGCGCACCTGCTTCAGGTATTCCTGCTGGGACGTGATGATTTCTTTTGCCAGCGGATCTGCGTCGCTGGCCTCTTTCAACAGTCTTTCGGTGACATCGCGCAGAGCGCTAATAACTTCCGGCGGGAAGGTTTTGTGAGTGACGTCCGGGTAATCCTGCTGCATACGGCTCCAGGCCACACCGCTTTCATGGGTGCTCTGAATGTACATGTCATAGGCCGCAGTGCGCATGGCCACACGCAGAATTTCCTGCAGGTCTTCTGGCAGCTTGCTCCAGGTTTTCTCGTTAATCAGAAACTGAGTTTCGGCGCCGGGTTCCTGCCAGCCGGAATAATAGTATTTGGCAATCTGGTGAAAGCCCATCTGCAGGTCCAGAGCCGGGCCTACCCATTCAAGGGCGTCAATGGTGCCACGTTCCAAGGCGCTATAAAGCTCGCCCGGTGGAATGTTGGTTACCGCAACACCAAGCTCTGACATCACTTCACCAGCAAACCCTGGGGTGCGCATCTTGATGCCCTTCAGATCATCCAGTGAGGTGATTTCCTCACGAAACCAGCCACCCATCTGGTTGCCGGTGTTGCCACCAGGAAACGACAGCAGGCCAAAAGGCTGATAGACCTTCTGTGCCAGCTCCATGCCGCCACCGTGATAGAACCAGGCGTACTGCTCTGGCGCTATCATGCCAAAAGGCGTGGTGGTGAAGTACATGGCGTTAGGAATGCTGCCCTTATAGTAATAAGAGGCCGTATGGCCCATGTCGTATTGGCCGTTGCGCACCAGGTCAAAAATGCCAAAAGGCGCTTTGTGCTTATTGGACGAATCGATGCGGATTTTCAGCCGTCCGCCAGACATGGTTTCTGCCATTTCGGCCATGTGCTTGGTGGTGTCCCCCAATATGGGCGAGTTGGGGCCCCAGGTCTCCGCCAGTCGCAGGTTATAAGTTTCCTCAGCCAATGCTGAGGCGGTGGCCAGGGTTGCGGCCAAGGCCAAAGTGGCCACGATCAGTTTACGCATTGTTATGTCACCTTATTGTTGTGTTTAAACTTTGAAGTTTCCGATCAAATGTCGCAAAGACTCGCTCAAACGCGCCAGTTCATGGCTGGCCTCGTGGGTCTGACCAACGCCAGTATCGCTTTGCTGGGCCTCATCTACAATACGCACCACGTTTTGATTAATCTCTTCAGCCACCTGGCTTTGTTGCTCGGATGCGGTTGCAATCTGCGTAACCTGATCGTGTATCTGACCAACCGAGGTTTCAATGGTGGCCAAAGCCTGGGCAGCATGGCTGATGCGCTCGATGGTTTCAGCCGAACGCTCCCGCGACTGGTTCATACGCTCGGCGGCGGCACGGGATTCGGTCACGAACCCGTTAATCATCTCGCGAATCTGATTGTTTTCGGAGCCATGTAACTGCACCGATGCGCGGGTTTCGTTGGCCACGCTGCTCAGCTCTTCCGCAGCTGAAGCCACCTGATCGATGGTGGCCGATACCTGGCGGATAGTGTCCTGGATTTTGATCACAAAAGTGTTGAAACGGCGCCCCAGTTCCGCCAGCTCATCGCTGCCCTCAGCGGGCAGGCGCTTGCACAGGTCACCATCGCCATTGGTCGCATCAAACAGAGACCCCACAATGCCAATGGTGGATGGGCTAGACACAACACCTTTTTTACCTGGGTCAGGGGCATAAGCAAGATTTCTAAACTGGCCAGGGCCGGTGCGCTCGTAGGCGTAAATATAGTTATTGTCGCCAAAACGGATGGCGCGCAGCTGGTTTGCAACCACCTCTTTGGCCTCACGCTCACTCAGTAAAGGGTTGTTTTTAGACTCCAAAGCTACGGCCTTGACTACCTCTACCAGCGTTTTCAGACCGTCTTTGCGAGCCTCTAGCAGGCTCTCTCCCAATTGCTCCAGCTGAGCCTCGCCGTTGCTACGAACCTCCTCAAAGGTGATAAAGGCAATCGCCGCCGTCAGCAAAACGGGAACCAAAGAGGCAAGAAGCAGACGAGCGCGAATGCTGAGACGGTTTAAAAATCCCACGAGGGAGTATCCTTGCTTTATAACAGTACGTTAATTTCCGTCGCACGATAAAGCGCTCAGCCTGCAAAGCCAACCATTTTCAGATTGGGCGGACGATAATCCGGATCAAGACGCCAGCGTTCGCCAACCGATTCATGAAGCCGGGTTTCGATGTCTGGCACTTGCACAGGTCGAATCAACGGCCGGGCGAGGCGGAACACGTGGCGCCGCGAGTTGTGCAGTTTGGCGCTGGCGTCGGGCTTGAGCGTTTCAGGCAAATGGCTTTCCACCCCCAGGCCACTGGCTTCTGCTTCTGTTAACATCCACGCCAGCGGAAAGTCAGCCGCACGCAAACCCTGATCGTCTGGCGCGTAGCCACCGCCAATATCGCTGTGGGAGCCGGCAAACCACACCTGCTGCAAATCCAGCCCCGGGCGTGGCAGCCAGAGCGTAGGCTCAAAGTCTTCCCGGCGCTCGTCGATGGCCAGTGCATGGCGGGCAAAGCTCACGTTACTGCCCAGCTTGGTGTCGTAAAATTCATCTTTACTGTCAAACAGGCCCATCAGCGAAAAAGGCACGCCCAAAGCTCCTACCGTATCCCACACACCCACAAAGCGGACCTGCCGGGATGGGTGGCTGTGCGCTGAGCGAAACGCCAAAGACTTGAGACCGTCAGGAGCGTAATCTTTTCCTGGCTTTTTGTAGTGCTCAAACGCCTGCTGAATGCGCGCTGCATCTACTCGTTTGAGGATGCCGCAGTTGTTGATCAGCCCGCACAGCGCTCGCACTGTATAGGCTCCGCGGCTAAAGCCGAACAGGTAAATCTCATCACCCGGCGCGTAGTTTTGAACCAGATAACGATAGCCATCAAGAATGTTTTTATGCAGACCCTGGCCCGTTACTCCGCCAATCAGTGCGTTATGATACGAACCTATGCCCCAGTCATAAAACACCTGCTGCGAAATGCCGTCCGCGGCCACTGGCCTTATCGCTCTGGCCAGCCGCAAAACGTTGGTCGGGAAATCCCGCTGCAGGTCTTCTTCTGGCCTGCTCCAGGTACCGTCTGCGCAAATAACAATTCGTTTGGACATAGTGTCGTTCTCTTTAGCCACAGGGTTTATACCTGCCTTTCAGTATAGTCAGGCCCTGCCATAACGCTTTAGAAAAGCCGCCCCAGTTTGCGCTATCGCAGATAAAGGTTATGCAGCATAATAATAAAACCACGCTGTCCCGTTGCTGTCTAAAAAGGGAACTTTTTATGCCAGTCAGTGCCCACGCTTACCCGAAAAAAGTGCCTCTGGCGCGGGTCCTTATAAGCCTGACGGCTTGCACTGTGCTGTTTACAGCGGTTGTTTACGGTTTGATAAAACAGGAGGCCCAGAACGACCTAGCCGCGTTAATCAGCAGTGAATCAGCCAAAGTAGAGCTGTCTGCAGTAAGAATGGAACACGCTTTCATTTCCGTTTCTAACAATCTGCGCACCAGCTCTCAAATGCCCGCAGTTACAACCTTCAGTAAAAACCCCAGTGTTCAAAACAAACAGATTCTGGCCGACTTTCTATCCTCGATTTTGACCAACAAGCCCATTTTTCAGCAGGCCCGCTTTATTGGCACCAGCGGCCAGGAAATGGTGCGCGCAGATCGGACTGCAAAAGGCATTGTCGTGAAACCTGAAAGCGAGCTGCAATACAAAGGCGACCGCTACTATGTCAAGCAAAGCCTTGCGCTGGAAAAAGAAGAAATCTTCGTTTCAGCCCTGGATCTGGACATTGAAAATGGCGCTGTGGTGGTGCCCTTTCGACCGGTTATGCGGTTTGCGATCGGAGTGTTTGACGAGCAGGGTCAGCGCCAGGGGGTTTTTGTACTTAATATGCGGGGCCAATCCTTACTGGACATTCTGGCTGGTACCAAAACCTACAGCCATGCCGCTTTTTTGGTGAACAGTACGGGCCACGTACTTGCGGGGCCAGACAACACTCCGCAATGGGGTTTTATGTTTGGACTGCCCGCTGAGTTCAAGAAACTTCACCCCACAGCCTGGCAGACAATCAGCAGCGCGCGCCGTGGACATACGATTAGCAACAAGGGCCTGTTTATCTTTGAAACTGTCAACCCGCTGACCTATATACAGCTGCGCCCATGGGACCCGGAAGAAGATGAGGAACTGACTCAAGATGCCTATTGGAAAGCGGTTTCTTTTATCCCCACAAACCAGCTGCCCTCGATTTCCATATTTTTCCGACCAACCACCATGATCGCCTACCTGGCAGGCCTGATTGTTCTGTTGTCGGCGGTGCTGGCACTGCTGATATCAAGCCACAAACGCAGAATGCTGCGCCAGCAAATAGCCGGCCAGGCCCTGCGTTTTCGCCGTATCGCCAATGCCTTGGGCGAGGGTTTGCTGGTCATCAACCGCTCCGGCGTTATCACCTACGCGAACCCCGAAGCAGGACACATTCTAGGCTGGAGCGTGGATGAGCTGATTATGTGTAAATGCCACGAAGTATTCAGTGTAGATTCCGATCAGCTCGAATGCTGCCCGATACTGAGCGTTTTGGACAGCGGCGACGTATTTCGCGACAAGCATCAGGTTTTTCGACATAAAAACGGCCAGAATATCCCGGTTGACCTGAACGCAGCGCCGCTAAGCGGCAACACCGGCGAAGAAGGAGTGGTGGTATCCTTTCGTGATTACTCCACCATTAAGCGATATCAAGAAGAAATCCACCAACTGGCTTTCCATGACACACTTACCGGGCTGCCTAACCGCAGGGTTCTGGAAGACCGGCTAACCCAGGCGTTGTCGTTTGCCGGGCGTTACAACCACTTTATTGCTCTGCTGTTTCTGGACCTAGATCATTTCAAACAGGTAAACGATGTGCACGGCCACGCTGCAGGCGACGCTCTACTGAAGGAAGTTGCCGGCAGGCTTCGCAATTGTGTTCGTGATACCGACACTGTTGTGCGCATGGGCGGTGACGAATTTATTATCCTGCTGCCCGAGCTGCAACAAGCTGAAGACGCCCAGATGATTGCCGAAAAAATTCTGACGGCGCTGAGTTACCCACTGCTCATCAATGATCAGGAAATGGGCGTTGGCGCCAGCATTGGGATTGCGGTTACCAAAAATAATTCAGTCACTACGGAGCAACTGCTACAAAAAGCGGATAACGCTATGTACCAGGCCAAACACGCCGGCCGCAACAACTATGTGACGGCCAAAAATTTTTCGGAACCAGCGCAGCAAAAAGAGTCAGGTGCACTTTGAGTTAAAGGTTAAAAGTGGCACGATGCCGGCTTATTCAATTTTAGAATAACTTTATATAAAAACGAGGACTTGCTATGAAAACCGTTCATGATCTGGTGGCCGACGCTAAATTGCACGTATCGGAAACAGCGCTGACCGAGGCCGATGAGGCCATACAAAAAGCCGATCTGCTGATTGATGTCCGCGACGGAGAGGAATACCATCAAAGCCACATTCCCCAAGCCGTGAATATTTCACGCGGTTTGCTAGAGTTCAAATTCAGCAACGATCCCGCCCTGGAAAATCGCGGCCTGAATATAGTGCTTTATTGCAAGAATTCTGGGCGCTCGGCGTTAGCTGCCAAAGCATTGAAAGACATGGGCTATATGCACGTGCAGATTATTGCAGGCGGCTTTGAAGCCTGGCAGGCGGCGGGCAAACCTCAAGCCAAGCCGGAACTGCCAGGCTTCGATTAACAGTCGTTCACAGGCAATTGCACAAATGAGCCAGACGTGACACTAACGAGCCTTGGTGATGGCCATAGTCAGGCGAGAAACGCAGGTTTTTTTACCTCCGTCGTTTTCAATTACTATGTCCCATACCTGGGTAGTGCTACCAATATGAATCGCTGTCGCCGTGCCGTAAACCCAGCCGTTGGTGACGGGCCGAAGATGATTCGCATTGATTTCAAGGCCCACAGCCACAGTGCCCTGATCGCGCAGGCAGTGGTTGGCAGCCATACTGCCCAAAGTTTCGGCCAGCAGAACCGATGCACCGCCGTGCAGAACGCCAAATGGCTGAACAGTGCGCTCGTCAACGGGCATGCGCCCCTTAATAAAATCGTCACCTACTTCCAGAAACTCGATGCCCATGTGACTGACAGCGGTGTTCTGACAGCTCTTGAGCAGATCTTCTTTGGTCGGAGTTCGAGTCCATATCGCCATGGTTCGCGCCTTGTGTGACTGAGTATTTTTACGGCTTGCAGGGTTTGGGGGTAGTCTAGCCAGATAGCAAGCGAACAGCCAGACTGCGAGCGCCCATAAACGCCCTGCAAGCCGGCATTGGTTCCAACGAGAGAGTGAACATCATGCGTGCATCAGGATTTTTCTTGGCAGCTGCGCTCAGCGCAGCCATTGCGACACCGGCATTGGCTGAGATGAGCGTAAAAAAACAGATAGAGACCCGCCAGGGCGCTTTTACCTTTGCATCCTGGAATATGGGGAAAATCAAGGCTCAGGCCGTTAAGGGCGAGGTTGCTTACAATCAGCAGCAAATGATTGCCGCCGCCAACGCCATCGCGTCTGTGGCTAATTCAGGCTTGGGCGCGTTGTTCGGACCCGGTACTGCCATGGATCAGAACAAAAATACCGAATTGAAACCCGTATTTTTTGAAAAGCCGGATCGCGCCCGAGAAGTCGCCCTCGCCTTCGCTAAAGAGTCCACCAAACTGCAAGAAGTAGCAGCCACCGGCGATAAAGCCGCTCTGGCTGCCCAATTCAGCGAAGTGGGCAAAACCTGCAAAGCCTGTCACGACGAATTCCGCGCCGAATAATACCCGGCCTTAGCGCTTGTTTGGCACCTGCGCTGCCTACCACCCCAAATCCGGCGGTGGTGGTGGCGGAGGTGGCAATAGCGCACCATTAGCCACCCATACGGCTAATGCGGCAACCGCCAAAGCAATCACCAGCACCAGCAACCCTCCGCCTTTGTAGCCAACGACTGACTTCTGGCTGACGGTTTTGCGCCCGGTCACCATCGGGGTAATCAAGTTATTCTTTTTTACCAACGTGTAGAAAAGCACCGAGGCAATGTGCAGGCCAATCAGGCCGTAAATAAACCATTCGGACAATTTGTGCCACGATGTAATCGTGTCGCTCCAGCTTGAAGATACGGCGCGATAAAGCGGCCCGTTAAAAGCAATCGCATCTGTTGCAAACAAACCCGTCACAGCCTGAAAACCGAACAACCCCAGAATAGCCAAAACCGAAAGAGCACCTAAAGGGTTGTGCCCCACGCGTTCTCCTTCCCACTGCCCTTTCAGATACGCCATCACGGCGCGGGGGCCGCGAACAAACTGGTAAAAACGCGCGTAGGTGGACCCCACCAACCCCCAAACCAGGCGAAAACTGAGCAGCCCGATAATCGTCAGACCAAAGCGCTCGTGCCAGAGCATCCATGTTCCTCCAAGATTAACGCTGACCAACGAACCCGTCACAGCAAGCACCAGCAGCCAGTGAAACAGCCGGGTGGGTAAGTCCCACAATCGTATGGTTTTCATTATAGCCCTCTCATAGCTGCGTGCTGCAGTATATCAAGCAAAAGTCCACCGGCCCTATCACAATCAATTGTTCTATGATTTCAACCACTCGCAATACCCCGAGTGAATCACTGTTTATTAATATTATGATATAACATTTCATTACTAGCGCTCGAATCGACACAGCTATCATTCTCCCAATCATAATTCCTGGAGGCAGTCATGCATTCCAAGCCTTTGGTATTTAGCATTTCCCTGTTAGCAGGCTTTTACACCGCGACCACCCAAACCGACCCCCTCAACACCGACATAAGCGCAGTGCTCGACGGCTTTTACAAACAACAGGACACGGCGCTTTCCAATCGAGGCAAGGGCTTTGGACTAGGCCATACAGAACTGTCACTGGCCGCTCCCATCGATGACTTGTTCAAGGGGCGGGTAACAGCCATTGTTGAAGAGCATGATGGTGAAACGGAGCTAAGACTCGAAGAGGCGTTTCTGCAAACCTCGGGTTTGCAGCTGAACCTGGGACTGAAAGCTGGGCGCTTTTTATCGCATGTGGGTTATTTGAACAGCCAGCACCTACACCAAGACAGCTTCGTCGAGCGCCCGGCAGCTTATCGCGCCATGCTGGGCTCCCACTATTTTGACGACGGTGCGCGGCTATTGGCACTGATCGGGCTGACATCCATGCCGGCCCGATCAGTCATCAACATTTTTGCCTGCGAACCAGAATGGGCAGCGCTAGCAAGTACGCTGGTGCCAGACGCACGCATTACCTCTGCAACCACGGCGTTTCAAGACCCACACTACATAGAGGCAAGACCAGGGTTGATTGCCGCGGCTCGCAACGCAGACCTGGTGCTGTGCACCGGTGCCGAGCTTGAAGCAGGTTGGTTGCCGGTGTTGCTGCACATCTGAACCGGATTCTGAACATACTCATTCAGAGCATTGTGGACACGTTACTGGCACACCAGCGTGAGCCAAAAACCATAGCACAGAGCCATGAGTGACTGGGCTTGGTTGGGCGTTCCCATTCTGGCTAGCCTGTTGCTAACACTGGCATGGACTGCGTACCCACATGGCGCATTTCAACGACGACTGTTTCTACCGGTATTTGCACTAGCGGTGCTGGCTTGCTGGCTTGCTGGGGTGGCTTCGGCACCGGGCTGCTGTGTTCGGCTCTGAACGACTGGCCCACCGGGCCGTCGGTGGTGCTCGCTATTATCGGCATCAGCCTGATCACCGTACTTTTTAAACCACTCGCACCAGCGCCTGTTTAAGCCAACCAAGACGCCCTGTTTCGGTAATTTGACGGCGCATGCCTGGCACCGGGCGAATCATGAACAGATCTCCGTTGCGACCTACCAGAGTTTTGGGCACCCCGGTTTGCTTTGCCAGCCGTGCGTGCACCGCCATGTGTTCCTCTTCCCCGTGCACCGGAATAGCAACGGCGGGCTGAACCCAGCGATACATCGCCTCAAGTTCCTCCTGCGCAGGGTGGCCAGAGGCGTGTATCGGCAAATCGCACTGCTCGGCGGTAATCACCTTAACCCCCATTCCCTGCAGTTGGCCGATCAATGCCGCGATCAGCTCTTCGTTGCCAGGAATAGCGCGGGCGCTGAAAATAACCGTGTCACCCGCTTCCAGTTCAACATCGGGGTGACTGCCATTGGCAAGGCGGCGCAAGGCAGTGTGCGGCTCGCCCTGGCTGCCCGTCGCTACGACTAATACTTCGTGCGGCGGCAAATAGCCCAGGTGGGCAGGATTAATTAACTCGTCGGCACTGTGCCACAGGCCTGCGGCTTTGGCCGCCGAACTCATGTTCACCAGCGAACGGCCAAGCAATCCCATGTAGCGCCCGGTTTGGCGGGCAACGGCTGCCAAAGTGTGCAGGCGGGCGATGTTGCTGCCAAAGCACGCCACAACCACACGGCCCTCGGCGCTTTTCACCGCTTTTAAAAGGCCTTTGTGCAGGGCGCCCTCAGACACAGAATGGCCTTTGACCGTAGCGTTGGTGGAATCACACACCATGGCGGCTACGCCCTCGATCGCCAAGTCCGTAAATGTCTGTTTGCTATAGCCATGGCCAATCAGCGGTTGATCGTCCAGCTTCCAGTCGCCGCTGTGGAAAATATTGCCCACCGGGGTACGGATCATCAGCGCGTTGGGATCGGGTATGGAATGGGTCAACGCCAGCCATTGCACGTTGAAAGGCCCGATTTGACGCCGGTCATTGGTTTCCATCACCACAATGGGAACCCGGTGCAGCATGTCGAACTCGGCCAGTTTGCGGCGCAAAATTTCTGCGGTAAAACGGTTGGTGTAAATCGGGCACTGCAACAATGGCCAAAGGTAAGGCACTGCACCCACGTGATCTTCGTGAGCGTGGGTAATCACCAGGCCACAGAGCATTTCGCGGCGATCGGCTATAAAAGCGGGGTCTGCCATTTGTACCGGCGGTTCGCCATGATGGTGCATGCTGCCGTCTGCCGCCAAACGACCCGGTTTTGGGAAGGTCACACCGCAGTCCACCATTAGCCAACGGCCATCGTGGCCGTAAAGATTCAGGTTCATGCCAATCTCGCCGGTGCCACCAAGGGGTAAAAACCACAGGTCATTGGAATCCGGCGTCATGGTCAAAACTCTCTCAGGTTGAATTTTCGCCGTTATGGCACAAGCTATCATTGTACGGACAACACACCGTAACTCACTTATTGCTTAAAAAGGGCGGATGTTTATGAATATCCTGATGGTTTTGACGTCTCACGATCAACTCGGCGACACCGGCAAAAAAACCGGTTTCTGGCTGGAAGAGTTCACTGCGCCTTATTACGTATTCAAAGACGCCGGAGCTCACATCACCATTGCCTCACCCAAAGGCGGCAAGCCGCCAGTCGACCCGGCCAGCGAAGCCGAAGGCGCATTAACTGACAGCACAAAACGTTTTTCCGAAGATGCACACGGCAAAGAGTCCCTGGCCAGCACCCGCAAACTTGCCGACGTGGACATGAACGATTACGACGCCATCTTCTACCCAGGAGGCCATGGCCCTCTTTGGGATTTGGCCAACGACAAGCATTCAATAGCTCTGATAAAGCGCGCCTACGAACAGGATAAAGTCATCAGTGCAGTTTGCCATGCGCCTGCTGTGTTCAAAAACGTAGAAGTAAAACCCAACCAGAATATCGTCGGCGGCCGCAAAGTCACCGGCTTTTCCAATGCCGAGGAAGAAGCGGTTCAGCTGACCAAGCTGGTGCCTTTCCTGGTGGAAGACATGCTGCAGGAAAACGCCGGCGATTACAGCTGTGGCGAAGACTGGGCACCTTATGTGGTGGTTGACGGCAAACTGATCACCGGCCAGAACCCGGCCTCCTCCGAAGGCGCAGCCAAAGCAGTGGTACAAACTCTGCTCGAAGGCTAAAACTCGTAATGCCCACCCTGGCCAGGCAGATTGCCTCGCCGGGGCTCCTCACTCCCATAATTTCCCACCAATTAAGCATCAACATCCGCCAGTCTGTGCTAACGTTTTGACGAAAATCTCAACAGGCTGACATTTTTCATGAGTAATCCAAAACATACCCTATTCTGGATGACGTTTTTTCTGGCAATTGTTGCCGTCGTCGGCGTATTGATTCACCAACCGCTGATCACCGCCTTCATGGCCAACTGGGTTTTTAACCTGTTGATTGTCTTCGTACTTATTGTTGGCATCGGGCTCACCTATCGCCAGGTGTTCGTATTGTTTCCCGAGCTACGCTGGATTTCCCAGTTCCGCACCGGCCAATCAGGCCTGTCAGTGCTGGAAGAACCCCGCCTACTCAAACCACTGGCCAGGCAGCTAGGCGAAGATTCCAAGCGTGACCGTTTTACGCTCTCTACCATGTCACTCCGCACGGTTCTGGATGGCATTTACTCCCGCATGGATGAGCAGCGCGAGATCACCCGCTATTTTATCAACCTGTTGGTTTTTTTAGGGCTTCTTGGCACCTTCTGGGGCTTGCTGGGCACCATCAATGCAGTAGGTGCGGTGATTACCAACCTGGACATGGGTCAGGGTGATTTCAGCAAGGTATTTGCAGACCTCCAGGCCGGGCTGCTAACGCCCTTGCAGGGCATGGGCACCGCATTCAGCTCTTCGCTGTTTGGTCTTGGGGGTTCGCTGATACTCGGTTTTCTTGATATCCAGGCCGGCCATGCCCAAAACCGCTTCTATGACGGGCTGGAAGAATGGCTGACCGGCGTTACCAACCTGTTAGACCCGTTTACCAGCAATGATCGCCAGCCATGATTGGGTCCAGACGCCGCAGCCGAAGCACCACCAACGTCTGGCCAGGGTATGTAGACGCCCTTTCAGCCCTACTGATGCTGGTGATATTCATGTTGCTGGTTTACGTGGTAAGCCAGCTGTTCCTGTCGCAGACACTGTCTGACCGTAATTCCGAACTGGCCCGGCTCAATCTGCGGCTAAGCGAACTTTCCCAGCTATTGGGCCTGGAACAGGACACAACGGCCGCTCTGGAGCAGCAAATGCTCATCGTTCAAAACAACTTTAGCGATAGCCTGATCGAGAACGAAGACCTGCAGCAACGGCTGGAGGCCTCCCGCGACCAGTTAATGCGGCAGACCGCCGACGCCGAAGCCCGGGCTGAAAATCTGGCGGACATGAACCAGAAGCTGGAAAACAAGGATGAGCTTTCCAACAGCCAGCAGGCCATGATCATGCGGCTGTCCAATCAGATTGCGTCGCTTCAAAACCAACTGCGACAGATAACCGCTGCGCTTAGACTGCAAAAAGAAATGACCGTGGATAAGGAAGACGAGCTGGAAAGTGTCAGCCGACGCCTGAACACACTGCTGGCGGAGCGGATCAACCAGCTGGAGCAGTATCAGTCTGAGTTTTTTGCCCGATTGAGAAACATTCTGGCCGCCAATGAAAACATCCGCATAGTCGGCGATCGCTTCCTGCTGCCATCCGAGTTGCTGTTCGCTTCCGGTTCAGCTCTTCTTGGGGAAGAAGGCAAACGCGAACTCGACAAGCTCGCCGGAGTGCTGCTGGATGTGGTTGAAACCATCCCCGCAGACCTAGAGTGGATTCTGCGAATTGATGGGCATACCGACCGGATTCCCATCAATACACCGCAGTTTCCCTCGAATTGGGAGCTTTCAACCGCTCGTGCTGTGGCGGTGGTGCGCTACCTGGCCGATCAGGACGTGCCGCAAAACCGCATGGTTGCGGCAGGTTTTGGTGAGTTTTTTCCGGTTGCTGATGGAACCACGCCCGACGCCTTACAGGCAAATCGACGCATCGAAATCAAACTGACCGACCGATGACCGAAGACAGACTTGACCGGGGACAGACTTAAAGTCTGTCCCCTATCTTGCTCCATGGCCTTAGGGACAGATTTAAAATCTGTCCCTAATCTTGCGACTCACCTTGCATGAACTTAAAAGTGAATCACCGTCCGAATGCTCTTGCCTTCATGCATCAGATCAAACGCTTTGTTGATGTCTTCCAGCGGCATGTTATGGGTAATAAACACGTCCAGTGGAATGTCACCACTCTCGGCCTTTGCCACGTAGCCCGGCAACTCGGTACGGCCTTTTACACCACCAAAAGCAGAGCCTTTCCAGACTCGACCGGTCACCAGCTGGAACGGACGGGTGCTGATTTCCTGTCCTGCACCGGCCACGCCGATGATAATGGATTCACCCCAGCCCTTATGGCAGCACTCCAGCGCTGCGCGCATCAGCTGAACGTTGCCTACGCATTCGAAGGAGTAGTCCACGCCACCGTCGGTCATTTCGATGATCACTTCCTGAATTGGCTTGTCGTGATCTTTCGGGTTCACCACATCGGTAGCACCCAACTGCCTGGCGATGTCGAATTTTCCGGGGTTGATGTCAACAGCAATAATGCGACCGGCTTTGGCCATTTTGGCGCCGATAATCGCAGCCAGGCCAATGCCACCCAATCCGAAGATTGCGACCGTGGCCCCTTCTTCTACCTTGGCGGTGTTCAGTACGGCACCAATGCCGGTGGTTACGCCGCAACCCAGCAGGCACACTTTTTCCAACGGTGCTTCTTTGGGGATTTTGGCCAGTGAAATTTCCGGCAGTACGGTGTATTCAGAGAAGGTTGAGCAGCCCATATAGTGGTAAATAGGCTCGCCCTTGTAGCTGAAGCGCGAGGTGCCATCTGGCATCACGCCTTTGCCTTGGGTTGCGCGCACAGCGCCACACAGGTTGGTCTTGCCAGAGGTACAGAATTTGCACTCTCCGCATTCGGCGGTGTACAGCGGGATAACATGGTCACCCACTGCCAGATTTTTCACACCCGGACCCACGGCTTCAACAATGCCGCCGCCTTCGTGGCCCAGAATGGTCGGGAACAAGCCTTCAGGATCAGCGCCCGACAGGGTGTAGGCGTCGGTATGGCAAACACCGGTGGCCACAATACGCACCAGAACTTCGCCTTCCTGGGGCGGTGCAACATCCACTTCTACAATTTCCAGCGGCTGATTGGCGGCAAAAGCCACGGCGGCACGGGATTTAATCACAGGACATCTCCTTGCAGGCAGAGTTAACATTAGAGAGTTGAAAGCAGACCGTTACGGTTATTCCGCATATCGAGAGTTTGACGTATTCTAGACGACCGGTCTAGTATGGATGCCATGACGACGAACGACACACGCAATCTTATTATTCAAACCGGCGCTGACCTTATCGGCACTAAGGGCTTTGGTGCGACCGGCATCAACGGCATCCTGACGGTTGCTGGCGTACCGAAAGGATCGTTCTATCACTACTTTAGCAGTAAAAATGACTTCGGCCTTGCGATCATTGACACCTTCGCCGAGGAATACGATGAAAAGTTGAACCAGATTCTTAATGACAGTAGTCGTTCCTGCGTTGACCGCCTGCGGGCCTACTTTGATACCGGCTTTGATAACATGACGAATTGCGACTGCACCCGTGGTTGCCTTATTGGCAATCTGGGACAGGAGCTTGCCGGACAAGACGAGATATTCCGTGTTCGACTGGACAAGGTGTTCTGTGCTTGGGAAAAGCGTTTTGAACGCTGCATTGCCGAAGCGCAATCTGCCGGCGATATTGATGTGGGTATTGATCCTTCTGATGCTGCCAGCGTATTACTGTCTGGCTGGGAAGGCGCGATCCTGAGATCCAAAGTTGTGAAATCGACAAAGCCGATGGAACGGTTTGTCCGCGTATTTTTCACCCAGTGCCTCGGCGTTGTCTAATTTTTTTAGGACGCCCTCTAGTAGACTGGTCTAATCAATATTAGTTAACCTGACAAGAGTATATTTTATGAGCAACCAAAAACCGAATGACCCGTTATTTCAGCCCTTGACGATGGGTGACCTGACACTGCCCAATCGGGTTTTGATGTCACCACTAACCCGTTCACGCTCAAGCCAACCGGGCGATGTTCCGAACGCCATGAACGTGCATTATTACGAGCAGCGGGCCAGTGCCGGGCTGATTCTGAGTGAAGCCACTCAGGTATCACCCCAGGGCAAGGGTTACGCTTTCACGCCGGGTATTCATTCCCCGGAACAAGTTGATGGCTGGAAAAAGATCACTGACGCCGTGCATCTTGCCGGTGGCCGTATCCACATGCAGCTGTGGCATGTGGGTCGCATCTCCCGCCCCGAACTGCAGCCGGATGGCGAGCTACCGGTCGCACCTTCCGCTATCAAACCGGAAGGCGCCAAAACCTATATCAGTGCCGATTCTGGCATGGTGGATGTGCTCGAGCCCCGGGCTCTGGAAACCCACGAGATGGCCGGTATTGTCGAACAGTACCGCCAGGGCGCCCTGAACGCACAAAAGGCAGGATTTGATGGTGTTGAGGTTCACGCTGCTAATGGCTACCTGTTGGAGCAGTTCATAAAGAGCGGCAGCAACCACCGTACCGACGAATATGGTGGCTCTTTAGAAAATCGCCTGCGCCTGCCGCTAATGGTAATTGAAGCCGTCATCAATGTGTGGGGCAAAGACAAAGTGGGCGTTCGTGTCGGCCCGACCGGCAGCTTTAACGGCATGCACGATGACAACCCCATCGAAACCTTTACGGCCTTTGCCAAACACCTGAACGACTTGGGGATCGCTTATCTTGAGGTGGTAGAAGACTCGTTTCAGGGTAATCACGCCAGCGGTCGCCCGGAAGACATCATCGACGCAATTCGAGCTGTGTACAAAGGCACTTACATCGCCAACGGCGCCTATACAGCTGAAGAAGCCCGCACGCGCATTAGCGAAGGCCGTTGCGACCTGGTCACCTTCGGCCGGCCGTTTATTGCCAACCCGGACCTGCCCGAGCGGTTCCGCCAGAACGCACCGCTCAACGAGTGGGATGACAGCACTTTCTACGGTGGCAGTGAACACGGCTATACCGATTACCCAACACTGCAAGAACTCGATATCAGTGCCTGATCAGAATTTTCTGATCAGAACAGGAGAAAAATTATGAGCAACACTAACGATCCGATTAATGGCAAGATTGTCATCATCACAGGCGCCAGCAGCGGTTTGGGCGAGTCTACCGCCCGCCACCTGGCCGACCGTGGTGCCAAACTGGTACTGGCAGCCCGCAGGGAAGACCGTCTGAAGTCTTTGGCCGAAGAGCTGGAAGCAAAAGGTACAGAAGTCTTGTGGCAGGTCACCGATGTTACCGATCGCAAACAGGTCGAAAGTCTGGCTGCAGCAACCAAAAAGAAATTTGGCCGTATTGATGTCCTGATCAACAACGCTGGCCTTATGCCCTTGGCGCCGCTGGACGCTCTGAAGGTAGACGAGTGGGAACAGATGATCGACGTCAATATCAAGGGCGTTTTGTATGGTATTGCGGCCGTGCTGCCCACCATGCGCGAGCAACACAGCGGACACGTGATCAACTTGTCCTCGGTAGCCGGGCACAAAGTATTCCCGGGTGGTGCGGTTTACTGCGCAACTAAATACGCAGTCAGAGCCCTATCTGAAGGCTTGCGCCTGGAAGCCGGTGACGAAATTCGCAGCACCAACATTTCACCGGGTGCAGTAGCCACCGAGCTGACCAGCACCATTACTGATCCCGATGCGGCAAAAGCGGCTGAGGAACTTTACAAGGTCGCGATCAGTGCCGATTCGGTTGCCCGCGCTATTGTTTACGCCATTGAGCAACCCCATGACGTAGATATCAACGAAATCATCTTGCGTCCTACGGCTCAAGAACTGTAAACCCGCTTCCGAGCTGGTGAAGTTCCGGGCGTCGACCCTGTTGGCGCCTGGCAATACCCTCATCACGTCCAAGACCTTTTGGTTCACATCCGGAATGGTACCTTCAGACTTGAACGAACCCTCACAGAAGCGTTATTGATAATCCTTTTAACCCGTGGAAGCGTAGTGTTATAACCACACGGAGCTTAATGAGGAATCGACGTTGCGCACGCTTTACTGGTTTACCAGAGATCTTCGCTTACACGACAACGCCGCCTTGCTGGCTGCGTCCAAGTCGGACATGCTGCTGTGCGTCTACGTTGTGGAACCACGATGGTTCAAACCCGGGCCGTTACAGTGCAAAACTATGGGCCACCACCGTTGGCGTTTTTTATGGCAAAGCCTTATTGGGCTAGAACGCAGCCTGCGCAGCTTGGGCCAGCGCCTGCACATTGCTTGGGGCGATCCGGAAGCCGTGATTCCTGCGCTAACCCACAGCCACGCCATTAGCCGAATTGTACGCTCACGCCAGCCCGGTACCCGTGAAGCCGTGCAGTGGCAAACTCTTCATAACAAACTTCCGAAAATTGCGTTCACACAATATGAAACCCTCGGTCTGTTTACTGAAAGCCTGTTGCCGATGCCCTTGCAGGATTTGCCGGCAACCTTTTCCCAGTTTCGCAAACTGATTGAGAAAAAAGGTGACCGGGGACCAGCAAGGTTGCGCATCCCAACGGTAAAAATGCTGCCTCCAGCGCCCGGTTTGCCAGACGATAACCGCGGTGAATGCCCTGCCATTAAGGAACCGAAACAGCCATCAGCGTTCAGCGGCGGCGAGCAAGCCGGCCTTGCACGCTTGCGGGATTTTTTAGCCGGCACTCACGCGATCGACACCTACAAAGAAACCCGCAACGCGCTGGACGACTGGAATTCATCCTCCAAGTTGTCGCCCTGGCTTGCCCATGGCTGCCTGTCAGCGCGCGAAGTCGCAGACAGCATCAGCCTTTATGAGCAGCAACACACCAGCAACGAATCTACCTACTGGCTCTGGTTTGAAGTTCTTTGGCGCGAATATTTTTACTGGTACGCCTTACGACACGGGTCTGAGTTATTCCGCCGTGACGGTGTTCAGGGCAAGCGCAGGTCTGTGACTTTTTATGGCCACCGCTTCAAAGCCTGGTGCGAAGGCAACACTTCTTATCCGCTGGTAAACGCAGCCATGAACCAACTGCGGGAGACCGGTTATATCAGCAACCGCAGCCGCCAACTGGTCGCCAGCTGTTTTATTAATGAGCTAGAACTGGACTGGCGCTATGGCGCAGCCTGGTTTGAACAGCAATTGATCGATTATGATGTAGCCAGCAATTACGGGAACTGGCAGTATTTGGCCGGCGTGGGCGCCGATCCCCGCGGCTTGCGCCGTTTTAATCTGGCCAAGCAGGCACAGCAATACGACCCCAACGGTACTTTTGTTGACCGCTGGAACGGCCACGCCGAGCAGCCCGTGGGGCTGCATACTGTTGATGCGGCGGACTGGCCGCTGTCCTGACCCATCGGCCTTCAACCGGAACACGCTATGGCATTTATCACTGAACGCACCGCTCGCAGGCAACTGGAATCGGAGTCTGACAAAGTCAAACAAGCCGATATTCAACGCCTGTTAGAAAAGCAGCAAGCGGTAGAGGAAAAGGTTAAAAACAGTGGTAAGCTCGACCGGTTCACAACAGACATAAAACTAATGTTTTCGTTGGTGCGAGACTACTATAATGGGCGTTATCGCAGCATACCGTGGAAAAGTATCGCCGCCATTGTTGGCGCATTGATTTATGTGCTGAACCCACTGGACCTGATTCCAGACCTTATTCTATCCATCGGCTTTGTGGATGATGTAGGCGTGGTTGCCTTGTGCCTGAAACTGGTGGAGTCAGACCTGCACCGTTATGCAGCGTGGAAAGAACTGCAAGAAACAAACTGAAAAGGCCCGCGTAAAAACGGTCGGTAACACCGGCTCTTTCTATAACAACAACTTGAGTATTCTGGAGTTACTGTGGATTTTGCCACTCTGATTGGCTTGGCGGGCGCGATGATATTGATCGTCTCGGCAGTTATTTTAGGCGTGTCACCGGACGTGTTTCTAAATGGCTCATCGCTGCTGATTGTTATTGGCGGCAGTCTTTTCGTGGTTTTGGCCAAATTCAGTTTTCAGCAGTTTCTGGGCGCATTTAAAGCAGCGATCCGCGCCTTCAAGTTCAAACTTCCGGAAACCCGCGCAGCCATCGACGAGCTGGTAGATATTGCTAATGTGGCGCGGCGCCAGGGCGTGCTGGGTTTGGAGGGGCGCGAGGTAAGCTCGCCGTTTCTTGGTAAAGGCATTCAGATGTTGGTCGACGGCCAGGACGGTGCCACCATCAAACAGCTGCTCAGTAAAGAGCAACTGACGACTTTGGACCACAACCGCTCCGGCGCCAAGGTATTCACCGCCTTCGCAGATGTGGGCCCGGCCATGGGCATGATCGGCACGCTGATTGGCCTGGTACAGATGCTGTCCAACATGGAAGACCCGAAATCCATTGGCCCTGCCATGGCGGTGGCGCTTTTAACCACGCTGTACGGTGCCATGTTAGCGACCATGATTGCATCACCTATTGCTGACAAGCTGTCATTGCGAATGACCCAAGAAGCTCGCATGCAGTCGCTCTATATAGATGCTCTAGGCGCTATTCAGGAAGGCATTAACCCCCGAATTATCGAGCAAATGCTGTCCAGCTATTTGTCGCCCAAAGAGCGCGACAAAGCACCTGAAGAGGCCCCCACGGCCACGGCAGACAGTTAACCGATGGAAGACTTCCCGGAAGAAGAGAAACCCGGCATCCCGGCGTGGGTTATGACGTTTGCCGACCTGATGTCGCTGTTGATGTGCTTTTTTGTGCTGTTACTGTCGTTTTCTGAAATCGACGCGCAGAAATTCAAACAGATTGCCGGCGAACTGTCCGCAGCCTTCGGTGTTCAGCGCGATGTGCCCGCCGTGGAAATGCCTATGGGCACCAGCATAATATTTGACAACTTTTCGTCGGCTCCGGCAGAGCCGACCGTAATCAATGAAATAAAGCAAACTACCACCGATCAGAAACCGAAAGTGGATACCCTGCGAGGCGCCGTCGACAGCACTGCCGAAGCTGAAAGGCAGGAAAAAATCCAGGAGCAGCTGGAACAGCTGCGCAAGGTTCTGGAACCCGCGCTCAGCGACGGCCGCATCAACGTGACCCAAGAACAGTATCGTATTGTGATTCGAGTGGAAGAAAAAGGCTCGTTTCCGTCTGGATCGGCGAAGCTCACCAGGGAGTTCGAGAGCTTGCTGCTGGAAATGGCCGAAGTACTGGCCAGTATCCCCGGCGAATTGACGGTAGAAGGCCACACCGACGATGTACCCATCCGCACCGACCGATTTTACAGTAACTGGGACTTGTCTGCCGCCCGCGCCGCCTCAGTGGCCAACGCATTGCTGGCCAGCGGAGCCGTCGAACCCAACCGGCTGGCGGTAAAAGGCCTCGCGGATACTGCGGCGCGGGTAGATAACGATTCGGCCGAGAACAGGGCAAAAAACCGTCGTGTTGAGATTATTATTGACCTGTCTGACCCCCTGGAAGAACAAGAAATTCAACTGCGCGACATCATCGACGGCCAGCTACCGGGCCAGGATGCGGTGATCGACATGCAATCCGGGCCGGTTCCGGTAGAAAGCATTACCTGGTAACCACCACCCATCACGGTGAACCGCGGTACCCGGTCAATTCCATATAGCCCTCACCACTGTGGCTGCCAGACACGTTTACCGGGCTCTCCCAATAGGGGTAGAGCCCGTTGTTCATGTAGCTACCCGCAGGCGCTGCTACGTTGACATCTACTTGATACTGCGGTATCTGCAGGCGCCAAAGATTAGGCGTAGCACCGCTGAAGCCCAACGGTGTCAGGCTGAGCGCTTCCGGTGACAGTGCCACCGGCTCGCCGGACTCCGGAATCCAGGTGCCTGACAGAAACCCACCGTCCTGCTGCCGTAACTGAAACGCCATCACCTTATCGCCAGAATCCAGGTGCAGAGCAAACCAATCCCAGCCCTGCTGCCCGGTTTTCAGAAACTGGCTGCTCCACTCCCGATCAAACCATCCCCTGCCAGTCACCGTTTGGGTTTCGCCCTTGCGGGTCAGCTCACCGCTGATGGCGATATCGACCAGGCTGAAATACATTGAGCCCTCGCCGCTTGCAGACTTTGCACTAAAGCCCTGATTGCCATGGGCAACCGGCTCGCCCTGAATTCGCAATAGCAGATCATAACCCCACTCGGGCGTATTTACCTGCAGGCGCAAGGCGCCGTCAGGCTGCTGGGTCAGCTCCCAGTCATCAAGCCAGACATCTAGCGGGCTTGCCACAGCTCCGGCCTGGCCAATGTCGCCGCGGGCGAATTTTTCGGCAAACCGGTGTTCACCTTCAAGACTGACCGCCGCGTGGGCCATCCAGGCTGCCTGCAACGGCCACTGCTCTGCGACCGGCGGCATCGTTGCCGCAGTGCGAGATTCGATAGCCTGGCGAAACTGGGTCCACTGCACACCCACCGGCTCGCCGTCTGCGGTTTTGAGATTGGCCGTTAAATACCACCATTCAATACGGTGTTGCGGATGCTGACCCCAGTCATCGGGAAAACGTAACCGATCCCCCGGCCCTGGCTGCAAGAAGGCCTCACTCTGACCGCTGCCGACGGCCTGCGCCAAGCCGGCAAAACCACCGGGGTCTTGCTCTTGCGAGCACCCGGCCAACAACACAGAAACGGATAGCAGTATAAGAGTCGCGGCTTTTTGAAAAAAGTCTATGGGCCCGTTTTGTATTTTTATCATCGTTCATCACCCTGCAGGCTGGCGGCCGAAACCGGTTTGGGGCCACTACCACCAAGCTGGCTGCGCATCAGCAGCGTAATGCTCAGCCCGACCAACACACTCACAACCCCCAGCTGAAGCCAGAATCCGGGATAAATCGCCATGGGTAACGACCAGCCAAAGGCCAATGGATTAATTCGGTGCACCAGAACCCAGGTCAGCCATACGCCCAGGGGCAATGCCAACAGCGTAATCGACAGGGTCAGAGTTAGGGCCAATCGGCCCAGCTGCGCCAGAACCTGGCGTCTGGTAAGACCCCACACCTGAAGCAAGCGGAAATACCAGGCCCGGGTGCTGAAAAACACCCAGCCCATAATCAGCAAGGCAACCGCCGCCAACACCAGAGTGACAAAGGTCATGGCGCGGGTCAGCAAAAACGTCTGGTCAAACACCGCATCGGCCAGTTCGCGGATGCGTTTGTTATCACGCACCCGCACGCTGTCTACCTGCCACAGCCGCTGAAGGTCATCGGTTATCAGCTCAATGTCGCTTGCGCCGGGGCTAATCGAAAAGCTTTCAAACTCCGGCACATATCCGGCAGGCAGCAAATCAAGATTGATCAGCACTTCCCCGGCCGGGCGGCCGTAATCCGCATAAATCGCCAACACCGGCAGCTCAAGCCGGGTGTCCGCCAGTGTCAGCGCTAGGCTATCCCCTACCGCAAGCGGGTAACGACGCGCCAGCTGCTCGTTCACCATAACGCCTTCACCCGCAGCAAAACCCTGCCAGGGCTGGTCACCGGCGGCCTGCAGGCTCCACATGGTCAGCAGCGGGCTAACGGGCCCCAAAGCAAACAGGTCAACCGTTTTTGCCTGGCTATCCGCCGACGGCACTTGTGCGACCCCACGCACCACCTGATGCCAGTCACCACGTTGCGCCAGCTCCGGCTGCGCAGCCAGCCACTGAGCGGCCGCATTGGCGCTGGCACCGGCAGGCACTTCAATAAAATAATCGGCGGCCAGGCGTTGGCCCAGCCACTCGTCAAAGGTGGCTTCAAAAACTGTTACCAGTGCCTGCACCGCTAACACCATCGCCAGCGCAAACTGCAACGCAACCAAAGGCAAGGCTAGCCTACGGGCCATAACCCCAAGCTCGGTGTGGCGCCAACGAGCTAATGGCTCCCGCGTTTTACGAGCAAGGGATGCAGACAGCGCGGCAATAGCAAATGGCGCGGCAATACCGGTAGCGGCAAACACCAGCGCGACCGCAAAAAACACCAGCGGCAGCGACTGCGCCAGCAGCGCCATCGCCAAGCCTACCGCAGCCAAAGGCAGCGCCAACCAAGGCCACGGCCTCAATCCAAATCCAGTCAAAAGCTTCGCCGGTAAAGCAAACGGCAACCCGGCTGCCATGCGCAGCAACAACGCCCGCACGTTCTGCGCCAGGCACACCACCAGCACTATAGCCATCATAGTCACTGTCGGCGTCAGCCAGTTTTCTGACTGGCCGGCGTACAGCGGAGTATCGAAAAGGCTGTCCAAAGCCTGGCCAAAACCACCGCTCACGGTGCCCGCCAGCAGGCGCCCAAGCCACACACCCGGCACCACGCTCAGCAAAGCCAGTAGCAGAATTTCAACCAGTAATACCCGGTTAATGGCTGACGGTATAACGCCAAACCGATGCAGCAGGGCAAAGCTGTCGCGGCGCTGGGCCATGCCCAATTGGTACACGCTGCGCAGCAGCAAGGCCGTAATCAACAGCACCAAAAATCCCAGAGCGTCTAGATTCAGCAGAAAGCTGTCGCCCAACTCGCCGGTGTCCGGGCCCAATGAGAAACCCTTCATCCGATAATCTGCGGGCAAAGCGGATGCCGGCTCAGGCGGCACGATCAACAGACTCAGGCTTACGTTGCGCGGGGCGACATTCTGCGCCAGTGCCGCGGCTTCGCTGATGTCAACAAAAGGCTCACCGTTTAATGCTGGGGCCCAGGCTGGCTCAGGTTTTTTTGATGTTGCAGGGCTTTCTTCCGGCTCAGGGCTGTTGTTGCCGACGGCCGGGGCAGTTTGGGCAAAGCAGCCAGCAGCTAGCGGGTCTATCCCGACCAACCGGCCGGCCTGCCCCGGGCGCTCCACCTCCAGCCACGGCATGACGCACAGGCCGGCACGGCGCAGAGTTACAAAATCAGCCACCGTCAGTGCCTGGCCGTCAACGCGCTCTAACTGACTGCGTGCGGCCACGGCCTGCTCGCTCTGGCCCAAACTGGCTCGCGCCTGAGTTGTCAGGTAATTCACACCGGTCCACAACATGGTGGACAGCATAATCATCAACGCCAATGCCAGCAGTTGCAGCGGGTGGCGGCGATAATGGCTGAACAAGGCGGAAAACAGATTTAAAAACTGGGACGCTGGAAGCAGGAACATCGACGCTAAGCCCCCAGTTGAGCAAGGTCCAGGCGCTGGCCACAGCGCGCGGCCAATGCCGAATCGTGGGTGGCCAGTATCAACGCACAACCACTGGCAGCCTGCTGGTGAAACAGCTCGTCAGCGACCTCCAAAGCCGTGCGGGCATCAAGGCTGCCGGTAGGCTCGTCTGCCAGTATAAGTGACGGACGCATGGCAAACACCATGGCCAAAGCCGCACGTTGGCGCTGGCCACCGGATACCTGGTCCGGGTAGCGCTGCGCCAGCTCGCCAATGCCCAAACGCGTCAACCAGTCGCCGCAATGCTTGTCGCGTTGCCCTGCAAGCCTGGCCCGCAGACGCACATTATCCAGCAACGACAACGCCGGCATTAAGTTAGCTTCCTGAAACACCACGCCAATACGTTGGCGCCGCAGCATGGCCCAGCGTTGCTGGTTTTGTCCGTTTGCATTCGAATCCGCCGCAAAGTGCTCGCCGGCAATGCCCACCGAGCCCGCATCGGGCCGTTCCAGGCCGCACAAAATGTTCAGCAGCGTGCTTTTGCCAGACCCGGACCGGCCCATCAGCGCCAGGGATTCGCCCGGTGCCAGAGTCAGCTCAAGCCCGGACAGCACGTTCACCGTTTGCCCGGCGCTGGCAAAGTGCTTACACAGACCGCGTACTTTCAGTAATGGCTCGGTCACGCTGGCTCCCTCGCCCACCAGGCTCTCAGTTGCTCAAGATAAGACAGCAACGCCGGAATCACCAGCAGCACCAACAAGGTGGACAGGCCCAAACCAAAGGCAATGGAGGTGGCCATGGGAATCAGGAACTGGGCCTGCAAAGACGTCTCGAACAGCAGTGGCAACAGCCCGCCAATAGTTGTCAACGACGTCAGCAATACCGCACGCACCCGCTGCACCGCCGCTTCGCTCAAGGCTTCATCAACGCTCAGCCCCGCTTCCCGCTGCTGATTGTAAAACGACACCAGTATGATGGCGTTGTTCACCACTATGCCGGACAGGCCAAATAGCCCAAACAGCGAAAGCACCGTTAACTGCATCCCCATTAACCAGTGGCCCAGAATGGCGCCCACCAGGGCAAAAGGAATAATCGCCATTACGATCAACGGCAAGCTCCAGGAAGCAAACACCCAGGCCAGCACGACATACATCAGCGCCAAGCCAATGATCAGGCCGGTTTTCATATCGTCGATGGTTTCACGCTGGTCAGCGGAGCGGCCTTCAAAACTGTAACGCACATTGTAACGGCTGACGATGGAGGGCAACG
>JBALXR010000050.1:0-22473 GCA_036960525.1 Marinobacter sp.
GCTGCGACGAGGATCTATGAACGGACAACTTGATATAGAGCCACTACTGGACAAAATGGAAGCTGGCCTGCGCGAGTTGCTGCAGCAACGTGGCGTAAGTGCACCGGCACTTATCGGAATTCGAACCGGCGGTGTGTGGTTGGCCGCCGAGCTTGCCCGGCGCCTGCAACTGCAGGAACCGTTTGGTGAGCTGGATATTTCATTTTACCGCGACGATTTCAGTCGCATTGGCTTGAACCCCAAGGTAAAGCCTTCGAGTTTGCCATTTGATACCGCCGATCGAGACGTAGTACTGATAGACGATGTGATCATGAGTGGGCGTACGATTCGTGCCGCGATGAATGAAATCTTCGATTATGGCCGCCCGGCCAGTATTATATTGGCTACGTTGATTGATTTGGGCGCCCGTGAGCTTCCGGTGCAGCCTGATGTGCGCGGCCTTACGCTGGCGCTGGCGACCAACCAGCGCATAAAATTACGCGGGCCCGATCCGCTGCGTGTTGAACTGGAACAGGCCTAGCGTCACTTAGCCTCATCCTAGCCATGCCCCAGCCACCTTTGTTTGTACAGGCAACCCATGACCGCAATTGCTACTGGTCCCCATCATTTGCAGCTGACCCGGGAAGGTCAGTTGCGACATTTTCTGACTCTGGACGGCCTTGACCGCGAGTTACTGACCGACATTCTCGACACGGCGGACTCCTTTATAGAGGTGGGCGAGCGCACTATTAAAAAGGTTCCGTTGCTGCGCGGGCGTACGGTGGTGAATCTGTTTTTCGAATCCAGTACCCGCACCCGCAGCACTTTCGAGCTGGCGGCCAAACGCCTGTCTGCAGACGTACTGAATCTCGATATCAGCACCTCGGCGACCTCCAAAGGCGAATCTCTGGCGGATACTCTGTACAACCTCGAGGCCATGGCCAGCGACATGTTTGTGGTGCGTCATGCCCAAAGCGGTGCGCCTCACTTTATTGCCGAAAGCGTGACGCCCAAAGTGGCTATCATCAACGCCGGCGACGGGCGCCATGCCCATCCCACCCAGGCGATGCTGGACATGCTCACCATTCGCCAGCGTAAAAAAACCTTCGCCGGTCTGAAAGTGGCCATTGTAGGCGACGTACTGCATTCGCGTGTGGCGCGCTCGCAGATTCGTGCTCTTAACGAGCTGGGTGTGGCCGAGGTGCGGGTGATTGCACCAGGCACGCTGTTACCCCGAGATGTAGAAGCGCTGGGTTGCACCGTAGAGTACGACATGCTGCGCGGCATGAAAGATCTCGATGTGGTGATTATGTTGCGCTTGCAAAAAGAAAGGATGGAAGGTGCGCTGCTGCCCAGCGAAGGTGAGTTCTACCGCCTTTACGGTCTTGATCGGGCCAAACTGGCGCTGGCCAAACCGGATTGCATTGTGATGCATCCAGGGCCGATCAACCGCGGCGTGGAAATTGAGTCGGCGGTTGCTGACGGTCCGCAGTCGGTCATCCTGAATCAGGTCACCAACGGTATTGCCATTCGCATGGCGGTGATGTCTATGGCCATGGGTGGCCAGTTGGCCGAGCGTCAGCAGTCGTTGAATGAAATGACCAAGCAAGGGGCGCGCTCATGAAACTGTCTTCTCGCCCCCCCGCCGGCAGCGTGAAAATCATTGGCGGCCAGCTGTACACTGGAGCCACGGCGAGCAGTGCTGGAGCTTTAGACGCTAACCCCGGCCTGCTGATAAAAAATGGCCGCATTGCCGCGGTTGGCCCCGGCGCCTTGGCGCAAGCGGCCGATGAAACCTTGATGGCGGAAAATTGTATTGTCAGCCCGGGGTTTTTGGATTTGTGCTGCAATCTGCGCGAACCGGGCAATGGCCAAAAAGGTAATATGTCCTCGGAAACACGAGCTGCTGCTCACGGTGGTTTTACCAGCGTGTGCGCCGCACCCGACACCTCACCGGTGAACGATTCTGGCGCTGTGACTAACCTGATTCGTGACATGGCCGCCAGCCGGGCGTTGGTCCGAGTGCTGCCCATAGGCGCGGTTACCCGTGGCCTGGAAGGCGAGCTGCTCAGCGACATGGCCGGTTTGCAGAAGGCAGGTTGCGTTGCCTTGGGCAACGCCTCACGAGGCTTGCGCAATGCACGGGTTTTACGGCGTTGCATGTCTTACGCCCAGACCTTCGGATTAACACTGATGTTCAGCCCGGAAAATCAGGCGTTGGCCGCCGATGGTTACGCCCACGATGGCCTGGTGACCACGCGCCTTGGTCTACTGGGGATTCCGGAAGTGGCAGAGACCACCGCGGTCATGGAAATGATTCTGCTGGCACAGGAAACCGGTGTGCGCTTGCACCTTAGTCAGCTGTCATGCGCTCGCAGCGTGGACATGCTGGCGGAAGCGCGCCAACGGGGAATTCAGGTCACCGCTGACGTGGCCATGCATCAGTTGGCCTTCACTGAAGACGCGCTGAGTGGATTTGATAGCCGATTTCACGTGCGCCCGCCACTGCGCTCGGAGCGCGACCGACAGGCCCTGGTAGCAGGTGTTCGCGACGGTGTTATTGATGCCATTGTTAGTCAGCATCAACCCCATGAAAGCGCTGCCAAGCAGGCGCCCCTGGCCGCTAGCGAACCGGGTTTATCGAGTATAGAAGTTGTGTTGTCGCTGGGCCTGGAGCGGGTAGCTGCTAACGAGTTGAGTCTGCCGCAATTGCTGCGCGCGCTGACCGCTGGCCCTGCCGCCGTGTTGGGCCAGAGCGCGGCAAGCAACGCAGGCCTGAGCGTCGGTGCGGTGGCCGATCTGTGTATTTTCAATCCGGACCAGTCCTGGCATCCTGGCCCCGGCACTCTGGTATCTGCCGGTGGCAACGGGCCGGTGCTGGAGCGCTCAGTGCCGGGTGTGGTGCATTACACTCTGGTTGCCGGGCACAAAGCCTGGCCGTCACTGTTGTCTTAGAGCGCCGGCGAATGCCGGCGTTTAAAAGAGCATAAAAAAAGCGCCTTGCGTAATCCGCAAGGCGCTTTTTTTGTCGGCTTGGCTTTACTGCTTGGGGCCGGCCGCAACGATGGCGTCTGACACGTCAAACTTTTTGAAGTTTTCCACAAACTGGCCTATCAGTTCGGCGGCTTTTGCGTCGTAAGTTTCGGTGCTGGCCCAAGTATTGCGCGGGTTCAGCAATTTGCTGTCAACGCCCGACACGCGGGTTGGTACACTAAGGTTCAGTGCTGGCAAATGTTCGGTTTCAACATTGTCTAGCTCGCCGTTTTGAATGGCGCTGATCAGAGCCCGAGTGGTGGGAATACTGAAGCGCTTGCCTTCGCCGAAGGAGCCGCCGGTCCAGCCAGTATTTACCAGGAACACCTTGCTGCCGAATTCGTCCATCCGCTTCATCAGCAACTCGGCATAAACACCTGCCGGACGCGGGAAGAAGGGCGCACCAAAACAAGTCGAAAAGGTGGACTTCAGTTTTGACGAAGAGCCCATCTCTGTTGAGCCCACCAGAGCGGTATAGCCGCTAAGAAAGTGATAGGCCGCTGCTTCTTTGCTGAGAATTGATACCGGGGGCAGAACGCCGGTCATGTCGCAGGTCAGAAATACAATGTGCGACGGCTCGCCGGCCAGGTTTCCTGCCACGCGCTTTTCGATATGCTCGAGCGGGTAGGCGCAGCGAGAGTTCTCGGTCAGCGACACGTCGGTGTAATCCGGCTCGCGGGTTTCTTCGTCAATCATCACGTTCTCGACGATTGCGCCGAAACGGATCGCGTCCCATATAATCGGTTCGTTCTTCTTGCTCAAATCAATACACTTGGCGTAGCAGCCGCCTTCGATATTGAATACGGTGCCGGGGCCCCAGCCGTGTTCGTCGTCGCCAATCAGGTAGCGCTCTGGGTCTGCCGACAGGGTGGTTTTGCCGGTACCGGACAGGCCAAAGAACAGGCAGGTTTCGCCGTCGTCGCCCACGTTGGCAGAGCAGTGCATGGGCAGCACGTCTTTCTCTGGTAGCAGAAAGTTCTGCACCGAAAACATGGCTTTTTTCATCTCGCCGGCGTAGCGCATGCCAGCCAACAGAACCTTGCGACGGGCAAAATTGATAATAACTGCGCCGTCACTGTTGGTGCCGTCACGCTCGGGCACACATTTGAAGTTGGCAATGTTAAGAACTTGCCATTCTTGCTTGTCAGCCGGATTGTAGGTGTTCGGGCGAATAAACAAGTTGCGGCCAAACAGACTCTGCCAGGCCAGTTCGGTGGTCATTTTGATAGGCAGGTAGTGCTCGGGGTCAGACCCCACGTGCACGAAAGACACGAAAGAATCCTGCTCGGCCACGTAAGCTTCGACTCTTTCCCACAGGGCGTCGAACTTGTCGGCGTCGAACGGGCGGTTCATCGGGCCCCAGTGAATATCATCAGCGGTGCTGGGCTCTTGCACGATATAGCGGTCCATAGGCGACCGACCTGTGCGTGCTCCGGTTTTAACCACCAGCGAACCATTTGCAGACAGTTGGCCTTCATTACGCGCTAGTGCTTGTTCAACCAGCTGTGCTGTTCCTAGCTCTTGATAAGATTTGCTCACTGCGATCTCGCCCTCGGGTGTCTTGGTGATTGCCAGGGCCGCACCGGAAGCGGTGGAAAACTGAACAATCGAGTCAATCTAGGCTCGCTATTATGCCAGACGCGTCATTAAAAAACGACTGCCATCAAGGTCTGCCGGTTGGCCTTTTTACAGCCGCTATAGTGGCCGCTAAATCCCGGCTCAGTGCAGGGTGTGGCCGGTAAATAACTGGTCTATGTCGATGCGGTCAAAACGGTAGTGTGCGTGGCAAAACTGGCAGTCCATTTCAATGGAGCCCTGTTGCTCCAGAATGCTGTAGCACTCCTTGCTCCCAATCGCTTCCAGTGCGCTGATTGTGCGCTCACGGGAACAGCTGCAGCGGAAGGCCACGGGTTCTGCGTCGAACACGCGCACGGTCTCTTCGTTGAACAGGCGGTGGAGTAATGTTTCGCTGTCCAGTTCGAGCATTTCGCTGGCTTCTACGGTGCGTGCGAGGTGATTTATGCGCTCCCAAAGTTCGTCATCTTCTTGGGTGTGACCGGGAAGGCGCTGTAACAGAAGACCGCCGGCTTTGTCTTCATTGGCAAACAGCAGCAGCGATGTGGCGATTTGTTCGGAGCGCTCAAAGTATTCTTCCAGGCAGCCCGCCAGGCTGTCCCTTTCGCGGGGCACAACACCTTGGTATCTCTGACCCTGGTCCGGCGTGATGGTAATGGCCATGCGGCCGTCGCCCAGCAACTGCTGAAAATCACCGTCGCCGATGGCCTGGTCGTCAAACCGTGCTACTCCGCGTATGAAACGGTCGTGGCTGCATTCAGACATCAGCGTTTGCACAGGGCCATCACCTTGGGCCTGTAATGACAACGCACCGTTGAACTTCAGTGTGCTGCTCATTAACACGCTGGCCACGAGTGACTGGCCGAGTAACTGGCGCACAGATTCTGGGTAGGGGGCCTGGCGACCGATTTGCTGATAACTTTCATCCAGCTGTACCCAGGCCCCGCGGATCTGACTGTCTTCAAATATAAAGCGCTGGAACTGATCGCCGGACGCCATTGTGTGTCTCCTGAAAAAACGTGAAATAAAGCTTTTTGGGGTCTGCGGGCTGCCTTTTCGAGCTGCCTTCTATATCCCGTTGTGTTCGCGAAACCGGTCGATGTCGCGGCGGTCTTTTTTCGACGGGCGCCTTGCCGGCGGAAGCTGGGACGCTTGCAGACTCTTGCGTTGCAAGGTCAGGTCTTCGCGTTTTTTCACGCTGTCTTCGGTTTCGTGATAGAGGAGAGCTGCTTCCGCTGCCCCACGGCGGTGGTCACTGATATCGTCTACCACCACAATTTTTTCCTGCAAGCCTAGCCGTATCGACAGTTCCGCCCCGGCTTCCATCAGTTTGCCGGGCTTGCAACGCTGGGTGTTGTAACGCACTTTGCCGCCTTCCACCGCCGTTTTGGCCAGGGCGCGGGTTTTAAAAAAGCGCGCCGCCCATAGCCACTTGTCCAGCCTGACGCGGTCATCGTCTTTTTTGTTGGGTGTAGCCATGTCATCTCACCTTCTGCTGCGTGAGTTGATTATAACGGTGTCATCCTGCAGATGGCAGGGGCCGCTGCTTTTGCAGTTGCGGCAGTACTTCATCGAAGTCATGAATGCCGGTGATTTGCGGGTGAGCGCTATTGGCAGGCTGCTGGCTGTCTGGTGCCAGTACCGCCAGTAGTTGTGCGATACCGGCTTTGGCTGCGCTTTCAAGCACGGCAAAACTGTCGTCTATCATCAGGGTGCGACTGCGATCAAAGGGGGTCACACGGTGCAGTGCTTGCCAAAAAGCAGGGTCTTCCTTGGGTTTGCCAAGCTGATGGCTAGAGACTATGTCGTCAACCAGGGTATCCAGGCCGGTACGCTCAAGTTTCATGGCCAGGGGGTCCGGGTGGCAATTGGTGGCAATCACCGTATACAGACCGCGTTCGCGCAGGCTGGATAGAAACGCCCGCACATGGGGCCGATAGCCCACACGTTCACCTACCTCGGCCTTCAGGCCGTTGATGTCCATGGACAACTGGTCGCTCCAGTAATCGGTGCAGTACCAGTTCAGCGAGCCACGCTGGGCCATAATCAAAGCCATCAGCTGTTGTTTGGCTACCTGAGGTTGCAGATTGTTCTTTTGTGCGTAGCGCAGCGGCAGGTGTTCCAGCCAAAAATGGTTGTCGAAATGCAGATCCAGCAGTGTTCCGTCCATATCCAGGAACACCGTATCGAGAGTTGACCAGTTCACCATAATCAAAAATAGCCCGTAAGATTTTTCACAGGCTGCCTCAATTGATTGCGCCTTACAACCCAGGCTTGTGCCGGCCCAGGGCCGTTGAAGAGGGCTGAATCAGTTCGCGGGTTGCTCCACGGTATCGTTCTTGCGCTCGCTGCGGGTGCAGCCCAAACAGCGTGTAAATGTGGCTCTGGCCGGCCCTGCTACCAATACTTCGCCGGCTTCAGCGGTGTTGCCGCCCAGCAGTGAAAATGGCAGTGACACCAGATAAACCGCGCTGCCCACAATAGTCGTCGCCAACAGCAAAGGACGTACAATCAGCGCATCGGTTGTCATAGCCAGCGCAGAAGGGCTTTCATCTAGCGCGTTGGCGTGGCCAATGGCGGAAAACGAGAGCAGGCTGGCGACCATCATAGTTTTCAAAGCAGTCGTCAAAATTCGGGTCAGCTTGCGGGTCATTCGATGTCTCCTGAGCGAAATCAGCCCTGATGAATACAAGAGCTATGATTAGCTGTTTTGTGTGGCTACTTAATTGAACAGCGGCCGCAACGATGGGTGTACTGCCAATATTCAGTGTAGCAGCGCTGATCTGTGGCACCGTTAACTATGAAGCATATTTGCGGTTTTTCAAACGATTTTGGCAGATTGAACACGGCCTCAGCGCTGGCAACGGGTGCAGTATACCGTTGCCCGCTGATTCATGCGGATTTCCCGCAGCGTAGCCTGACACTCGGAACAGGGCTGGCCTCCGCGGCCGTACACCAGCAGCGACTGTGCGAAATAGCCGGGCTGGCCGTCGCTGTTAACAAAGTCTCGCAAGGTGGTGCCACCCATCAAAATGGCGGCCATCAAGGTTTCCTGAATCACCTCGACCAAGCGGTGGTAGCGGCTAAGACTGATGCGTCCGGCTTGCCTCCGCGGGTGAATGCCGGCCTTGAACAGAGCTTCGTTGGCGTAAATGTTGCCCACGCCCACCACTACATGGCCGTCCATAATGAAGGATTTGATTGCAGTGCTTTTGCTCCGGGAACGGCGAAATAAATAGGCGCCGTTGAATTCGGGCACCAACGGCTCTGGCCCCAGGCTAGCGATCAGCGGATGAGTGCTGGGATTCGAGGACCACAGCCAGCAGCCGAAACGGCGCGGGTCGTTGTATCTCAGACGCACACCCGAATGCAGCCTCAGCTCTACGTGATCATGGGTTAATGCAGCGCTGTCGTCGGTAATGATTCGCAGGCTGCCAGACATGCCGAGGTGCACAATAACGCTGCCGCTGTCGAGATTCAGAAACAGGTATTTAGCGCGCCGCTCTACGCTGCGTATTACTTCTCCTTCCAATCGCAGAGCCAGGTCCTCTGGCACCGGCCAGCGCAATCGACCATTACGAACGCTGACAGAGCGAACGGTCTGGCCTTCCAGGTGGGGCGCTATGCCACGGCGGGTGGTTTCAACTTCAGGCAATTCGGGCACGGTTATAACTCCGTCATAAATAGCAGCGTTAGGCCGGTGTGGTGTCGGTTATCCGAAACAGGCAATAGCATACCTGTCCGGCGCTCTTTTGCCGCTGCAATTGCCAGCTGGCCGGCACCGCCGGGGTAGCCAGTTCACTTTCGTGTTCTAAATAAACCCAGCTGCCGGGTTTGACCCAGCCGTTGTCTGCCAGCGCCGGCAACAATCGCGGAAGCCAGCCCTGACGGAAGGGCGGGTCAATAAATATTATGTCAAAGCTTTCCCCCGGGCCGGGGCCAGCCAGAAAAGCATCGGTGTCTTGGCGCACAACACGGGCGTTGTCGGCCTGAAGAAGTGCAAGATTACTGTTGAGCGCTTTGACCAGTTCTGGCGTGTGGTCCACAAACACGCTGTGGGCTGCACCCCGTGATAACGCCTCTAGCCCGAGTGCACCGGAACCCGCAAACAAATCCAGGCAGCGAGCCCCTGCCAGATGGAAACGCAGCCAGTTGAAAAGGGTTTCGCGGGTGCGTGCCGGCGTTGGCCGCACACCTCCGCTGTCTGGAAATGTCAGCTTGCGGCTCCGCCAGTCGCCGCCGATGATGCGTAATTCGCCCTGGGCGCCACGGCCGGAAGCCGATTTAGGACGCTGTCCACCGGCGGTGTGTTGCTTGGGCAAAGGGCGCGGTGACTTACGGCGCTGAGGCATGGCATGTGTCCTGAAAGGCGGTGTTTGGGCCGGCCCATGATAAAACAAAAGCGTCGCCGCGTGCGCTACCTCGCTAACCGGCAGCAGTCTGTTAGAATACGGCCTGATTTGTCCCGCTTAATTTTTGGATTCAATGGTATGACTATAACGGCAGAGTGGATTTCAATTGGCCTTGCGGCCTTGGTTGTTTTGTTATTTGTGCTGGATCTGGCCAGCAACCGGCGTAAAATTCCGCGTCCGCGCGTATTCGAATTGCGCCAGCCAGACTCGCAAGCCGCGCCACCGCAACCGCTGCCTGAAGCAAAGCCTGCGCCTGACGCTGAGCTGGCCGACACCGCCTTGGCTGAGCCCCAGTCTAAACAGGCACCCATTGTACCCGAACCGGCAGCGCTCAAGCTGAAGGTTGTACCTCAACCGTTAGTTGAGCCCGAGCCCCAGATTAGCGTTCTTGACCGCATTCGCCGCGGCCTGGGCAAAACCCGCGCTAGCTTTACCGGTGGCCTGGCGGATATGTTCTCGGCGGGCAAAAAGATTGACGCAGATCTGCTGGAAGAAATTGAAACGACACTGTTAATGGCAGACGTAGGCGTAACCGCAACCACTGAAATTATTGAGTCGCTGACTGAGAAGCTTAAACGCGACCAGCTCAAAGATGGCGAAGCCCTGCGCCAGGCGCTGCGCGACCAGCTCCACGGCTTGTTAAAAGATGTCAGCAAGCCGCTTGTGCTCGACGCCCAGGCGAAGCCTTTTGTCATTCTTATGGTTGGCGTGAACGGGGTTGGGAAAACCACTACCATTGGCAAGCTTACCAAGAAATTTCAAGACGAAGGCAAGTCTGTCTTGCTAGCCGCGGGGGATACATTCCGCGCTGCCGCAGTGGAGCAGTTGCAGGTTTGGGGCGATCGCAATAAAGTCCAGGTGATCGCCCAGCACACCGGCGCCGACAGCGCATCTGTTATTTTTGATGCCATTCAGTCAGCCAAGTCCCGCGGCATTGACGTGGTTATTGCTGACACAGCCGGACGTCTTCAGAACAAAGACAACTTGATGAGCGAGCTGGAAAAAGTCGTGCGAGTGATGAAAAAGCTCGATACCGCAGCGCCTCACGAAGTTATGTTGGTGCTGGACGCCGGCACCGGCCAGAACGCATTGAACCAGGCCCAAGTGTTCCAGCAAGCGGTGGGTGTCAGCGGCATCACCATGACCAAGCTCGACGGCACTGCCAAAGGCGGTATTGTGTTCGCGATTGCTCGCCAGCTGCAGCTACCGATTCGCTTTATCGGCGTGGGAGAGCAGGTTGAAGACCTGCGCAGCTTTGATGCCCGCGCTTTTGTCGACGCTCTATTTGACTAACGTTTGAGCGCTAACCATCAGGGATTGTGATGATCGAGTTCCGCCAGGTCACGAAACGCTATGACAGCGATCACACCGCGCTGCGACAGGTGAACTTTGCCCTTAATCGGGGCGAACTGGCGTTTCTGACCGGGCATTCCGGGGCAGGTAAAAGCACCTTGTTGAAACTGCTAATGGTGATGGAACGCCCCAGCGCCGGTGAAGTATGGGTTGGCGGGCAGTTGTTGAACAGCCTCCCGCGGCGGCAAATTCCCTACATTCGCCGCCACATCGGTGTGGTGTTTCAGAACCACCAGTTGCTGTTTGATCGCACCGTATTTGACAACGTTGCCATGCCGCTGCAGGTCATCGGCGTTGCCCCGGGTGACATTGGCCGGCGGGTGCGTGCGGCGTTGGATAAGGTGGGTCTACTGAGCAAAGAGAAGATGAACCCCCTGCAGTTGTCCGGTGGCGAACAACAGCGCGTCGGCATTGCTCGGGCGGTGGTGAATAAACCACCGGTGTTGTTGGCCGATGAACCTACCGGTAACCTCGACCCTGAGCTGTCTGCCGATATTATGAATCTGTTTGGCCAGTTCAGTCAGGTGGGCGTAACCGTGTTGATTGCTAGCCACGACATTACACTGATTAACGACATGAACCGCCGCACCCTAAGGTTAGACCAAGGCCAGCTGGTGGCTGATGGCCGTCCGCGGACGGAGGCTAATCATGGCTAAAGCACCGGTGCCGCGCTCTGGTGGCGCCCGTCAAAGCGCCTCGCCGCTGAAGCAGGTTGCGGGCAGTTATCTGGATCACCACCGCACAGTAGCCCGCGACAGCATAGTACGCATGTGGCGCAACCCGGTGTCCAGCATGATGACCTGGGCCGTTATGGGCGTTGCGTTGGCGCTGCCGGTGGCATTGTTACTGCTGCTGGCCAGTTTGCAGAATGTCAGTGCCGGTTGGGAAAATGGCGCGCGGGTGACGGTCTACCTTGGCCTTGAAACGCCTTTGCCGCAGGCTAATGCACTGGCTGCTCAGATAGACACCGACAGTCGGGTGGCGTTTGTAGAACTGGTAGACCGCGAGCGCGCCCTGGCGGAGTTTCGCGTTAGCTCCGGGCTTGCCGACGCACTGGATTTTCTGCAGGAGAATCCGCTGCCGCACAGCCTGTTGATTACGCCGGAAGCGAGTTATCGCAGTACCGACGGTGTGGAGGCTTTGGTGGAGTACCTTAAAGGTCTGCCAGCAGTGGAGCATGTGCAGGTGGACCTGGGCTGGTTGCAGCGGCTGAATGCCCTGGCCGGTTTATTGACGCGGGCGGCTCTGGCATTAGCAATCTTGTTGGCGGTTGCGGTCGTACTCGTTATCGGTAACACCGTACGCTTGTCCATTGAAAGCCGGCGAGATGAAATTTTGGTGGCCAAGCTGGTGGGTGGCACTGACGCTTTTGTGCGCCGCCCCTTTTTGTACACTGGTGCCTGGTTTGGTTTGGGTGGCGGTTTAGTGGCTTGGCTGTTGCTGTATATTACTTTTTGGTGGCTAAGCGCACCGTTAGCAAGATTAACAGCGTTATATCACAGTGATTTCGTTCTCAGTGGGTTGGGCTTTGAAAACGCAATAATGTTGATTTTTACTGCCCTGACACTGGGTTGGCTGGGTGCTTGGGTGGCGGTGAGAAGACACCTGGATGACATGGAGCCCGGAGACCATTAGAATAGAAGGTAGGAAGTCTGTAAACACCCGTATTTACCGCGTTTTAATGATGCGTTCAGGAACTTTCAGGGCATTTTGTGGTCTTATAGGTCATTGCCTGTTTTTACAGCGTACAGATTCGGAGGAATAAAGCATGGGCACAAGTTTGCAGTTGATGGACAAGCTGGTTCCGGGCGCTAATCTCGAGTCTTATATTCAGGCTGCGAGTCGCATACCCATTTTAACCGTAGATGAAGAGCGCGCTCTGTCGGCACGCCTGTATCACGAGGGCGACGTAGACGCTGCCCGTCAGCTGATTCTATCGCATTTACGCTTTGTGATTCACATTGCCCGCAGTTATTCCGGCTATGGTCTGAACCAGTCTGATTTAGTGCAGGAAGGTAATGTGGGTTTGATGAAAGCTGTTAAACGCTTCAACCCCGAATACGGTGTGCGGCTGGTGTCGTTCGCAGTGCACTGGATCAAAGCAGAAATTCACGAATTCATTTTGCGTAACTGGCGCATTGTGAAAGTGGCAACCACTAAAGCCCAACGCAAACTGTTTTTTAATCTGCGCGGCCAGAAAAAGAAACTGGCCTGGCTGAGCCATGATGAGCTTAACTCGGTGGCCGCAGACCTAGGCGTAGAAGCTCGCGTGGTGCGTGAGATGGAAGGCCGCCTGTCGTCCCACGATACGGCTTTTGACGGCCCCATGAACGATGACGAAGACAGCGCTTACCAAGCGCCGGCGTATTATCTTGAAGATCACAGCAGCAATCCGGCCACCCAGCTTGAACGCTCCGACTGGACTGAAGATTCCAACGGGCGCCTGATGCAGGCTCTGTCCACTCTGGACGATCGCAGCCAGGATATCCTGCGCGAGCGCTGGCTGTCAGAGACCAAATCAACCTTGCACCAGCTGGCTGATCGTTACGGAGTATCTGCCGAACGCATCCGCCAACTGGAAAAAAATGCGATGAAGAAAATACGTCTGCACATGCAAGAAGCTGCCTGACCTTAATTGCTTAAATTCAGGGTTAACAAGGTCCTGTCTATTAACGCCATCGCCGCTTTTGCGCCCGGTGGCGTTTTTGTAAGTGTTGCGTCGTCATAGGCGACAGCCTCTTACAAGATGGTAACTGGCTCAGCGGCCGGGTTATTCGTACCCTTGCAGTACTATCATAGGCCAGCGGGAGGAATACCGGTGAAAGCACTGGTCATAGAAGACGATCATGACGTAGCAAGTTACTTAGTTAAAGGCCTGCGGGAATCTGACTTTGTGGTGGATCACGCGGACGACGGCAAAACAGGGATGCTGATGGCAGCCAGCGAAGAATACGACATTATGATTGTCGATCGCATGTTGCCTGGCATGGATGGCCTAGCCATCATCAAAACCGTTCGCGCTACAGGCAATCAGGTACCCATTTTGATTCTCAGCGCCTTGGGCGATGTGGACGACCGGGTAGAGGGTCTGCGTGGTGGTGGCGATGACTACCTCACCAAGCCGTTCTCGTTTACCGAGTTGCTGGCCCGTATCGAATCTCTGATTCGTCGTAATCGCCAGGCAGCAGAAACCGAGACTGTACTGCATGTGGCCGATCTGGAAATGGATCTGCTGGCACGCACGGTAAAGCGCGCAGGCCAGAATATCGACGTACAGCCGCGGGAATTCCGCCTTCTGGAATATCTGATGCGCAACGCCGGCCAAGTGGTTACTCGTACCATGCTGCTGGAAAAAGTCTGGGACTATCATTTTGACCCTCAAACTAACGTGATTGATGTGCACATCAGTCGTCTGCGGGCGAAAATCGACAAAGAATTTGATACGCCGCTGCTACAAACAGTTCGTGGTGCCGGATACATGCTGCGTGAAACTGCTTAGCCAGCTCAGAACGTCGTCGTTTCAGCTGGCACTGCTGTATATGGTGGTTTTCGCCACCTCGGTTTTTTTGCTTCTGGCGTTCATATACTGGCGTACGGCCGGTTTTATGACAGCCCAGACAGATGCGACTATTGAAGCCGAGATTGCGGGCCTCGCGGAGCAATACCGCGGGCGCGGCGTGAACGGCTTGATTACCATCATCCGTGAGCGTGTAGCCCGCGAACCCAACGCAAAATCTATTTATCTGCTGACCACCGATGAACATGTCAAGCTTGCTGGTAACATTCAGCAATGGCCGCAAAGCACCCCCACGGAAACCGGCTGGATCAACTTTAAACTCGATGAATCAGTAGGCTGGATGGGTAATCAGCGCCTTGCGCGCGCGCGGATCTTCGAAGTACAAGGCGGTTTGCTGCTGTTGGTGGGCCGCGATGTTGAAGAGCTGACCAACGTTAAAAAAGTCATTGAAAACACCATCAATTGGGGCCTGGGTATTACCCTTGCCCTGGCCTTGCTGGGTGGTTTTCTGATGAGCCGTAGCACCACTCGCCGCATTGAAATTATCAACAACACCTCGCGCCGAATCATGAACGGACATATGTCGCTGCGTATTCCAAATCGCGGAACCGAAGACGATTTCGACCAGCTGGCGGAAAACCTGAACCAGATGTTGGACCGTATCGTGTATCTGATGGAAGGCATTCGCCATGTATCCGACAGCATCGCCCACGATTTGCGCACCCCGCTGACCCGCCTGCGTAATCAGCTTGAAAACACCCTGATGTCGGTCGATAACGACGAAGCCCGTGAGCAGGCCAGGCGAGCGGTGGCCGAAGCCGACCAACTGCTAGCCACGTTTAACGCCCTGCTGCGAATTGCCCGCCTGGAAAGTCGTGGCAACGCCGGGGATGTGAAAACCGTGGCAATAGACGCTCTGGTGGAAGACGCTTGCGAACTATACGAAGCACTGGCCGAAGATAAAGACCAGAACTTCGAGCAAGAGCTGGAACAAGGTGTAAACATTGAAGGCGACCGGGATCTGCTGTTCCAGATGTTCAGTAATCTGATTGATAACGCCATCAAGTACACCCCGGAACACGGCACTATTCGCATTGTTGTGCGCAAAGAAGACGACGAAGCGGTATTTTCGGTGCAAGACAGCGGTATTGGCGTGCCAGACGAAGAGAAGAACCAGGTGTTTCAACGATTCTACAGAGTGGGTAAAAGCCGTTCTTTACCCGGCAACGGGCTCGGCCTTAGCCTGGTGAATGCGGTTGCGGAAATTCATCAGGCCCGTATCGAGCTGACGGACACTCACCCCGGCAAAGAGTCGCCGGGGTTGACCATTACCGTGCGCATGCCGGCCGTGGTGAAAGAACGTAGAAAGCGGCGCAGAAAAACCATCGACGCTGCTAGCCCTGTGATTGACGACGACACTATAATCTGATGCCGGATTCAGGCTTGTTTTTTATTTCGCTTGAGTGGGCGTAACAGGCGATTGGCCCGCTGTTCAACCGTTTCACTCAGTTTTTCGAAACGGGCTTTTTGCAGGTCAAAACGCACCTGTAAACTGTCCCACTCGCCTTCCAGCTGTCTCTGCCCGTGCATCAGATAAGCCGCAAGATTATGGCGATTTACCTTACTGGTAATACCGAAACGGTCCAGCTGATAACCCAGGGTGTCGACACCTTGAAGGGCCAGACCCTGTAATTTTTGGCGGTTCATAACAGCCTCCGTTGTGAATGTAACTGCGTTGGCTAAACGTTACGCCGGGCTACTAGAGTGCACAACCTAATTATGGTGAACGGTAACGCTCAGCAATCAATTCTGACTAACTGGTAACGACCCCGACATCGATTGGTAATAGTCTTGGAGTATGGTAGGCGATATCCAAAAGCTGGAACTCCAGACAGCGCGAACCTTGCCCCGTTTAACGGGGTTTTTTTATGTCCGCTTTCAGCGTTTATGAAACGTCAGCAAGGGTAGCGGATGGCCTCGATCAACCAGGTTTTTTCGCCGGCCGGCAACATAACCGCCACTTCGTCACCCACCTCTTTTTTCAGACAGGCGCGCACCAAAGGTGCGTCGACAGAGGCGTAATCGTTGCGGCCGTAGATTTCGTCCGGCCCTACAATGCGGAACGTCAGTGGCTTGTCGTCTTCGTCTAGCAGGCTGACCCAGGCGCCAAAAAACACCTTACCTTCTTGCTCCGGTGAATAAGCAACCACTTTCAATTCTTCAAAACGCTTGCGCAGAAAACGCACGCGCCTGTCTATCTCCCTCAGGCGCTTCTTGTTGTATTGATAATCAGCGTTTTCAGAGCGATCGCCAAGGCCTGCGGCCCAGGTTACCTTGCGGGTAACCTCCGGGCGTTCGTAGCGCCAGAGCTGGTCCAGCTCTTGTTGCAGCAAATCGTAGCCTTCGCGGGTAATCAGATTGGTTTTCATGGCTGACCCACGGCGCTACTTAACCGCAGCGAGTTTGTCGATGTACTGCTGCATTGCCTGGTCTTTTGACGCACCTTCCAGTTTGGCCCAGGCGTCGTACTTTGCCCGACCCACAAAATCCATCATTCCAGGGCGCTTGCCACTGGCATCCCCAACGGTTGCCTGCTTGTACAGCGCATAGAATTCGAGTTTCATTTCAGTCGAAGGCTTAAAATCGCCGTCGGCGTTCTGCACTTCGTTCACGGCCTGCTCAAATTGGGTTTTCAGATCACTCATGGTGGGTCTCCTGTGGCTGATGCAGCGAGTATAGCGGGCGTGAGGGTTTGGAGCGAAAACTTGCCCTTGTTCACACTCTGCCTGTGCAAGGCGAAATTTGGCTTGAGGGGCAAGAATTCTCTATGTACAGTGTACGCCGTTGCTCACCAGGATGGTGCGCACCCAGGGAAGTAACATCGCAAAGGAATTGCACAGGGAGCAAACTATGTCTGCAAAAGACGGTTCTGTTGCGCCAAAAGAGCGCATCAATATCAAATATGTACCCGCTACTGGCGATAACCAGGCCGAAACCGAACTGCCGCTCAAGCTGTTCGTAGTTGGTGATTTCAAGGGTCACGCCGAAACCTCCCCAATCGAAGAACGTAAAGCTGTCAGCGTAGACAAAGGCAATTTCCGTTCGGTGATCAAAGAAGCTGGGCTGAATCTTTCAGCCAGTGTCGGCAATAAGCTGGATCTAGAGGCCGAAGCCCTCGCGGTCAATCTGGCATTTCACAGCCTTGAAGACTTTTCCCCTGACAGCATTGCTCGCCAGGTGCCAGAGCTGCGCAAGCTGATTGAGCTGCGTGAGGCATTGGTCGCCTTGAAAGGCCCGCTGGGCAACGTGCCGTCATTTCGAAGCAAGCTGCAAGAATTGCTAAACAATGACGGCGCCCGCGAGCAACTGTTGAGCGAACTGCAACTGGCCGCCGACGGCGAGTAACGGTTACCGCTTTACCGCAACCTTGATAAAAACCTTACGATCAAAACCGTACTAAAAGGAATTGGTATGTCTGATATTGCCGGGCAGAACACGGCTGCTGAAACTGTCATGCAGGGTTCTTTGCTGGACCAGATAATGGCCAACAGTAGAATGGCGCCTGCGGATGAAGGCTATGAGGTAGCGCGCAAAGGCGTTGCCACTTTCATCACCAACCTGCTGCGAAGTGATGAAAAAGGCCAGCCGGTGAATAAGGCCCTGGTGGACCAGATGGTGGTGGAGTTGGATCGTAAAATTAGCGCTCAAATGGACGAAATTCTGCACGCGCCCAGCCTGCAAGAGTTGGAATCGTCTTGGCGCGGACTCAAGCTGATGGTTGACCGCACCGACTTTCGCGAAAACATCAAAGTAGACATTTTGCACGCCACCAAAGCCGAGCTGTTGGAAGACTTCGAGTTCGCTCCGGATGTTACTCAAACAGGCTTTTACCAGCATATTTACGCTACCGAATACGGCCAGTTCGGCGGTGAACCGGTAGCTGCGGTAGTGGGCAATTACGCTTTCAGCCCTGGCGCGGCAGACATCAAGCTTCTGCACTATGTGGCGTCTGTGGGCGCTATGGCTCACGCGCCTTTTTTGTCATCGGTGGCACCATCGTTTTTCGGCGTAGACGGCTATCAGGAGTTGCCGGCCATCAAGGAATTGAAAGCGGTTTTCGAGGGCCCTCGCTACGCCAAATGGCGCGGCTTACGCGAATCTGAAGACGCTCGTTACCTAGGCCTGACCGCACCGCGTTTCTTGCTTCGCACACCTTATGACCCGGCTGAAAATCCGGTGCGCAGTTTCAATTATAAAGAAGATGTATCCGCCGATCACGAGCATTATCTGTGGGGCAATACGGCGTATCTTCTGGCTACCCGGCTGAGCGAAAGCTTCGCAAAGTACCGCTGGTGTCCGAATATTATCGGCCCGCAAAGTGGCGGTTCGGTGGAAAATCTGCCGGTGCATCTGTTTGAATCTTTTGGCCAGCTGGAAGCAAAAATTCCCACTGAAGTGCTGATTACTGACCGCCGCGAATTCGAACTGGCGGATGAAGGCTTTATTGCACTCACCATGCGCAAAGGCAGCGACAACGCAGCGTTTTTCTCCGCAAACTCAGTGCAGAAAACCCGCCAGTTCCCGAATACCCGTGATGGCAAGATCGCCGAGACCAATTACAAACTGGGCACCCAGTTACCCTACATGATGGTGGTTAACCGTCTTGCCCATTACATCAAGGTTTTACAGCGCGAGCAGATCGGCTCCTGGAAAGAACGCCAGGATCTGGAGCGCGAACTGAACACCTGGATTCGCCAGTACGTCGCCGATCAGGAAAATCCGCCGGCCGAGGTGCGCAGTCGTCGCCCATTGCGGGCAGCCCGCATTACGGTGTCAGACGTTGACGGTGAGCCAGGCTGGTATCAGGTGATGCTGTCGGTGCGCCCGCACTTCAAGTACATGGGTGCCAGTTTCGAGTTGTCGCTGGTGGGCCGGCTGGACAAGGAGTAGACCATGTTCGGTGTCTCTGAGGCAGACTTTCCGCCCCCCGCTGTACCCTCCGGGCGCAGCCTTTTCGAGCGTCTGGAGCAGGCGGGCGAATCCCCCGCGCCGCTGCTGGACGACCTGGGCGATGTGGTGCAGTCGATCAAACGCCATCTGGTTCGCCTGCTAAACGCCCACCCCGGAGCCAGTCTCAGCGCGCCGGAACTGGGCCTGCTGGATTTTAACGACGCTACCTTGGGTGCTCTCGATTTGGGCATTCGTGTACGTAACGCCATCCGTCAGTGCATCGAACACTTTGAGCCCCGGGTGAACAGAGTCAACGTTCTGGCATTGCCCCGGGGCGCGAATCCGCTTCAGCTTCGATTTCAGGTAACCGTGCATTTGCGGGTGGCGGCGACAGACGACAAAGCGACCATCGATCTGCTATTGGACGATAAACGCTATTACCGAGTGATTTGACCAGCCGTGACAACACACCAACGGGCACATGAATGAAATTGAACCGCTTCTATCAGGATGAGTTGAGCTTCCTCAAGCAGCAAGGACGGGAGTTTGCGCAAAGCCATCCGCAGCTCACGCGTTTTTTGTCAGAGCAAAGCGCAGACCCGGACGTAGAGCGGCTGTTGGAAGGCTTTGCTTTTTTGACCGGTAAAATACGGGAAAAAGTGGAAGATGAATTCCCCGAGCTGACCCATTCGCTGTTGAACCTGTTGTGGCCTAACTACCTGCGCCCAGTGCCAAGCCTGACCATCATGCGTTTTGATCCGCAACTGCACGCAATCAGCGAACGCCAGCGGGTGCCGCGCCACACCGAAGTGAAAAGCCGGCCGGTGGGCGAAGCCAATCGCCAGATCCAGTGCCGTTTCCGCACCTGCCGCGCCCTGGACATCTATCCATTAACGGTAGCTGCAGTGCAGGCTGAGCATGGGCCAGAGCGATCATCTGTCACAGTGTCGCTGGGTGTACACAGCGATCAGCCCGTGAGCGGCCTGGGGTTTGATAGTCTGCAATTTTATCTGGGCGGGAATGAGCCAAACGCCTCCACGCTTTACTTATGGTTAAACCACTACTTGGAAGCTATGGAACTGGTGGTGGGCGACACCGTCTGGCTATTGCCTACAGAGCTACTGATGCCTGCGGGTTTTTCGGACGATGAGGCGTTGTTGCCCTATCCGCAGAACGCCTTGCCCGGCCACCGCCTGCTGCAGGAATATCTGAGCTTGCCCGAGGCCTTCCGCTTTGTAACCGTGATGGGCCTGACGTCGCGTTTGCCAAATTTGCAGGCAGACGAAATCAGCCTGCGCTTTCACTTCAGCCGCCTGTTGCCGGCGCAGATGCGGATAGGCGTTGATGATTTTCAGCTGTACTGCACGCCTGCCATTAACTTGTTCAGCCATGAAGGCGAGCCGGTGGACTTGAACGGGCGCCAGACCGAGTACCGCATTCTGGCGTCTAGCCGTTCGCCCGACCACTATGAAGTGTTCAGCATTGATCAGGTTGAAGGTTGGCTGGAGGGGCGCGCCGAGCGAAATACTCCTCGCACTTACACGCCGTTCGAGAGTTTCCGCCATGACATGGACAGCGATCAGCAGGCAACGCCTTTGTATTATCACCTGCGGGCGCGGCAAAGCGTACTTAACAACGGTTTTGACCATTACATGGCCTTTGTGCGCGCAGACGAATCCGCCTGCGTGAACCGGCAGGAAGCCATTTCGCTGAGCCTTGTGTGCAGCAACCGGCAATTGCCGGAACAGCTGGCAGCAGGGGAAATCTGCATGGGTACCGAAAGCTCGCCTACCTTCGCCAGCTTTCGCAACATTACCCGGCCAACCGCTGCTATCAGACCGACTCTGGACGGGCGACTGCTGTGGGCATTGGTGGCTAACTTATCGCTCAACTACGTAGCGGCGCCAGACGTCGAGGCTTTACGCACCCTGATGCGCCTGTATGATTTTCGCGCGTTGTCTGATCGCCAGGCCGCGCGCATTGCGCGCCAACGTCAGTCGGCCATAAAGCGCATGGAATTGCAGACGCTAGACCGGATGTTGAGGGGATTACCGGTACGAGGCACTCGCACCAGCTTGTTTTTAAGCCAGCAGGGGTTTGCCTCGGAAGGCGAGCTGTATCTGTTCGGTACGGTGCTGAGTCGGTTTTTTGCACTCTATGCCAGCATTAATGCTTTTCACCAACTGGATGTGGTGAATACCGATAACCAGGAACGCTATACATGGACGTTACAGCACGATCAGCCGCCGCTGATGTAGCCGTTCTGCAGCCCGTTTTGGGCGACGCCAGGCGCTACAATTTTTTTCAATTGGTGGATCTTATTCACCGACATCACAACGATGACATGGAATCTGCCGCAGCCGGTAATGGCTCGCCGGCGCCTGAACGTATCCGCTTTTCAGCTTCGGCGAGTTTGGGATTTCCTGGTAGCGATGTGGTGTCGGCACTTTCGCCTGCACATGAGCATGCGCCCTACCAGATGGAAGTAAGCTTTCTGGGTTTGCACGGCTCCCAGTCGCCGTTGCCGGGCTATTACCTGGAAGACCTGGCTTGGGAGGCAGGTCAGAATCTGGGCGTGCGCCGTCACTTCCTCGACTTTTTCAACCATCGTCTGGTCACACTGTTTCACCGTTCCTGGCGCAAATACCGTTACCACGTGCGCTACCGCCCGGGCGCGAACGATGGCTTCTCTGACGTCGTGTTTGCATTGATGGGGCTGGGTGACAGGCAAAGGCGCCGGGCTCTGGCCGTGAGCGAATCCAGATTGCTGGCCTACGCTGGTGTGCTGGCAGGCCCCAGCCGCTCGGCGGATGTGGTTGCGAAGACAGTTGGACATTGTTTTGACTTGGCCGACGTCGCCATTCGTCAGTGGATACTGCGTAAGGTGGATATTGCGCCGGCCCAGCAAACGGCCTTGGGTTATGCCAACGCCAGTCTGGGCAAGAACACTCTGGCGGGCGCCAGGGTGGCAGACCACAGCGGCAAGTTCTGCCTGCGTCTTGGCAACCTTTGCCATCGGCGCTTCACCGATTTTTTGCCTAACGGTGACGATTATCCAAGGCTGATCCGCCTGCTGGAGTTTGTGCTGCGTGAACCCCTAGCCTGGGATCTGGAGCTGCACATGCGCCCGCAGGATATCCAGCCGGTTGCACTAGGGCAGCACGGTCGCCTGGGGTGGACCACGTTTCTAAGCCCCGAAAAGGCATCTGCGAGCCCCTATGTCTGCTTGCCCATTCGCCACTAACCCGCAGGACTAGACACCATGCCCTTATCGACTGATGTACTGACGCTGACATTACTGAATCCTCCGGTTGCCGGCATCGCCAAAAACTTTCGCTTTGGCCGTGAAGGTGGCTCCATTGGTAGCGCTGGAAGCGATTCCTGGCGGCTGTCTGCCCATCGCACCGGCGCGGTGTCCGGTCACGCCGAAGTACGCTTTGCCGACGACGGCTATTGCCTGATTGACCGCAGTGGCCGTACCTACATTAACAGTGCCAGCCAACCGGTAGGGCGAGGGCGGCGGGCCCGATTACAGCAGGGCGATACCATCGCCATCGGCATTTACCGTCTGCGCGCCGAATTTGGCGTTGCGGAGGAACATCTGGCAATTGGCCCAGATGCCAAAAATTTCACAGAGCAGCTTTTAGCGCATAG
>JBALXR010000051.1:0-22373 GCA_036960525.1 Marinobacter sp.
TGTTACAGCCGGAGATATCAAGCTGGATCATGATGTCGAGATCGCCAATCCAGAACACATTATCTGTCACCTGAGCGAAAATGGTGAAGTTAACATGCGTCTGAGTATTGCTCGCGGTCGCGGCTATGAGCCTGCTGATCAGCGCGGTCTGGATGAGGACGAAACTCGTGCCATCGGACGCTTGCAGCTGGATGCTACTTTCAGCCCGGTCCGCCGCGTTGCTTATTCCGTGGAAAGTGCACGGGTAGAGCAGCGTACCGACCTCGACAAGCTGGTTATTGATCTGGAGACTAACGGTACTATCGATCCGGAAGAAGCGATTCGCCGGGCCGCTACTATCCTCCAGCAGCAATTGGCTGTGTTTGTCGACTTTGATCATGAAAAAGAGCCAGAGCGTGTTGAAGAAGAGGAAGAAATTGATCCGATTCTGCTGCGACCGGTCGATGATCTAGAGCTGACAGTACGTTCCGCCAACTGCTTGAAGGCTGAGAACATTTACTACATCGGCGATTTGATTCAGCGCACAGAAGTTGAGCTGTTGAAAACGCCTAACCTGGGTAAAAAGTCGCTGACAGAGATCAAGGACGTATTAGCGTCCCGAGGTTTGTCTCTGGGAATGCGTCTTGATAACTGGCCGCCGGCAAGCCTTCGTGGTGATGACCGGGTTCTGGGCGGTTAATCGCCGATTAGTTAAGCTAAGGAATCAGAGCAATGCGTCATCGTAAGAGTGGTCGTAAGTTCAACAGGACCAGTGCGCATCGCAAGGCCATGTTTCGGAACATGTCTGCGTCACTGGTTGAGCACGAGTTGATCAAAACAACGTTGCCGAAGGCTAAAGAGCTTCGTCGGGTAGCGGAACCTTTGATTACTCTGGCTAAAATCGATTCGGTTGCGAATCGTCGTCTGGCGTTTGCACGTCTTCGTGACGATGCAGCGGTTGCCAAGCTGTTCACTCAGCTGGGTCCCCGTTACAACGAGCGTCCAGGTGGATATCTTCGTATCTTGAAGTGCGGTTTCCGCGCAGGCGATAATGCCCCTATGGCATATGTCGAGCTGATCGGTCGTCCGATAGATATCGAAGCTGAAGAAGTTGACGAATAGTAGGGTGTTATAGCTCTTTATTTGTCTGAGAAAAAGCCGGGTACCTTAGGGTAGCCGGTTTTTTTTCGTCTGCGGGAAAGTTTGAAATAACGGGGACAGATTTTAAATCTGTCCCCGTTCTTGTGTCACCTAAGAGACAGATTTAAAATCTGTCTCTATCTATTATCTAAGGTTTTTGGGCTTTTTTTTGCTTCTCTAACAAGGGCTTCAGGTAGCGACCGGTGTGGCTGGCTTTGTTTTCTGCAACCTGTTCGGGTGTCCCTTCCGCGACGATCAGGCCTCCGCCGGAACCGCCTTCAGGGCCCAGGTCAACTATCCAGTCTGCGGTTTTAATGACGTCCAAGTTATGCTCTATGACCACGATGGTGTTCCCGTGGTTGCGTAGGCGCTGCAATACGGTTAACAACTGCTGGATGTCGTAGAAGTGAAGGCCGGTGGTGGGCTCGTCCAGGATGTACAAGGTTTGTCCGGTGTCGCGCTTGGACAGTTCTTTTGCCAGCTTCACCCGTTGGGCCTCGCCGCCGGACAGGGTGACGGCGCTCTGGCCTAGGCGGATGTACGACAGGCCAACGTCCACCAGGGTTTGCAGTTTTCTAGCCAAGAAGGGCACGGCGTCGAAGAATTCGCGGCCTTCCTCGACGGTCATCGACAGCACTTCATGGATGTTTTTGCCTTTATAGCGCACTTCCAGAGTTTCGCGGTTGTAGCGTTTGCTCTTGCAGACGTCGCAGGGTACGTAGATATCTGGCAGAAAATGCATTTCGACTTTTATCACGCCGTCGCCCTGGCAGGCTTCGCAGCGGCCGCCTTTGACGTTGAAGGAGAAACGACCAGGCTTGTAACCTCTTGATCGAGCCTCCTGGGTTCCTGAAAACAGTTCGCGGATAGGCGTGAACAGCCCCGTGTAGGTGGCCGGGTTGGATCTTGGTGTGCGGCCGATTGGGCTTTGGTCAATGTCGATGACTTTGTCGAGCAGGTCTAACCCTTCAATGCTGGTGTAGGGTCCGTGGCTCAAGGTCGATGCTTTGTTCAATGCCGTGGCCGCTATCGGGTACAGGGTGCCGTTAATCAAAGTGGATTTGCCGGAACCGGACACGCCGGTAATACAGGTCATTACGCCCAGGGGTATCGCTAGGTCAACGTTGGTCAGGTTGTTGCCGCTGGCGCCGGTCAGTCTTAGATATTCGCCGGAACCGGGATTACGTCTTTCGGGTATGGCGATGCACTTGGTGCCGTTTAGATATTGGCCCGTCAGTGAATTGGGGTTTGCGAGTATGTCTGCCGGTTTGCCTTGGGCGATTATTTGGCCGCCGTGTACGCCGGCGCCCGGGCCTATGTCGATAACGTGATCTGCCGCCAGTATCGCGTCTTCGTCGTGCTCTACCACAATTACGGTGTTGCCTAGGTCGCGAAGGTGATAAAGAGTTTCAAGCAGGCGATCGTTGTCGCGCTGGTGCAGCCCAATGGACGGTTCGTCCAGGATATACATAACGCCGACCAGGCCTGCGCCAATTTGACTCGCCAGGCGGATACGCTGGGCTTCGCCGCCAGAGAGTGTATCGGCGCTGCGCTCAAGTGACAGGTATTCCAACCCTACGTTCACCAGGAATTGCAGGCGTTGGCGAACTTCTTTCAGAATTTTTTCGGCAATTTCGCCTCTGGCGCCCGGTAGTGTTAGTTGACTAACGTAGCGGTGCGCTTCGCCGACGGGCAGGTGGGCAATGGCTGGAAGGTTTCGATTGTCAATAAACACGTTGCGCGCTGAACGGCGTAAGCGCGTGCCGCCGCAGTCTTTACACGACTGGGTGCTAAGGTTGCGGGCAAGTTCCTCCCGTACACTTTGGGAATCGGTTTCGCGGTAACGCCGTTCCAGGTTGGGTAATATGCCCTCGAACGAATGTAGCCGTTCCATGATGTGGCCGCGGCTGTTTACGTAGCGGAAGCGGATGTCCTCGCTGCCGGAGCCGTGCAGCATCACTTGTTGCACCGGTTCGGGCAGATCGCACCAGGGAGTGTCCAGATCAATATTGTAGTGTTCGGCCACGCTGCTAAGAAGCTGGAAGTAATACACTGCGCGGCGGTCCCAGCCCTTGATGGCGCCGGAGGCAAGATTGGCCTCCGGATGCTGGATAATTTTGTCGGAATCGAAAAATTGCTTTACGCCAAGCCCGTCGCAGGTAGGGCACGCGCCTGCGGGATTGTTAAACGAGAACAGCCGTGGTTCAAGCTCGCTGATGGCATAACCACACTGGTTACAGGCATAGCGAGCTGACAGGGTGGTGTCTTCACCGCTGCCATCCATAGCCGCCACCAGCGCTATGCCGTCTGCCAGGGCCAGAGCGGTTTCAAAACTCTCGGCCAGGCGTTGTTCCAGGCCAGGTTTGACCTTGAAGCGGTCAACCACCACATCAATATTGTGTTTACGCTTTTTGTCCAGAACTGGAACGTCATCAATGTCGTAAACAGTGCCATCTATTCTCAGGCGGATAAAGCCTTGGCTGCGCATGGTTTCAACCACCTGCAAATGCTCGCCTTTGCGGTCACGAATCACCGGCGCCAAAATCATCAGTCGCGAATCTTCTTCCATCGCTAGAACTTGGTCCACCATTTGGCTTACGGTTTGCGCTTCCAGTGGCTGGCCGTGGTCGGGGCAGCGGGGCTCGCCAGCGCGGGCAAACAACAGACGCAGGTAATCGTATATCTCAGTAATTGTACCAACGGTAGAACGCGGGTTGTGGGACGTGGACTTCTGCTCGATGGAAATGGCCGGCGACAGGCCTTCAATGTGGTCCACGTCGGGTTTTTCCATCATCGACAGAAACTGGCGGGCATAGGTCGACAGCGATTCCACATAGCGCCGCTGGCCTTCGGCGTAAAGAGTGTCGAATGCCAGTGATGACTTGCCAGAGCCTGACAAACCGGTAATCACAATTAGTTTGTCCCGGGGTATATCGAGGTCGATGTTCTTCAAATTGTGGGTGCGGGCACCCTTGATCTGGATCTGGTCCATATAACCTCGCGAGGAAAAAGTGATTAGTATACCGCGTTCTGCTGCTGCCTTGTGAGCGCTGCGACTGTGTAACTCAGCTTCGCGCCGGCTGTGGCGGTTCTGTTACACTACGGCGCTTGATTTTAGTCTCTGCTAATGTCTGAGGAACTGTTCCATGAACGCCCTTGAAAAACGCTCTGTTTCCGCTTTGGCGTCGGTGTATGCCATTCGCATGCTTGGGCTGTTCATGGTTATGCCGGTGTTTGTGCTGCTGGGCGGCGAGCTTGAAGGTGCAACCCCCGCGCTGCTGGGCTTGGCGATTGGTGCCTATGGGCTAAGCCAGGCACTGCTGCAGATTCCGTTTGGCTTGCTGTCTGACCGGGTCGGGCGCAAGCGCATGATCTATCTTGGCCTCATTCTATTTGCAGCAGGTAGCCTGCTCGCGGGCTCAGCAGACTCCATATACGTTGTGATTCTGGGTCGGATTCTTCAGGGCGCCGGCGCCATCGCCAGCGTATTGATGGCTTTGCTCAGTGACCTGACCCGCGAAGAAGAGCGCACCAAGGCCATGGCCACGGTGGGTATCTCCATTGGCATTTCATTTTCGATCTCTTTGGTGCTGGGACCGCTTTTGGGCGCGCGATGGGGCCTGTCTGGCATTTTTTATCTGACCGCCGCACTGGCACTGATAGCGCTCTTGGTTGTGTGGCGCCTGGTGCCTACGCCCCACCAGCGAAAAATCAGTGCAGAACAGCAACCGGCCCGGGCCATGGTGGGCCGGGTGTTGAAAGACCAACGCCTGTTGCGACTGGATTTTGGTATTTTTGCCCTGCACCTGGTGCTTACCGCGCTGTTTCTGGTGTTCCCCTCTCTGCTGCAAGATCGCTTGGGTCTGCCCGGCAGCTCACACTGGTGGTTTTACCTGAGTGTGATGCTAACGTCGTTTGTCGCCATGGTACCGTTCATCATTATCGGCGAGAAAAAGCGCAAAATGAAGCCGGTGTTGTGCGGCGCAGTGGCCTTGCTGGCACTTTCTTGCGCGGCGCTTTCAGGAGTGGGCGATAGCTTGCTGGCAGGCTGGTTCATGCTGTTTTTCTTTTTTATGGCGTTCAATTTACTGGAAGCCAGTTTGCCGTCGCTGCTCAGTAAAGAGGCGCCAGCGGCCTGCAAGGGTACGGCGATGGGGGTGTATTCTACCTCCCAGTTTATGGGCGCCTTTCTCGGCGGGGCATTGGGCGGTTACCTGCTGCAACAGATTGGCGTAACGGGCGTGCTGGGGTTGATGGTGGCTGTACTGGTGGTGTGGCTGCTGGTGGCACTGACCATGCCAGCACCCGGGTATACCAGTGGTTTTGTGGTAAAGTTAGAGCCGGATGCAGGGCTCAGCTATGGCGATGTAGACAGTTTTCTGCGAGAACTGCCGGGCGTTAAAGACGTGGTTATAATGGAAGAAGCAGCGACTGCCTATCTGAAGATAGACCGCCAGTTTTTTGATGAGGCTTTGCTTGCCGACATCGGGTTTGTCCAGCAGACTGACAATCCGTAAAATTTTGGCGGTGCGCAAGGAACGCGGGCCGCCGCGACACTTTATTCAGGAGCAGAACATGGCACGAGGCATCAACAAAGTTATTCTTATCGGCAACCTGGGGCAAGACCCGGATACCCGTTATACCCCTAACGGTAACGCCGTGGTTAATCTAAGTATAGCCACCGACGAAAGCTATAAAGATCGCCAAACCGGTCAAATGGTGCCAAAAACTGAATGGCACAAAATTGTCATGTTTGGCAAAGTGGCGGAAGTCGCAGGCCAGTACCTGCGCAAGGGTTCGAAGATTTATGTTGAAGGCAAGCTGCAAACCCGCAAGTGGACCAACAAAGAAGGCCAAGATGTTTACACCACTGAGGTGGTTGTGGACATCAGCGGGCAGATGCAGATGTTGGATAGCCGCAATAGTGACGGCGGTGGTATGAGTCAGGGTCAGCAAGGCCAAGGCCAGCCGCAAAATCGCCCGCAGCAAGCACCTGCGCGTCCGCAGAATACCAATCAGCCTGCGCAAGACGATGGCGGCTATAATCAGGGCTACCAGAACGACAACTACAATCAGCAACCGGCCAACGCTCCGTCATCGCCGCAGAAAAACACCATGCCGGATCCGGTGGATGATTTTGATGATGACATTCCTTTTTAGTTAAGAGTATATGTGAGGCGTAACGTCTCATGTCGCATTGCAATACAAGTCCCCGTTAAATCGGGGATTTTTTTTGTCAAAATTAATTAATATAGCTTTATTCTATTTATTTTGTGAATGTGGTATAAATTACATAGAGGTAATAAAGCCCAATGATCAAACATTTTATAACGAAAATTATGCGACGTTCCGGTAAGCGGCAGCGTGTCTATCTGGAAATCAGTCCGGACGGAATCGCTTGGGCAGAGTTCGCAGGTTTGACTGGTTTTCTGGATTGCTCACCGGCAAAGCGCAAGGGCGCCCTCGGCGCCCTTGCAAGCGAGCGCGGTTGGGCTGGTGCCGACACCACACTCATTTTGCCGTCTGATCAATATCAGGTATTCCAGATGGCGCGCCCGGAAGGCATTAATGAATCAGAGCTTGGCGATGCCCTGAAATGGAAGCTCAAGGATTTTCTCGACTTTAACCCTTCTGATGCCGTATCCGATGTGTTGCCTCTTCCAAAAGAGGCTTCTCGCGGGCGGGAGAACCAGTGGAATGTGGTTGCTGCGCGTAAGTCCTTGGTCAGCGAATTGGTTGCGCTGGTAAAAAGCTGCGGCTTGGTGATGGTTTCGATCAATGTTGCCGAACTGGCGTTGCGCAATTTGGTGCTCCGCATTGATCCCGATTGCCGGGGAGTTGCTCTGGTTCACATGCGTGAGCGCCTCGGGCAGATGATCGTTTGCAAAGGAGATGTGCTTTATTTGTCGAGGAAGTTGGGCGTCACGTCCGATGATTTGCGGAATGCACTGAACCAGGAAAGTGCGGTTCAGTCACTGGCGCTGGAGATGCAGCGCTCCTTGGATTACTACGAAAGCCAGCTAGGGCAGGCGCCTCCTACCGTCATAAGACTGGTTGCTCAAGACAATGTACTGCCACTGCTACCTATGCTGGCAACTTACGTGGCTGCCACGGTGAAAACTCTGGACTGGGCGCCTTTCAGTTTGAAAGAGCCTTTGGACACCCGCTGCCTCATCGCTTGGTCGGCCAGTTTGGCCATTGCTGGAAAAAGCGATGACATACTCCAGCAGGTAAATCTCTACATAGACGAGTTGCGCCCTTGCCGGGAAAAACTGCAGGCAGGGGCGGCACTGTCTGCTCTGGCGCTTGCGTTGGTGCTGGTTGTGGTGGCTGCTGGTGTAGTCCGCTATCAGCAATTTCGATTACAGGCGAAGGTTAGCGCGCTGGAGCAACAGAGTGAGCAGCTGCAGAACTCTGTGGAGCAACTGACCAACAAGGTGGACGCTCGCCGGCCTGATCCCGAAATTGAAGTTTCCCTCGATCGCGTGACGGCAACACTGGTGCGTAGGCAGCAATTGCTCGGCCGGGTGGAAAACTTGATCGCGACAGAGGCCACCGGATTTTCTGTGCCGCTATTGGCCCTGGCGCGTCAGGTGCCCCAGGGTTTGTGGCTGACGCAAATCCGACTTGATGCCCTTCAGGGCAATGTTGGCCTAGTCGGCAAAGCCCAGTCAGGCCAGCTTGTGCCTATGTATCTTGGCAAGCTGGGTGACGAGCCGGCCTTTGCGGGCAAGACTTTTGCTAGCTTCCGGCTTGGCAGGGAAGAAGGCGGGCGCTGGATTGAGTTCCAGGTGGCCACAGATACCGATGGGGAGGCTGCGCAATGACGCAGGCTTTTCGTCAGCAGTTCGACAAAGTTACAGGTTGGTTCAATAAACGCCCTATCCGCGAGCGGGCATTACTAACCATAACAGCACTTGTGTTGGTCTTTTTTACAGGCTGGAAACTTGCGATTGCTCCGGTCGCGGCGGGCAATGAGCAGCTTTGGTCACGTCAGGTATCCTTGTCTGATACCTGTGCATCGTTGCCGGAACAGCAGGCGCGGCTGACTGAACAGTTGGCATCAGACCCGTCACAGGTGCTGAAAAACCAACTCGCGGCACGACAGCAGAGACTCGAGCGGTTAAATAATGAACTGGCGGAAACCACCAGGCGATTGATGGCTCCCCAGGCCATGGTCGTGCTATTGCGGGATATGCTCGCGGCCCAGGATCAGTTGGAGCTTTTGGGCGTCAACCTCCTGGCGCCGGTGCCGGTCTTCGACAGGCAACTCGATAATGCGGGCAATGGTGCGGGCAATAACGTTGGAAGCCGCGCCGGAGATGCGAACGGCGAGGTGGTAGAGCCGCTGCTGTTTGCTCACGACGCGGAAATCGTCCTGCGTGGCGGCTATATGGATGTGCTCGCCTATTTGGAGACACTCGAAGCCATGGATTCCCGCCTGGGGTGGGTTCTTCTGGAATACGACTCCAGTGACTACCCCAATAGCCAAGTTCGGATTCGGGTTCGAACCCTGAGCATAGACCGCGCATGGCTGGGAGTGTGATATGAGGTTGTTATTGATTATCGTGCTGGCGCTAACAGCTTCAAACACCCTGGCCCTGAAGGACCCTACCCGCCCGGACGGCTTTGGTGCTGCGCAGCAGGCCCAGGTGTCGGGGAAAAAATTGACGTTGGCGTCAATATTTATTGGGAATGATCGCAAGGTAGCGGTTATCGATGGTGTGGCCCGCAGAGAGGGGCAAACATTCGAGGGGGTTCGCGTTAAGCGAATCCACCCGGACTGGGTAGAGCTGGTAGATCAGGGAAGAGAGCGCGTTTTACGTTTTGAACCCCTTCCGCAAGTGCGGAGTTCGCAACAACAGAAAAACGAGCTGTTATGACACTGAACCGAACTTTCCTGACATTGTTGCTGGCCATGTTTCTAACCGCCTGCAGTAATAATCCGCTGATGCGAACCAGTCAGGCTACCTCCACAGACACCGCTGCGGCGATTGATGTTGCGATGTCAGATGCCGCCCAGCAAAGAAACGCGGCAGCGGACACCATGCCCGTTGATGTCAGCGCCGCATTGATGCCTTCGTTGTCCTCTGTGACGGATGACGAAGACCGGTTTGATGTGAATGCGCGGGGGCTGGCTGCTGGGCCTTTCTTTGAGGCGCTGGTGGTGGGGAGCCGCTACAACGTGGTAATTCATCCCGATGTCGAGGCAATTATCGACCTGCGGTTGCGAGACGTAACCGTTCCCGAGGTCATGGATATTACCGGCGATCTTTATGGTCTGGATATCCAGCGCAGTGGCCGCCTGTTCCAGGTAAGGGCAGACAGTATTCAGACACAGCTCTTTCCGATTGACTACCTTCACTTCAAACGCAGCGGCGGCTCCGAAACCCGTGTCAGTTCCGGCCAGGTCAGCAGCTCGCGGAACAACTCAAACGACGCCGGTTCCAACTCGGACGGATCGAGCGACAGCAGCGCGGCCAACATCGTGGGTACGCGGATTTCCACAGAGACTGAATCTGATTTCTGGCAGGGTATCGAGCGAGCCCTGAAGATGATTATCGGAACTGTCAATGGTAGTCAGGTGATTGTCAACGCGGGTTCGGGCTTGGTCATGGTACGTTCAGACGGTGAGTCCCTCAGACAAGTGGGCGAGTACCTGCGCCGCACCCAGCTGATCATACAGCGGCAAGTTGTTCTGGAGGCCAAGATTCTGGAAATTAGCCTGAATGAAGGGTATCAGCAGGGGATCAACTGGTCAGATATTCAAAGTGCCTCTTCGGTAACGGCGAACAACGGTTTTCCAACCTCGTTTACTGCTCAATCGTTGGCAGGGCAGGCGATACAAACATCCGATATTGGAGGGCTGTTCTCTGCAACCTTCCAGGAAGGCACCTTTACCGGGCTTATCGAACTTTTGGGCGAGCAAGGCAATGTGCAGATACTGTCTAGCCCACGTATTTCGACCATAAACAACCAGAAAGCCGTGATCAAGGTGGGTACGGATGAGTTCTTCGTGACCGACATCACCTTTGATGATAATAATTCGGCGGCCACTACTACGGATCGAACATCGACTTCGGTTGAGCTGACACCGTTTTTCTCCGGTATTTCCTTAGACGTAACCCCTCAGATTGCTGAAGACGGGACCATCACCTTGCACGTTCATCCCTCGGTGAGCGAAGTCAGTGACCAGAAAAAAATCATCACCGTTGGTGACCAGGATGTCGTCCTGCCCCTTGCTCGCAGCACCGTGCGCGAAACCGACAGTGTGATCCGTGCCCAGAGTGGCCAGATCGTGGTGATTGGGGGGCTGATCCAGGATGCCAGTGAAGACAGTAATTCGGCGGTGCCTTTTCTCAGCGACATCCCGCTGCTTGGGGAGTTGTTCAAACAACGACGCTTTGAGTCTCGCAAAAGTGAGCTGGTCATTCTACTGCGGCCGGTGGTTGCCGGTAGCGAGCAGATGAGGGCAGACGTATCGTCCAGCCGCGAGCGGATGCAGGTTCTGCGGGAGCTGCTGGAGTCGTCCCAGTCTCTCAAGCCTCAACCGGAGAAGGAGTCTCGCTAGCATGTACGAATCCCACTTTGGTTTGCAAGAAGCACCGTTTGCATTGACGCCTAACACCCGCTATTTCCTCCGCGCTAGCAGCCATAGCGACGCGCTGGAATTGATGTTGGTGGCATTGCGTGAGCGGGAAGGCTTTATAAAAATTACCGGTGAGGTTGGCACGGGTAAAACACTGCTATGTCGCTTGCTGCTCAATGAACTGGAGCAGGAGGCCCATACGGCCTATATCCCAAACCCGCACCTGACACCAAGTGCTCTCTATGAAACCGTTGCCGAAGAGTTGGGTGTGGATGTTGCCTGCTGTGCTAACACCCACCAAATACTCAAGGCACTGAATAAACGCCTAATTGTGCTGGCCTCAGAGCAACGGAACGCAGTGCTGGTGATCGACGAAGCCCAGGCTATGCCTGAGGAAACCATTGAGGCACTACGCTTGCTGACCAATCTGGAAACTGAAAGTACACGGCTTTTGCAGGTGGTACTGTTTGGCCAGCCGGAACTGGATGAACTGCTGCAGCGGCAAAGCCTGAGGCAGCTACAACAACGAATCATCTTCCAGTGCCGCCTGGCGCCCCTGGACAAAGCATCTGTGGCTCAGTATCTGAGGCACCGGCTGGCACAGGCAGGTTACAACGGCTGCGATCTGTTTGCTCCCCCGGCACTGAGTTTGATCTCTCGTTCCTCCGGTGGCATTCCACGGTTAGTGAACATCATCGCCCACAAGGCCCTGTTGTCTGCATGGGGGCAAGGCGAGCGACAGGTCAGTCGGTGGCACGTGATGCAGGCGATCCGGGACACCGACAGTGTCCGTTTACCCAACCTGCTGACAAGATGGTTATGAGCTTGCTTAATGATGCCCTGCGAGCCGCGGAACAGCGCCGAGACAGGCCCGCGGTGACAAGCGCTTATGTGGGTCAACAGCAACCGCCTCGCGACTGCAAACCTTTACTGTTGATCGCAGTGGTGATGTGGGTGCTACTCATCGCTGTCACGGGTGGCTATTGGCTGCTTGCAGACAGCGTATCAGCGCATCCGCTCGCTGCAGAAAGTAATCCAACACCGAACCGGCACATTCAGAGAACGGCCGCGGTTGTCGCAGGCCAAAGGCTAGAAAATGAACCTGTGGAGGCGCTAACGCCCGCCTCGAAGCCTTCGCCGTCAGCTCCTGTTTCAGCTGGCCCCTTAGCCCCGGCTTCAGCCGTACCGTCTCCCGCTGGAGATGAGGTTTCTACCAGGCAAAAAACAATAGTCGCCACAATAGCGGCCAATGTGGAAGAAGCACGGCCTGAAAAGGTCTCGACAGCTGGCGTCAAGTACGTCCCGGAGACCCCGGCCGCCGCGGATCGAAACACCGCAAGGCAGCTGAAGAGTCTGGTAGCGCAAGGCAATATTACTGACGCAGAGCGTGGCCTGGCGGCACTGATGAAAGTGCAAGCTGCGCCCCTCAGTCGCTATGTGGTGGCTAGGGCGCTTTTGGCGGACGGTAAGCCGGATCAAGCCATTAGCTGGCTGCCTGAAGACGTTACAACCGAGTATTCCAGGTTAAGGCTTTTGAAAGCTCGGGCGTTGCACGTCAACAACGATCTGGCGACGGCCGTCCACACGCTCAGTTCAAACGTGCCTCCGGTGCAAAACCATGCAGAATACCGGGTTACTCTGGCAACCTTGCTGCAGCAGCAAGGAGAAAGTGCCAAAGCTGCCCGTTATTGGGCCGAATTGATTGCCTGGGATGACAGCCAAGCCGCCTGGTGGGTAGGGCTGGCGATTTCTCTGGACGCCCAGGGTGAGCGAACCGGCGCGGCGACTGCCTACCGGCAGGCAGCTGAATTGAAGGGGCTGTCCCGTTCGCTGGCGGCCTATGTGCGTCAGCGGTTACAGGCATTGGGAGCAGGATGATTTATGATTAACACAGAGAAAAAAATCCGTATAGGCGACCTGCTGTTTCAAAACAACGTGATTACCGAACAACAGTTGACATCTGCTTTAAGTGAGCAAAACCGCACTGGGCGAAAGCTGGGTCGCACCCTGATAGATCTGGGTTATGTGGACGAAGACAACCTTCTCAATATCCTTTCCCGTCAGTTAAAAATGCCTTTTGTGCAACTGCGCCATTTCCAGTTTAACAACACTCTGGTTAAGAAGCTGCCAGAAGCCCTGGCACGCCGTTTCCGCAGCATTGTGCTGTCAGAACAAAGCGGTGAACTTCTGGTGGGCATGACTGACCCACTGGATATTTATGCGTACGACGAATTGGTACGAGTGCTCAAACAGCCGGTTAAGCAGGCCGTTGTGCGGGAAAACGAATTGTTGAATACCCTCGACCTGATTTACCGCCGTACCGACGAAATTGCATCACTGGCCGGAGAGCTGGAATATGAATTGGGCGCCGGTGCGTTCGACCTGGCCGATCTTAGTGTCGAGTCTGAAAACGCGGAGGCTCCGGTAGTCAAGTTGCTGAAAACCCTGTTTGAGGACGCGATACAGGCCCGCAGCTCCGATATCCATATCGAGCCTGATGAAGCAGTGGTGCGCATCCGTCAGCGTGTGGACGGCGTGCTTCATGAACAGGTGATGAAGGAAAAACGGGTGAACTCCGCCCTGGTGCTCCGCTTGAAACTGATGGCAGGGTTGAATATTTCCGAGAAGCGCATCCCCCAAGACGGCCGGTTCAACGTTCGGGTTAAGGGCCGCAGTATCGACGTGCGCGTATCCACCATGCCTGGTCAATTCGGCGAGTCGGTGGTTATGCGGTTGTTGGACCAGAGCCAGAGCACGCTCAACTTGGACCATACCGGCATGCCGCCAGTTCTGCTTGAAAACTTCCGCCGCATGATCAAAAAGCCCCACGGAATGATCTTGGTCACAGGCCCCACAGGAAGTGGTAAAACCACCACCCTGTACGGCGCGCTAACGGAACTGAACAGCCCGGAAGTGAAGATCATCACTGCGGAAGATCCAGTCGAATACCGCCTGCCGCGTATCACCCAGGTACAGGTCAACCCGAAAATCGGCCTGGAGTTCGCCAGTGTGCTGCGCTCCGCCCTGCGTCAGGATCCGGATATCATCCTGATAGGTGAAATGCGCGATCATGAAACCGCTGAAATCGGCCTGCGGGCGGCCATGACAGGTCACATGGTGCTTTCCACCTTGCACACCAATGATTCCATCAGCAGCGCCATGCGCCTGATCGATATGGGAGTGGAGCCCTTTCTGGTGGCCAGCGCTCTTCTGGGTGTTGTAGCCCAGCGCCTGGTGCGTAAGGTGTGTGAGAATTGCCGCGAGCCCTACCAGCCCACCGGTCAGGAAAAAGTCTGGCTGAGCCAGTTTGACCTGACTCCGCTGAATTTGGAAGTGGGCTTTGTTCAGGGTCGCGGTTGCTGTCAGTGTGGCAACAGCGGCTACTTTGGGCGTCTGGGTGTTTACGAAATGCTGGAAATGAACGAAAAAATGCTGGATGCCCTGCGGCGCAAGGACCTATCCGGATTTACCCGCGAAGCCCGCAAGAGCCGCCTGTACCGCCCGCTTGGTCTGTGTGCGATGGACTTTGCCCTGAAAGGCATTACTACCCTGGAAGAAGTGGCTAAGGTAGCAGCTACCTCTGAAGGTGACATCTCCCTGGAAGAGGCGCCTTCGCTCTCTCAAACTCGCGGCAAGGGCGCGCTGAATTATGAACAACAGGAGGGCGGCACCTGATGCAATTCAGTTACCGGGGTAAGGACAGAAACGGAGGCGTGCACCAGGGCGCGATGGCAGCTTTAAGCCCGGAGGCTGCGGCGTCCGAGCTTATGCGCCGGGGTATTACGCCTCTGTTTATTCGCGAAGAGGATCAGAGCAAATCTTTGGTTTCGCAATTGAACAAGCTGCCTTTTTTCCGCAAGAAAATCACCCTGGATGAGCTGATCGTGTTTTGTCGCCAGATGCATGCGCTGACCAAAGCAGGTATCCCGTTGATACAAACCTTGCGGGGTCTGGCGGACACCACTCGTTCCCGGGTGTTCTGCGACGTGTTAAGCGACGTAACCGACCGGTTGGAAGGTGGATCTACCATAGCCACTTCCATGCAGGCCCATCCAAAAGTGTTTTCCGAACTTTTTATCGCCATGATTCACGTCGGCGAGAATACCGGGCGACTGGATGACGCTTTCAAACGCCTGTCCGAAACCCTGGAGCTGGAGCGTGATACCGGGCGCCGCATCAAGCAGGCTACGCGTTATCCGATGTTTGTGATGGTTGCACTGATAGCGGCGTTAATAGTGGTGAATTTCTTAGTGATCCCCAAGTTTGCTTCCGTGTTCAGCAAACTGGGCGCAGACCTGCCGTTCTTGACCCAAGTGTTGGTAGGCACATCGAACTTCTTGCTGGGCTACTGGTACATCTTGCTGTTTGGCATTGCCGCGACCACGGTGCTGGTGCGCCAGTGGAAGCAAACAACGCAGGGCCAGCTAACCTGGGACCGTTACAAACTGGAAGTGCCCATCATCGGCCCGCTGCTGAAACTGATCACTCTGAGCCGATTCGCCCGCAACTTCGCCAGCATGCTGTCGGCGGGTATGCCCGTTACCATCGCGCTCACCGTGGTTTCAGACGCCACAGACAATGCCTGGATATCCAAACACCTAAAAGAGATGCGGGCCGGCATTGAACGTGGCGAAAGCCTGTTGCGCACAGCCCGCAAAAGCGACATGTTCACGCCGCTGATTTTGCAGATGATTGCCGTTGGTGAAGAAACCGGCGCTGTGGACGACATGCTGATCAACGTAGCAGACTTTTACGATGAAGACGTGAATTACAGCCTTGGGCGGCTGGCGGAATCCATCGAGCCAATATTAATTGTGGCCATGGGCGTGCTGGTTCTGATTCTGGCGCTGGGCGTGTTCTTGCCCATATGGGATCTGGGGGCTGCTGCCATGGGAAGAGGATGATGCGTGCAAAGACACAGCGTCAATGCCAGATGCCCATCGCTAAAAAGATAAGTGCAGAAATCGGGAAAAGACTGATTTATGAGGCAAGACAACAGAAAGAAAAAACAGCAGGGCTTCACCTTGATTGAGCTGGTGGTGGTGATCACCATCATGGCCATTCTCGCCGCTTTCGCCTTGCCGCGATTTGCTCAGCTTTCGGACCAGGCGCATCGGTCGAGTATTCGGGCAACAGCGGGTGCCCTGGCGGCAGGTGTGGCGCTGACTAAGGTTCAGTGGATCTCTAATGGGTTCACGGTAGCAACAACAGATTTAAAGGGATTCGGTAATGGCGATGTTGATGTCGGTGCGGGTGGCTGGCCAACCGCAACAGGTGGCAGTAATGATACCAATATGACCGCAACTCGCTGCAAGGAAGTCTGGGCCGGTGTTTTGCAATCGAATGCACCCAAAATCACGGGCGCAGAGGCGGATTATGCCGTGACGACTTCGGGTGGAGACTGTGTCTTTACGTACCAGCCGGACGGGCTGGGAAGCACCATTCTTTATAAAGCCAATAGTGGCGAAATCTCAACAGTGATTAACTGAAAAAAACCAAAATGAATCAAGGAAAATTATTATGAACGCAATGGCAGCAATGGCAGCAATGGCAGCAATGGCATCAAAAAAAGAGAAAGGCTTTACTCTGATCGAACTGGTTATAGTGATTGTGATTTTGGGTATTTTGGCGGCGTTTGCTTTGCCGCGGTTTGCGGATTTGAGTGGGGACGCGAGTGAGGCAGCAGTTTCGGGGGCGCAAGGCGCGGTCAAGTCTGCGTCGGGAATTGCGCATTCGGCTTGGCTTGCTGGCGGTGGTAGTGCTGCGACGGTGGACCTCGAAGGCGAAGCTATCGATATGATCGGGGGCTATCCTAAAGCGGGTCCCGCAAGTGGTATTGCAGAAGCAGCCCAGTTAACTGCAGCAGATTTCACGCTGACTTACGCTGCTGCCGCGTCACCTCCAACGCTGACTGTTTCAAATGGAACCTGCCAGTTCGTATACACAGAATCTGACGGAGCGACAGTGCCATCGGCACCGGTTACGAGCGCAGTTACGTGTCCTTAATTGGCCAAACGATGATTCTGCTGGAGCTTCAAAGTCTGGTAGGTCAGGTTGACCCATGAAGGGTACAACGAGCTCAGCGTAATCCGACAAATCTGATCACCGGTCTAACCCAACCTACATTTGGGGGTGGCCGGGAATACGGGAGAGGGGCATGACAATAAAAATCGCCCGGATGTCATCGGGGTTTACTCTCGTGGAGCTGGTGATGGTCATCATCCTGATCGGCGTGTTGTCCGTTCTGGGTATCGGGCTGTTCACCAGAACTTCCGCCTTCTCCCCCCTACTGGTTACCCAGCAACTTCAGTCCGCCACGCTGCTTGCCCAACAGGCAGCATTGGCGGGCAACCCTTTTAACTCTATAACCATTGAACCAAAAGCTGGCAACCTCGAATTCACGGCTGGCGATTCAACCTTTTCGATTGACAGCAATGGTGCCTCCATTGCTTATCGCCATTTGAAACAGCCAATTGCGTTCACCCAAATTCTCTCGGCGTACACCATTGGCTTTGACAGTATGGGCTGGGTAGAAACCCCGAATGCTCGCGAGTCTACCGAGTTTCGCATTTCTGGAGACACGACGCATTTTGCATGCTTGAGTTCGTTGGGTGCGGTTTATCAGGGGAAATGTGATGGCTTATGAGTACCGTTTTCAAAAACACCAGCGGGGAGTAACTCTGGTGGAACTGGTCATGACGATTGTCATCATTAGCGTTGTCATCGCCGGTGTTGTCGGCGCTTTCTCGCTGATGGCCGGCAGAAGTGCAGATCCCCTAAATCAAATACGGGCTGTCGCCTTGGCCCAGCGGTACATGGATGAGATTCTTTCAAAGCCATTTGATGAGCGTGCTCCCGTGGGTGGACGTTATGACGGAGGGTGTGAAAGCACCCCGCGGCCTTCTGGTCGAGGGCGAGATGAATTAAGAGACGTGGATGACTACGATGGACTGGAAGAAACGCCCTCAAAATACTGGAATTCAGGCGCGATTGAGAGCGAGAGCGGTTATGAACAGTTTACGGTTGATATCGTTGCAAGCTGTGACGACAGCTTGGGTATAACGCCTGAACCTAAACGCATCGACATCACCATCAAAGATCCCTCCGGCAACAACTATCTGTTCAGCGCTTACCGAGGGAACTCTTGATGCCCCGGCAACAAGGTTTCACGCTGGTAGAGCTAGTGATGGTGATCGTGCTTTTGGGCATTGTTGCGACGATGTCTACTCAGTTTGTCAGTTTGTCTGTTCGAGGCGCAATTGATTTAGGTGACCGGCAGCAGAGGGCGCTACAAAGCGTTGTTATTAGTGAACAAATTACTCGAGAGCTTCGCGAGGCTCACCCCTTATCGGTCCGCGCAGAAAGCCAGTGTATTGAGTGGATTTCAGCGCTGGGCGCAACAACTTACAAGAATTTGCCAGTTGAAGAAGCCAGCAGGGAAGTTCTAATTTCTCCACTGGGAGAAAGTGTAGCTGATGCTATCAGAGACAATCCGGCGCGTTTTCGTTTGGCGGTTTACGGTTATTCAGTATCGAATTTTTACGACAACAGTGGCGATGTAGCTCCGATATCGTCACCAATATCAGCCCTTGAAGATGACGGCAGCGTAACGGACGGCAAGGTGAGTCTGGCGAGCACTCATCGTTTTAACACACACTCACCCCAAAAAAGAATCTATGTGTTGAAAGGGCCTGTCAGCATTTGTCAAAACGGGGATAAACTTTACCGGTTCGAAAATTATGGACTGATGCCTTCTCAACCATCCTTTGTTGATCTCAATAACAGCGCAGGTCAGAGCGTAATGGCAGCAAACCTAATCGCGAACAGTTTTCGAGTTAACAGCAGACCTATATCTTTGCAGCGCTCCGCCGTCGTAAATTTTGAGTTTATTTTGAAAGCTCAGAACAGCGAAGAAACCACACGCGTCAGCCAAGAGGTCCAAATTCACAATGTACCCTGAACGACAGCTCGCAAAACAAACCGGCGTTGGTCTGCCCCTCGCAATATTCATTGTCACGGTACTGTCATTGGTTGTGCTGGGTATGAGCCAGCTTCAAGAAAGTTCCGGTAAAGCCATCAGCCTGCAAATTCATTCCCAGCGAGCGTTTTTTGCGGCGGAAAGTGGGGCACAGGTCGTTATAGCGGGTCTTATAGCCGTGGGAGTAGAAAACCCGATTAGTTGTAGTACCGATAAAACGATCACCTTCAAGGAGAAGGGACTTGCGAACTGCAATGCTAGAGTTGAGTGCACTCCTTATGGTGAGGTTGTTTCGGTCAAGAGTTTTGGGGTTTGCGGAAATGGCACACCTGAAGAAGCGCGTAGATCCGTCGAGGTCAGGCTGCAATGAGAAATAAATATGCTGGTGTTGGGTTGTTAGCTCTCTGGCTTTTGGTCGGAGCTACAGGATCTGCATATGCCGGAGAAACAACTTTCGATTCCCCAGGGCCCAGCACTTTCACAGTGCCTGACAAGGTCCGTGAAATCACGGTTGAAGCCTGGGGCGGCGGTGGCGCAGGCGGTGGCATTACCTCACAAGGTGCGACCGGTGGCGGTGGCGGTGGCGCCTATGCCCGCTCTGTGGTGGCAGTTGAGCCGGGTAACGTACTGAACTATATGGTTGGCCGTGGAGGGGCGTCTGGGCAGGCAGCGATTGATAGTTGGGTTAGCCTCGGTGGGATCGATTTTGCGAGAGCCGAAGCAGGCGCCAGTGTTTCCAGCGATAGCAGTAATGGAGGCCGGGGTGGGCGAGCTTCAGCGAGCACTGGGAATCAAGCTGTTTTCAGTGGTGGCGCTGGAGCGGATGGCGTCTCTGAGGGGCTTTTGGGGGCGCAAATCGGTGGTGGTGGTGGCTCTTCTGCAGGTATTTCCGGGCCCGGAAACAACGCCTCGGGTAACAGTGGCGCTGGTGGGCCAAATGGAGCGGGGGACGGTGGAGACGGCAACGAAAGCATTATTTTAGGGTCAGGATCTGGGGGCAGTGGAGGAAGTCCCGGTGGCGGCGGAGGGGGTTCTACTACCCTTACAACTATTCTCAGCGGCACCTATCCCGGCGGTGCCGGAGGCAATGGGCAAATAACAATAACCTATCAAGACTCGCCACTCCTAGATTCAGACCTCGACAACCTTACAATTTATTCCGGCGCCGCCCTAACAATGGGTGCAAGTTCAATTGTCGGTGGCAACATTCAGGTAAACGCCGCCGCAACGCTTGGCGCAAGTTCAATCGTCGGTGGCTATATTGAGGCGGGAGCCGCTGTAACCCTGGGCGCGTCGGTGCAAGTTGGCGGCTATATCGAGGCCCGTGACGCAGGAACCATCGGAGCGGATTCAACGATCGGTGGCAGTCTTACCACCGGAGACGCGGCAACGCTGGGCGCGAACACCATTAACGGCAATATTATGGTTGGCGGTGACCTTACGGCCGGCGCCGCCATACTGGTTGGTGCGAAGGTAGTGATCGGAGGCAATCTCAGGTCTGGAGCTGCCGCATCTGCAGACCTTGGTGCCGATGCCATGGTCGGTGGCAATGCTACCGCCGGAACGGCCCTAACACTCGGCGCCGGTGCAAAAGTCGGCGCAGATCCACTCTCTGACGGCAATGCGCAGGCCGGAACTGGCGCTTTAACGCTTGGCGTGAGCGCTATTGTGGAAGGCAACGCCAGGGCCGGAACCATCGTCACGCTCGCCGACATGGCAATAGTGCGTGGCGTTATTACAGCGGGCAGCATTGAACAGTTTACGAACCCCCCCAAAAAGCCAATAGATGATAAAAGTGCGCAACTTGAGCAAGTGCAGAAAAGACTGGCCGCGATGGCAGCGCCTGCGGCAAATGAGCTTCCCACGTCGTTGACCGTGAGTAAAACGCTTAAAGCTGGCGTTTATCACACAACGGCTTTATCAACAACGGCGGGCATAACCCTCACATTTGATGGCGAAGGCGTTGACGGCCATTGGGTTATCAATAGCGACTCCTTTATTGCCTTTGGTGCCAGCACAGAAATGGTACTGAAAGATGTAACCCCCGACAGCACGATTACCTGGAATACCGGGGGTTACACATCGGCAGGCGCAAGCTCGAACCTCATAGGTACCTTTCTTGCGGGTTCCTACATACTCACAGGTGAATTTACCACCCTAAAAGGCCCTGGTGGTGATTGTGGCGGTCTGTACACCAAAACTGGAGCCGTTACATTAGGAGCGAGTAATACCATTGGATTGGTTGGCTGTATGGCTCCGCCAGCCACAGAAATAGACCATTACCAAATAATCCACGATGGTCAAGGCCTCACCTGTGGTTCAGAAACGGTTACCGTCAAGGCCTGTACGAATGCCTATGATGGTTCTTGTACCCTCAGTGATGAAACCATAATGCTGGATGTTAAAGCAGCAGGGTCTTCCGGTTCGGTCACTGACAGTCTCAGCTTTACCGGCACAGGCACCGCCAGCATTCCTTATAGACTTGCTGAGTCAGCCATTTTGTCGCTAGCAAATGCATCCATAGCCGCAGCGAACCCAACCGTTTGTTTTAATGGCAGTATCATCAGTTGCGACTTGGTTTTTGCTGAATCCGGCTTCTTTCTGAGTATTTTGAATCATATTTCTGGCCAGGAGATTCAAGCGTCGATCCTGGCTGTTAAAACCGGTGAAGAGGATCCTGGCCAGTGCGTGCCAGCGTTTACCGGTAAAAAAGACATCGAGTTCAACACTGTTTACCAGAACCCGTCAACAGGAACGCTAGCGGTTGAAAGCGGCGGCGATTTGTTACGCGGCCATAGCCTGGCGCTGGATTTTGATAGCACAGGCGCAGCCAGTTTCCCGGTTCTGTACAAAGACGTGGGCCGTGTTCTGCTGAAGGCTCGGTACGAAGGTGCCGGTGAAGACGCGGGGCTGGTGATGCTCGGCGAAGGTGTATTTGTGGCTCGCCCGGATCATTTTAAGCTGACCATACCTGGGAACCCGGCCGCGACTTCCGTGCAGGATGACAATGATTTCGTTGCTGCCGGTGCAGATTTTGAAGTTCGGGTATCATCGATCAACGCCCTTGGCGATCTGACACCAAATTTTGGCCGGGAAACCTCGTCTGAGTCTGTCGCACTGAAGGCATCGCTGGTGGCGCCTTCCAGTGGCGATTTGCCGCCGCTAACTGGTGCGTTTGGTGTGTTCGGCGAAGATTGCAGTGGGAATGCGGGCGCCGGGGGCACGGCATGCGGTCAGTTTCAGTGGCCTGAGGTGGGTATTATCAGCATCATGCCATCGCTTGTGAGCAAGCTTTATCTGGGAACCGCTGATGTAGTCGGGGACGAAGTTATGCACGTTGGCCGTTTTATTCCAGACCGATTCAATGTTGTGGTTTCCGAAGCCGGGGAGGTGGCGCCTTACTGTAGTGATTCCACGCCTTTTGCTTACACGGGGCAGAGCCTGAGCTGGAAGGCTGGCGTACAGCCGATGTTGACATTGGAAGCCTGGAATGCAGACGGCGAGGTGACCCGCAATTACACACTGGGCGATTTCCAGCGTTTGTCGGCCACTGACCTGGTTCGCACTCCGGGGAGCTCGGACCTTACGGCCGTCGATGTTGATGGCGATCCTTTCCCGGTATCCGCAAACATCTATACGGGCAGTTTGTCAGTCATTGATCGAGGGCGGTTACAGTATCGGTTTTCG
>JBALXR010000052.1:0-21623 GCA_036960525.1 Marinobacter sp.
CTCGAAGAAGTGCACGAAATATCAGTGAACGTTGCTCTTGTCGCAATTGCACTGCACGTGAGTGCGGCGATCTATGAGAGCCTCCGTCACCGGGAAAACCTTATCCGCTCGATGTTTACTGGCTACAAACGGCGTTAGACGTTTAAGGCAGTCCGCAGAATAATACACTGCGAGCCGTCATTTTTGACAAGAACAAAAAGAAGAGCTCGCCTTGGCGAGCTCTTCTTTTATGACATATTCAAAATATGCGTGTTACGACGATACTATTTACAAAAAGCTGGCAGCTTGTTCGCTAGACATTAACGTGCGCGGTAAACGATGCGACCTTTGCTTAGATCGTATGGCGTCAGTTCCACTTTGACTTTATCGCCGGTCAGGATGCGGATGTAGTTCTTTCGCATCTTTCCGGAGATGTGTGCGGTCACAACGTGGCCGTTGCTCAGCTCTACACGGAACATGGTGTTTGGTAGCGTATCAATAATAACGCCTTCCATTTCAATGACATCTGTCTTCGCCATTCAGTAAAAACCTCGTTTTGGAATACTTTCCGTAATTTTAAATTGCGCAATTCTGCCTGATTTTGAGCCGTTTAGCAAAAGTCAGTTGCTATCGAGTGCTTGCCAGCGGCTACCCGTGAACTGCTCAATGGGTTTAAAGCGGCTTTTATAGTTCATTTTTCGACATTCCAGAATCCAGTACCCCAGATACACATGGCTGAGCTGCTGACGCCGAGCCTCTTTAATTTGCCAGAGTACCGCGAAGGTGCCCAGGCTGCGATGATCCATATCTGGTTCGAACACGGTATAGATGGCCGATAGGCCGTCGTCCAGACGGTCAATCGCCGCTAATCCGACAAGCTCACCGTGCAGCGTCATTTCCATAAACCACGAGTCGGTCTGGCCTTCCACCAGAAACGCCATGAACTGCTCTCGTGATGGCGGGTACATGTCGCCGTCTTTGTGGCGCAGTTCAATGTAGCGGGCGTAAAGCCGGTACCATTGTTCCGAATAGGCGGCTGGCACCAGCGCGCAGGCCAGATCAGCGTTCTTCTTCCACACCCGGCGTTGGCTACGGTCGGGGCTAAACTCTGCGACGGGTACCCTGACTGGAATGCAGGCCTGGCAGTTTTCACAGTGGGGCCGATAATAATGCGAGCCGCTGCGGCGAAAGCCAAGAGCTGTCAGCTGGCTGTAAAGTGTGCGGTCAACCGTCGCTTTTGGGTCTACAAACATGGTGGTGGACTGGCGGTCAGGCAGATAGCTGCAGTCGTGAGCGGGTGTTGCAAAGAACACCAGTGTACTCAAATTGCTCATTCACCCTCCGGGCCCGGCCAGCGCCATTGAAACTGCCATTCTGTCACTGCCGGTGGTTGTTTTGTATAGCGGCCTAGAAGGGCCAGAAACTCTATTCGCGGTAGTGTTTGTGCGCCCATGCTTAACAAATGATCGCTGACTACCTGACAATCAATAATCCGGTATCCCCACTGCCGCAGTTGGTTGGCAAGGTGCACCATTAATACCTTGGAAGCGTTGGTTTCCAGCGAGAACATAGACTCGCCAAAAAAACAGCTGCCAAGCGCTATGCCGTACATCCCCCCTGCCAATTCGCCGTGCGGGTTCCAGACTTCAATAGAGTGGGCAACGCCCTCTCGGTGGAGCTTGTTGTAGGCCTGAAACATGTTTTCGGTAATCCAGGTGCCCTCAGCACGGGTAGATCCGCACAGGCGCATAACCCGGCTGAAGGCCGTGTCTGCGGTTACCGAGAAATAATTTTTGTTGAGGCTGCGGCGCAGGCTGCGTGAAACATGGATATTTTCCGGAAAAATAACGCAGCGCGGATCGGGTGACCACCAGAGTATGGGCTGGTCGTCGCTGTACCAGGGGAAAATACCATTTTCATAGGCCATCACCAGGCGCTTACTGCTTAAATCACCGCCGGCAGCCAGCAGGCCGTCTGGTTCCACCAACGCGCTCTCGGGCGAGGGGAACCACAGCGCATGTTCGGGCAACCAGGGCAAAGACGTCATAGTGTGTTCGCTGTTCAGCTCGGCTTTGTTGGTTTAGTTTAGCTCAGTTGGTCCAGATATCGTTCGGCGTCCAGCGCCGCCATACAACCAAAACCGGCCGAAGTTACCGCTTGGCGATACACATGATCGGCAACATCACCGGCAGCAAACACGCCGGGCACGGTTGTCTGGGTCGCCATTCCGTCCAATCCGGAGCGGATGTGCAGGTAGCCATTAGTCATTTCAAGCTGGCCTTCGAAAAGGCTGGTGTTGGGTTTGTGGCCAATGGCGATAAACACGCCCGAAAGCTCTATGTCCTGCTTGGAGTCGTCTTTCATGCTGCGGATGCGCATACCGGTTACGCCGGTACCGTCACCCAGCACTTCGTCCAGGGTGTGATCCCAGATGATTCGCACATTGCCGTTGGCGGCTTTTTCAAACAATTTGTCTTGTAGCATTTTCTCTGCACGCAGGCTGTCGCGGCGGTGCACCAGCGTCACTTCGGCGGCGATGTTGGATAAGTACAGCGCTTCTTCCACGGCGGTGTTACCACCGCCGATGACCGCTACTTTCTGATTGCGATAGAAAAAGCCGTCGCAGGTTGCACAGGCCGATACGCCCTGGCCCTTGAATTTCTCTTCCGACTCAAGCCCCAGGTACATGGCCGAGGCGCCGGTAGAAATGATCAGCGCGTCGCAGGTGTGCTCTCCGCTGTCACCTTTCAGGCGAAACGGGCGCTGGTTCAAATCAACTTCATTCACCGTGTCGTAAATGATTTTGGTTTCAAAGCGTTCCGCATGTTTCAACATGCGTTGCATTAACTCTGGACCCTGCACGCCGTCGTTGTCACCAGGCCAGTTGTCGACGTCTGTCGTGGTGGTCAGCTGGCCTCCCACCTCAATGCCAGTGATCAGTGTCGGCTTCAGGTTGGCGCGTGCGGCGTAAACGGCGGCGGTGTAGCCGGCAGGGCCGGAACCCAGAATAATCAGACGGGAGTGTGTGCTGGTGCTCATGCTGTTCTCACTTAATACGTGTGGTTACTGTGACCTCAGCCCGTTACTGCAAAGGTCCAACATTGAATAGGAAGAATTAAAGGCTATCATGAATAGCCGCTGCGCTTGCCAGTTGTTTTGGCCAATTCTGCCGATACGTCTGCGCTATGGCCCCAGTCAGCAGGCAGCGCATAGAGTCAGTCGCCAAGCACAGATACGCTGGCCAGCAGCCGTTGCACCCGTTCCTGGCTTTTGCCAGCTTCGCCCTGTTCCAGACGGTGCCCTGCCACCGCCGCAAACACCGCCTGTACGTCGTCTGGCAGTACATGGTCACGGCCCTGCATCAGCGCCCAGGCCTTGGCGGCGCGTAGCAGGCCCAAACCGGCGCGCGGCGACAGGCCGTAAAGCAGTCCGGGAACGTTGCGGCTGGCTTCCAGTAGGCGCTGCACGTAATCCAGCAGCGCGGGGCTGGTGTTCACTTGCAGCACCGTTTGCTGAATGTGCGCCAGCTGTTCTTCAGTCAACAGGGTAGGCAGTCGCTGGGTCAGACTGCGGCGGTCTTCGCCCTCCAGTAATTGACGTTCGGCCTGGGGATCGGGGTAGCCCAGGTGCAGGCGCATCAAAAATCGGTCGAGCTGGCTTTCTGGCAGCGCAAAAGTGCCGCCCTGTTCAATGGGGTTTTGGGTGGCAATCACAAAGAACGGCTGGGGAAGGGGTCGGGTTTCGCCTTCAATCGACACTTGCCGTTCTTCCATTGCCTCCAGCAAGGCGCTTTGGGTGCGCGGTGATGCGCGGTTTATTTCGTCGGCCAGAATCAACTGGGCAAAAATCGGCCCCGGATGAAAAACAAGGCTGCCGGCGGCCTTGTCGTAAATTGAATAGCCCAGCACGTCTGCCGGCAACAAATCGTTGGTAAATTGAATGCGTTGATAGTGCAGGCCCATTATGTGAGCCAAAGCATGTGCCAGTGTAGTCTTACCCATGCCGGGGATATCTTCAATCAGCAAATGGCCCCCAGCGAACAAACTGCAGAGCGCCAGGCGCACCTGACGGTCTTTGCCCAGCAGAATGCCATTGAGTTCGTGGACGACCTGATCTATCGCTTTGTCCATAGTCTGATTAATCTCTTGCCTGTTTGAAAAGTCTGCGTAGAAGGCAATACGCCGGCCACTCAGGAAAGAACAGGTACAGCGTTATTTGGTTATCACGCCCGCGGGCAATTGCATCGCCACGGAGTGCAGGCTGCCACCTAGCTGAAGCAGCGGGCGGCAGGGTATGGCGATGACTTCGCGCTCTGGGAAAAGATTCTGCAATGTGGCGATCGCTGCGGCATCTTGGGGAACATCATATACCGGCAGCAACACCGCGCCGTTGATGATCAGAAAGTTGGCGTAAGTGGCCGGCAGGCGCTGGCCGTTTTCATCACGGATAGCGTCTGGCCAAGGCAGGGGCGTCAGCCGATAAGGCTCACCATTGGTTTGGCGGAATTCGCGCAGGCCTTCGGCCATTGCGCTAAGAGCGCCATAATGCTCGTCGCTTTCATCAGGGCAGGCAACATAGCAGATGTGGTCTGGTGCGCAAAACCTCGCCAGAGTATCTATATGGCTGTCTGTATCGTCGCCGGCCAGGTAACCGTGATTAAGCCAAAGCACCCGGCGAATGCCCAGTAACTGGCCAAGAAGTTGTTCGATGGCGTTGCGGCTGTAATCGGGGTTACGGCTGGGGCTTAGCAGGCATTCGCTGGTGGTCAGCAGTGTGCCCTCGCCATCGGTGTCGATAGCGCCACCTTCCAAAATGAAGTCGACGCTTTTTAGAGTGGTGCCGTTAAACGCACCAGCACTGAGCAGTCTGCTGTTCAGGGCGTTGTCTTTGTTCCACGGAAACTTATTGCCCCAGGCGTTAAAACCGAAATCGACCAGCCTGGAGCCTTGGTGAGTTAGAACCGTTAAAGGGCCGTGATCGCGCGCCCAGCTATCGTCTGACGGTGCGACCAGAACTAACGCGCGGGATGCCAAGCCAGCGGTGTCTACATGCTGGTTTAATTGTTCCTGCAAGCGCTGCGCCTGCTTTGGGTCTTCGCAGCTGATCAATACGGATTCGAAGCGCAGAATCGCGCGCGCAATCGCCATAAATACCGGCTCGGTCTGTACCAGGTGGCGGGCCCAGGCGGTGTTCTGATGGGGCCAGGTCAGCATCACCGCGCTTTGCGGCGCCCACTCTGCGGGCAATAACGGCTTCGATTTCACTGGGCCAGTACCTTTTCCCTGTTGAAAAAAAGCCAGTCTAACGGACAGGCGCCGGCACGTCAGGACCTACTTGCAAAACTTTGCGGCCTTTTCTGTGTCTGTGTCAGGGCGTGTGCTTTATAGTCGCGTGGATAACCCGTTCGCCCTCAAAATAAACGACAAAGGCTAAATAGTGCCACTGGCTAATGGGAGGCTGGCCTACTGGGCCGCGGGTAATATCGGGCGAACCCCAGCGCTTGCGCACGCTCTCGGCTGTCATGCCGGTCTGTGGCAGCGATATGGCATCGCGGTCGCCCTGTTGGCCGAGCGGAATAACCAGTTCTTGAGTGCTGGCAGGCATCACCGACAAGGTGGCCGCCAGAGCGACGGATAGCAGGCCAGTTCGCAGCAATGGACGCCAAAAGTGAGGGATTTTCATAGTCAGAGCAACTCCGCAGGAGAAATGGATAAAACGTAATTTAGTCTGCACTTTGGCCATTTATATGCGCAGTTCCATCATCCGGTTGCTGACGCTGGCGAATTTGCCAGCGCATGATATGGCGCGCCAGCTGTTGGCGATCACTGTCTTCGAGGCGCACAAAACGGGTGTGAATCCGTTTGCCGCCGCGGTCTTCGGTGTTAACGCCAACTACTTCGCCAACAGCCCGGGGCTGAAGCAGTTCCGGCGGCAGCGTCAGGCGTATGGCAATATGGTCACCCACCTGCAAGTTGTCTTCGCTGCTAACAAAGGCAACGCCACCCTCGCTGAGCGTGGCTTGGTGCCAATGCTCCGGTTGCAACGGATTTTGCTCAAAGGCCATAATGCGCGCCAGAATATCCAGCTTGGAGTTGAAAACCTTTAACAGGCTTTGCAGTGCCCGGTCACGCTCACTCAGACCGGCAAGTTGGGTTTTGATGTCTTGATCAAGACGTTTGAATTCTGCCTGCAAGTTGGTAAGAGGGGTGTTTCCGAATACGCTAAAATCGTCGTGGGTATTGGTGGGCAGTTTATGCACTTCCAGTCCAATTCGGTCGCTTATTCTAAAGTAATCCCGCCTTTCGCGTTGTTTCTTCGCAATGGCGCTGTCATCGTTGCGCTGGGTCATTAGGACTCCGATACGGATGTTCGTTTGTAGGTTTAAGTTTAGCAGTTCCCGGCGCGGCATCAACACGACCGGGTTCAATCAATCACGAATTAGTCGCAGCCAGCAGCAGGCAAGGCTTTATGTTTAAACCTTTATCATTTTATATCGGCTTGCGCTATACCGCTGCGAAACGCCGCAATCATTTTATTTCGTTTATTTCACTCACCTCTATGATCGGCTTGATGCTGGGCGTTGCGGTGCTGATTATCGTGCTGTCCGTCATGAACGGTTTTGATCGCGAGCTGAAGCAACGAATTCTGGGCATGGTGCCCCACGCTATTATCGAGGGCGCCGGCCCGCTTGAAAACTGGGAAGTGGTAGACGCAGCCGTCGAGAAACATCCGCGAGTGTTGGCGGCGGCGCCGTTTATTCAGGGCCAGGCCATGGTCACCGGCGGCGGAGTAGTGCGCGGCGTGCTGTTGAACGGTATTTTGCCAGACCAAGAACGAACCGTATCGATTATTGAAGACCACATGGAGCAGGGCAGCCTCGACGATCTGAAGTCTGGCGAGTTCGGCATCATTATCGGGCGCTTTTTGGCGTCCAGCCTGCGCCTGCAGCTGGGTGACAAAATAACCGTGGTGCTGCCCGAAGCGTCGGTAACGCCCGCTGGCGTATTGCCGCGATTGAAGCGCTTTACGGTAAAGGGCGTGTTCAGCGTGGGTGCCGAACTAGACGGCAGCTACACTCTGATTCACATGGACGACGCCGCCAAGCTGATGCGCACAGACGGTAAGGCCCAGGGTATCCGCCTGCTGGTAGACGACCTTTTCGCCGCGCCGCGGGTGGCAGAGCAGGCGGCGCAGCTGCTTACCGGGCGCTATTACGTATCCGACTGGACCCGCACCCACGGCAATTTATTCCAGGCCATACGAATGGAAAAAACCATGATTGGCTTGTTGCTGATGTTCATTGTGGCGGTGGCTGCGTTCAATATTGTGTCTACTCTCGTCATGGTGGTCACCGACAAAACCGCAGACATTGCCATTTTGCGCACTATGGGCGCGACTCCCGCACGTATTATGCGCATTTTTATCGTGCAGGGCGCGGTCATAGGCATTTTCGGAACCCTGGTGGGCACTGTGCTTGGTATTCTGGGTGCACTCAACATCAGCGCGTTCATCAGTTGGCTGGAGGGCGCACTGGGTCATCAGTTCCTCAGTGCCGACGTTTATTTTATCAGTTACTTGCCGTCCCAGCTGCTGTGGGAAGACGTCATGATTATCAGCGGTAGTGGCCTGGCCATGAGTCTGCTGGCCACTATTTACCCGGCCTGGCGTGCGTCTCGTATCGACCCGGCAGACGCGCTTAGATATGAATAGAGCCAACCTATGAGCAAAAGCACAAAAGACCTGACGGCCAACACCGCAAACTGGGTTATTGATTGCAATCAAGTGACCCGCACCTATAACCAGGGCCCGGAAAAACTGACGATCTTTTCCGATATTTCGTTGCAAGTCAGCGCCGGTGAAACCATCGCTATTGTGGGTAGCAGCGGCTCCGGAAAAACCACGCTGCTTAACCTGCTAGGCGGGCTAGATCGACCGTCAACTGGCCATATTGAAATTTGCGGTAAGGAAATTTACAAACTGTCGGAAGCTGCGCGGGCGCGCTTTCGCAACAAGCATCTTGGGTTTGTGTACCAGTTTCACCATTTGTTGCCGGAGTTCTCTGCGCTTGAGAACGTGATGATGCCCTGCGTGCTCGGTGGTATCAGCGTGGCGGTAGCGCGCAAGAAGGCCGCCGTTCTGCTTAACAGTGTGGGGTTGGGCGCACGCCTGGAACATAAGCCGGGCGAGCTGTCTGGTGGTGAGCGTCAGCGCGTGGCCATAGCCCGGGCCCTGGTAAACGAGCCCGACTGTGTTTTGATGGACGAACCCACCGGTAACCTTGATGAACACACTGGTGCCGGTGTCCGCGCATTGATCGAATCGCTGCGCGATCAGTTTGGCATGGCGTTTGTGATGGTTACCCACGATATGTCGATGGCACGAAGTCTGGGGCGGGTGATGCGGCTGGAGCAGGGGCGGCTGGTGCACGAGGGTTAGTGGCGGCGTTGCTCCCGGCGCAGACGCCAGTTGGCGCGGACTCTTCTGCGCCATAACAACTGAATGACCAAATAAGCGAAGCAAGCAGACACCGTAGCCACAACCAGCGATCCCAGGTAAAGCGGGATGCCAATATCCAGCAGGCGTTCACTGATCCACGCCAGTGACGGCGAGAATTCAAAATCCAGCAGTGGCCGGCTCAGCATCCAGGCCCCCAGTTTGTAGTTGAAGTAGAAAATCGGGGGCATGGTAACCGGGTTACTGATCCACACCAGCGCCACCGCCAGTGGCAGATTGGCGTTGAACCAGACCGCGAACAGCGCCGATGCAAGCATCTGGAAAGGCATCGGAATAAAGCAGAACCACACGCCTATCAGAAACGCGCGGGCCACGCTGTGGCGGTTGATATGCCACAGATTGGGTTCCTGTATAATATCGCCCAGAAAATTCAGCGATTTCATTTGCCTCACCTTTTCCGGAGACGGCAAATAGCGTTTCATGAACCTCTTCGGCATAAGAAGTTGTTCTGCCTATAGACGTGTAAACGACCGGTGTTAGGAACAATGCCGGTGCCATAATTCAGGAGGACAAGGAATGTCCGGCGATTTTTTCAGTGGCGGATTAAGCCGCCCGCTGTCTCGCAGCCCGCGAGGCCTTGGTGTCGGGCCTTTGCTCATTGCGTTCTGTTGCGGCGTTATCTTACTGTATCGGTTGTCGGTGTTGCCAGCGTGGCAATGGCTGTTTGCGGCTATGGTCGTTTGCGGCCTACTGGCGCTGTTGCTTTCTCACCGCTCGGGCCGTACGGCTTTTATTCTGCTTGCGGCGCTGTTAGCGGGTATCGCTTGGGCTTCATGGCACTCCGGTCAGCGCCTGCATGAGCGCCTGCCGGCGGCATGGGAAAAGGTGCCGCTGGAGGTGTCCGGTTATGTTTGCAGTCTTCCCGCTCGGGGCAGTTTTGACAGTTTAAAGTTCGATTTCTGCCTAGTGGAAAACGCTTACCATCATAACGTGCAAGCGCCATCACCGGCGCACCCTTTACCCTCCCGCTTGCGCCTGGCCTGGTACGGCAACCATCCGGACCAGTTACCCGGTCACACGCTGACTATAACGGTTGTGCTTAAACGCCCCCACGGTGGCTTGAACCTGACCGGTTTCCGCTATGAAGACTGGCTGTTCCGTCACAATTACCGCGCCACCGGAAGTGTGCGTACGGTGGCGCGGGATGCAAGCATTGAATGCGGCCTGCACTGCCGTTACCGCTACCAACACCGCCGCCTGCTGAACTGGGTGACGGCGCAGTTTGGCGAAGCCAGGCATTTCCCGTTGTTGGCGTCTTTGCTGATTGGCTATCGCGGCGCTATGACCCCCGCCCATTGGGACACTCTGAAAGCCACCGGCACCATTCACCTGGTGGCGATTTCGGGCCTGCATCTGGGCTTAGTGGCTTTGGGCATTGGATGTGTGGCTCGCCGTTGTGCGGTGCGAGTACCCGAATCCGCTCTGTCTGAACGTGCTAGGCGGCGCCTGGTGTTTGGCGCGGTGATGATTGGCTGCCTGGCCTACGCGTTGATGTCCGGTTTTACCGTGCCTACCCGGCGCGCGCTGTTAATGATAGCTGTACTGGGCTGGGCGCTGCTGAAGGGCTGGCACATACCGCCCTGGCGCAGCCTGCTGCTGGCGCTGACAGTAGTGTTGGTTGCCGATCCGTTTTCGCCGCTGGATGCCGGCTTCTGGCTGTCATTTTGTGCAGTGGCGGTGCTGATACTGGTGTTTTCCGGGCGTCTTGGCGTGGTTCAGGGAATGCTGGCGCTGGTGCTGGCGCAAGTTGCCATGTTCGCCGGATTATGGCCGGGGCTGCTGTTACTAGGCCAAAATCAGCCGCTGGCCGGGTTTGTGGCCAATCTGTTTGCCATTCCGTGGGTGTCGATGGTGGTTATGCCGCTGTTGTTGTGCGGCGCCTTGCTGGTGGCGCTTGTGCCCGCCAGCAGCGGGTGGGTAACTCTGCTGTTGGACACCGTGCTGGGGGTCTTATGGCAAGGATTGCAGTGGCTGGCGGGCTGGAATAGCCCGACAATTCAACTGGGTGTCGCCGCTGCCATAGGGTTGGCGGCGGTTGTACTGTTGGCTTTGTGGTATCCGCAGCGGGGCTTCCGCCTGACGCTGGCGGTGCTGTTGGGGCTTTGGGTGGTGTCGCTCAGGTGGGTTCAGGTGCCGATTGATAATCGCCCCGTACCTCTGCCGCAGGTAATCGTATGGGATGTCGGCCAGGGCCTTTCGGTTCTGGTACGTCATCAGCAGCACGCATTGCTGTATGACACCGGCCCCGCCATTCCCGGTGTGTTTTCGGCGTTAGAGTCGGTGATCCTGCCCAACCTGCGGTCGCTGGGGGTGCAGCGCTTGGATACGCTGGTGGTGAGCCATGCCGATGGCGACCACAGCGGTGGTCTGGAGCAGCTTGTCACCGAGTTGCCGCCAGCGCTTTTGATCAGCGGTGAAGCGGCTGAAACAGCCAGCCGTCTGGCGCAGGCCGGGCTGGGCAGAAAAGTGGCGGGCTGCAGGCAGAAAACCCTGATGCTGGGGCGACTGGAACTGAATTTCTGGCGCTCAGATCGCGCCAAAGAGGGTAACGGGGCGTCCTGCGTAATGCGCATTCGTGACCCAGACTCGGCAACCGAGTGGCTATTAACCGGTGATATTACCGTTAGGGAAGAAGCCGAATACCTGAGCTATCTGAATGATCAGTCTGCGCAAAAAACGCAAAAGGCGCGTGACACCATTAACCGAGTGCTGCTGGCGCCTCACCACGGCAGCAAAACGTCGTCGTCCGATGCTCTGGTTAAGGCTCTTTCGCCCGATACTGTCATTTACACCGCTGGCTACCGCCATCGCTACGGCCACCCGCACCCGCAGGTCACCCATCGTTATAAATTGGCGGGTAGCCACCAAATCAATACCGCCTGCGCCGGAGCGGTGGTTATGGAGGTAAAGCCTGCTGGGCTGGTTATCCGCCAGATGCAGCAAAACGCGCCTTTCTGGATCAGTGGCTCTGGTCTGGCACGGGCGCGGTGTATCGACCGGTTGCGCAATGTCACACAATAGTCGCTATGCTAAAAATGATGACAGCTATGCTAAAGTAGCGCGGCTTGTAATTGACCAGGAGACCGAGCGTGTTCGAGCTTTTAAAAGCCGGTGGCATTTTGATGGTGCCCATACTGTTTTGTTCTGTGTTGGCCTTGGCCATCATCCTTGAACGTTTCTGGAGCCTGCGAGACAGGCGAATCGCGCCGCCAGAGGTGCTGAATGAGCTGTGGCGTTGGATCAAGAAAAAAGAGCTGAACGGCAAACGTCTGAAAACCCTGCAGGCATCGTCACCCATGGGGCGTGTGCTTGCCAGCGGTTTGCTGAACGCCAAGCACGGCCGTGAGGTGATGAAAGAAAGCATCGAGCACGAAGCCAGTCAGGTGGTTCACCAGCTTGAGCGGTTTTTGAACCCACTGGGCACCGTTGCAACCATAACGCCGTTGTTGGGCCTTCTGGGCACCGTTATCGGTATGATCAAAGTGTTTGCGGAAATTCAGTTGGCCGGTGTTGGCAATGCTGGCAATCTGGCTGGCGGTATTTCCGAAGCCCTTATAACAACAGCCTCTGGCCTCAGTGTGGCCATTCCCGCGTTGATTGCCCATCGCTATTTTATCCGCCGGGTAGATGCCCTGGTAGTCAACATGGAGCAAGAGGCCATTAAACTGGTGGAAGTGGTACACGGCGACCGCGAAATTGACGTAAAAGGAGCCTGAGCCCAGTGAAGTTCAAGCGCCAGCGCAGCCAGCACGTGGCTATGGACCTGACACCGCTGATCGACGTGGTGTTTTTGTTGTTGATTTTTTTTATGGTATCGACAACGTTCACCCGGGAAAGTCATCTTCAGGTGGAATTGCCGCAAGCCAGCGGTAATCCGGTGCCGCCGGCAGAAGCCGAGCAGATTGATGTGGTGATTAGCGCCGATGGCCAGTACCTTCTGAACGACAAACCGCTGGTGAATAATCGCCGCGAGACGCTGGAGCGAGGCATTCGGGAGTTGGCCGCCGCAGACACATCATTGCCGTTCATTATTACCGCCGATGCCCGAACTCCCCACGAGTTTGTGGTGCGGGCGATGGATGCGGCCGGTCGCCTGGGCTTCGCCAAACTCAGCATCACCACCGAACGCGAGGCCCAATCCCAGTGAGTGCAGAAAGTTCCCCAAAGTCGACAATCCCAAAGAGCGCTTTAAGCCCAAATCCAGAAGCAGACCCGGAAATCTACGGTAAAATGCCAGAGGGCGGTTGGCAAACCTACAAACGCCTTTTACGCTATGTTAAACCCTTCTGGATAGCGTTTACTTTGGCGATAATCGGCAACGTTATCTATGCCGCTGCGTCGACAGGCATGGCGGCGGCCATGGAATACGTCATCAAGGCTATTGAAAATCCGACCGAGCAGAATCGGCTGATGTTAACCCTGCTAATTGTTGGAGTGTTTGCGTTTCGTGGCCTGGGCACCTTCATGAGCCAATATTTCATTGCCTACGTGGGTCGTAACGTCATCAATGCCCTGCGCACCGATGTTTTTGACCGCATGCTAACCTTGCCGTCGCGCTACTTTGACGACAACGCGGCCGGCCGCTTGGTGTCGAAGCTGACCTTTAACGTAGAACAAGTGGCTGAAGCCGCAACCGACGCTATCACCATTACCTTTCGCGAAGGCCTTACGATTGTTGGGCTGCTGGGCTACATGCTGTACACCAACTGGAAACTCACGCTGGTATTTCTGGCGGTAGGGCCGCTGATCGGAGCGGTGGTCAGCTACGCCAGCAAGCGCTTCCGTAAAATCAGCAAACGCATTCAGGGCTCCATGGGCGACATTACCCACGTTGCGTCGGAATCGATCAGTGGTTATCGGGTGGTGCGCACCTTCGGCGGTGAAGACTTTGAACGCAAGCGTTTTCAGAAGGTCAGCGAAAGCAATCTAAAGCAAAGCTTGAAGATGTCGTCTACCCAGGCCATCAGTGTGCCTGTGATTCAGGTTCTGGTAGCAATTGCGATTGCGGCGCTGGTGTGGACCATGTTGTCGCCGACGATTCGCGGCGAAATGAGCACCGGTCAACTGGTTGCCTTTATTACCGCAGCAACAACGATGGCCAAGCCTATTCGCCAAGTGACTTCCGTGCATTCGAAAATCCAGAAGGGTCTTGCGGCAGCCTACGATGTGTTTGAAACCCTGGACGAACGCCCGGAGCCGGATTCCGGCATCTTTGCCCCGCAGCGGGTTAAAGGCGACATCGAATTTCGTGACGTGGGCTTCAGCTATCGCGACCAGCTTGACAAGGTGTTGAACAATATTTCGCTGACGGTTCCGGCGGGGCAGAGCGTTGCTCTGGTTGGTCGCAGTGGCAGTGGCAAGTCTACGCTGGTGAGCCTGTTGCCGCGGTTTTACGATTACACCGACGGCGAAATCCGTATTGATGGCCACTTGCTGGAAGACTTCACGTTGCAGGCCCTGCGCGCGCAGATTGCCCTGGTTACCCAGAGCGTGGTGCTGTTTAACGATACGATAGCGGCGAACATTGCCTACGGCGCGCTGCGCGATTGCAGCCCTGAGGCCATTCGTGACGCCGCCGACAAAGCGCACGCTCTGGAATTTATTGACCGCATGCCCGAGGGCCTGAATACCATGATTGGCGACAATGGCGTTATGCTTTCCGGGGGCCAGCGCCAGCGCTTGGCCATTGCTCGGGCGCTGCTGAAAGACGCCCCCATTCTGATTCTGGACGAAGCCACATCGGCGCTGGATACCGAATCTGAGCGCTACATCCAGAACGCTATGGAAACGGTGATGAAAGGCCGCACCACCCTGGTGATTGCTCATCGCCTGTCGACCATTGAAAACGCCGATCGCATACTGGTCATGGATAATGGCCGTATAGTGGAATCCGGCCGCCATCAGGAGTTGCTGGACCAGGGCGGCGCCTATGCCCAGCTGCATCAAATGCAGTTCAGCGAGCACGCATGACCAGCGGTATGCGGGTATGAGTTCGCTGGTAGATCGGTTGTGGTATAGCCAAAATCGCCCGCTGGGATTCCTTGCGCCACTGGCCTGGCTATACCGGCGCATTGCTGCATCGCGCAAGCGCAAAGCGCTGAAGGGTCGGGCCCCGGCGTTAACGGCTCCGGTGGTGGTGGTGGGTAATATTACCGCCGGTGGCACTGGAAAATCGCCTCTTACGGCCTGGTTGGTAACGCAATTGCGCAACGCCGGCTGGCATCCGGTCATTCTTAGCCGCGGTTACGGTGGCAAGTCCGCGCAATACCCGCTTTTTGTGGATGCCGATAGCAACGCCAGCATCGCCGGTGATGAACCCGTTATGCTAGCCCGGGCCACTGGCTGCCCGGTGGTGGTAGATCCGCAACGGCTGCGCGCAGCGCACTTCGCCATTGATCAGAGATTGGGCGACGTTCTGGTGTGCGACGACGGTCTTCAGCATTACGCGCTGCCCCGTGACATAGAGCTGGCCGTATTCGACGCCAGCCGCGGGTTGGGTAATGGCGCTAGCATTCCTGTGGGGCCGCTGCGCGAGCCGGCAGAACGGCTGAACTCGGTCGATTATATTATTCTCAACGGCTCTACCGGAGTGCGCGTTCGCCGCCACAGCCAATTTGCCGGCGTGCAACACAAGGCAATCTACACGATGAATCTGAGCCCGATGCATCTTCTGCACCTGGCCAGCGGTGCGCAGATACCACTGACAAAGCTGGCGGGACAAAAGCTGCTGGCGGTGGCGGGTATTGGGAATCCGGCGCGATTTTTTGCCACCCTCAGCGCCTTGGGCGCAGAGGTAAGGCCGCGGGCTTTTGCCGACCATCACCGTTTTAAACCGGGCGACCTGAAAACCGCCGCGGGTGAATGGCTGGTAATGACCGCCAAAGACGCGGTGAAATGTCAGGATTTTGCGCCCGACAACGCTTACGCTCTGATGATTGAAGCCCAGCTGCCTGCCGAGTTTGGCCGCCGGTTGCTTAGCCAGTTGGCCCATTGGCGCCAGCTGCACCCAAATAAAAACAGCCCGCTGGCGGCTACTTCCGTTGTAACAGAACGAGACCATCATCATGGATAAAAAACTGCTGGCACTGCTGGCGTGCCCGGTGTGTAAAGGCGAGCTCAAGCTCAACGACGAAAAAACCGAACTGCTGTGCTATCAGGACGCCATGGCGTTTCCCCTGCGCGAAGGTATTCCGGTAATGCTGGCCACCGAAGCCCGCACCCTGAGCACCGACGAGCGCCTGCACAAAAGCTGAGCGAGGAGCCGTTCATGTCCTTTACCACGCCCTTTACCGTTGTGATTCCAGCGCGCTTCGGTTCAAGCCGCTTGCCGGGTAAACCCCTGGCAGACATTGGCGGCCGGCCAATGATTCAACACGTTTGGCAGCGGGCGCAGGAAAGCCGCGCAGGGCGAGTGGTGATCGCCACCGACGACGCGCGGGTACAGCAAGCCTGCGAGCGCTTTGGTGCTGAAGTCGTTATGACCTCGGCCGGCCATGTCAGTGGTACTGACCGCCTGGCTGAAGTGGCACAGACCTTGAATCTGGACGAAGACCACAGGGTAATCAATGTACAAGGGGATGAACCATTGATCCCCAGCGTGTTGATTAATCAGGTGGCAGACAATCTGGACTTGCACCCCGAAGCGGCTATTGCCACTCTGTGCGAGCGCATCCACGATACTGAGTCGGTGTTTAATCCCAACGTGGTGAAAGTGGTTTTTGACCAGCAGGGGATGGCACATTATTTCAGCCGCGCGCCTATACCCTGGTATCGCGATGGCTGGGTCGCGGCCACGACGGTCGGGGCAGGCAGCGCTGTAAATCGGGATCTGCCAGACAATTTTGGTTATTTTCGCCATATTGGCATTTATGGTTATCGCGCAGGCGTACTGGCGGATTTTGTGCGCTGGCCAGCGGCGCCCGCCGAACAGGTTGAAGCGTTGGAACAGCTGCGTGCGCTTTATAACGGTGCTCGCATTCATGTCGATTTGGCGGCCGTCAGTCCGCCAGCCGGGGTAGACACCGAAGCGGATCTGCAACGGGTAAGGGCTTTTTTGAACAAGCAGGAGACAAATTAATGACAGCCTCTGTTAGCGTTTTATTTGTGTGTCTGGGTAACATTTGCCGCTCACCCACCGCCGAAGGCGTGTTTCGCAAACAGGTAGCGGCCGCCGGTCTTGAGCAGCAGGTACGTATTGATTCTTGCGGTACCGGTGACTGGCATATTGGCAAAGGCCCGGATGAGCGCGCGGTGACCGCGGCTGGTCGAATCGGTATTGATATCAGCGGCCTGAGAGCGCGTCAGTTCGAGGTCGAAGACCTGGACAGTTTTGACTATGTATTGGTGATGGACCGCCAGAATCTGGCAGACGTGAAAGAAATCTGGCATCAGAACGGTGGCACCGTGCCGCAGTTGTTTCTCGACTTTGCTAATTTTGACGACCAGGAAGTGCCAGATCCATATTTCGGTGCAGATGATGGCTTTCAGCATGTGCTGGAACTGATCCATCAGGCTGGCGAAGGCCTGCTCAACGACATTCGCGGGAAGCTGGGGTGAAAACCCTGCCAGAAATACGGGAAAGGGTAGATCTGACGCCCTACAACACTCTTGCCATTGGGGCCAGAGCCCGTTATTTCGCCGGCATAACCCATGGTGATCAGGTTGGCCCCACGCTAGCCTGGGCTGATGAGAAAAAACTGCCGGTGCTGATTGTGGGCGGTGGCAGTAATCTGGTGTTCCGCGCCGACATTGACGGCCTGGTTGTGCACATGGCCCTGGCAGGGCGGCACTGGTGCGATATTAGCATTGAGGGGGCCACGCTGGTGCTGGGCGCCGGTGAAAACTGGCATGACGCGGTGTTGTACGCTGCTCGCAGCGGTTATCGCGGCATCGAAAACCTAGCGCTGATTCCCGGCACCTGTGGTGCTGCACCGGTACAAAACATTGGTGCTTACGGCGTGGAGTTGGCAGATACGCTGGTGTGTGTCACCGCTTTGGATCGTAGCAGCGGAAAGCCAGTTACCCTAAGTGCGGAAACGTGCAATTTCGCCTACCGTAACAGTCTGTTTAAGCAGCAGCCCGAACGGTATCTGATTCTGGATGTGCATCTGCGCCTGTCCCGTAGCCGGCCTTTCCAATTGGGCTACGGCGAGCTGGCGGCCTACTTTGGCGACACGTCAGTGGCAAAATTAAACGCTGAAGACGTGGCCGAAGCAGTGATGGCCGTTCGCCGCCGCAAACTGCCAGACCCGCAGCGCCTGCCAAACGCCGGCAGTTTTTTTAAAAATCCAGTGGTCACCCAAAAGGTGTTTGAACAGCTGCAAAGCCGTTTTTCAGACCTGGTGGCCTACCCACTGTCACACGGTCAGGGCGTTAAACTGGCGGCGGGCTGGCTGATTGACCAGTGCGGTTGGAAAGGCTACCGCAACAAGTGGGTTGGTGTGCACAATCGCCAGGCTTTAGTGTTAATAAACCACGGCGGCGGCAGTGGAGCACAGTTGCTGGAGCTGGCGCAGGAAATACGTGAATCGGTTCGGGCGCGCTTTGGCGTTGAGCTGGAGCAGGAGCCGCTAACACGACCAGCCATTGACTGACGTGATCGCTCATTAAAAAACCCTGGTGCGCGAACGCGACCAGGGTTTTTTACGAAGCTTTTTGGGTTCTACAACGGTGAAACACTTTTCAAGAAATTAATCGCATCCGCCAGGGCAACGTCCTGTTTATCGGCATCGCGACGGCCCTTGTACTCCAGAGTACCAGCTTCCAGCCCGCGGTCAGACACCACAAATCGATGGGGAATACCCGTCAGCTCCATATCCGCGAATTTCACTCCGGGCCGCTCGTTGCGGTCGTCTAGCAACACGTCATAACCGGCTTCTTGCAGCTTTTGGTAGAGCTTTTCACCAGCTTCGGCAACCGTTGGCGACTTATGGCCGTTCAGCAGCACCACCGCAACCCGAAAGGGCGCGATGGCGTCGGGCCATATAATGCCGCGGTCATCGTGATTTTGCTCGATGGACGCCGCCACAATTCGCGACACGCCAATGCCGTAGCAGCCCATGTCCATAGTAGCGGTTTTGCCATTTTCGTCCAGCACAGTGGCGTTCAGTGCCTTGCTGTATTTGTTGCCCAGTTTGAAGATATGGCCCACTTCAATACCGCGGCGAATTTCCAGGGTGCCTTGACCACAAGGGCTGGCGTCGCCTTCCACCACGTTACGCAAATCTTCCACCCGACCCAGTGGCAGGTCGCGTTGCCAGTTTACGCCAGTCAGGTGCACGTCATTCTTGTTGGCGCCACAGACAAAGTCTGCCAGGTGCGCTGCGCTGCGGTCGACAATCACCGGCACCGAAAGATTCACCGGTCCGATCGAGCCAGGTTCGCATCCGGTGGCGCGCTGAATTTCCTCATCCGTGGCCATGGTCAACGGGTCGGCTACGCCGGCCAAATTTTCCGCCTTGATCTCGTTCAGGGTGTGGTCGCCGCGCAGAACCAGTGCCACCAATCCCGGGTCACTGCCCTCTTCGGCGCCGGCTGCCGCTTCGGCTTTCACCAGCAGAGTTTTCACGGTTTGCGTAGCATCGCCTTTCAGGAACCGGGTGATGTCAGCAATCGTGCGTTGGCCCGGTGTTGCCACTTCGGTCATTGCCTGGGAGGGTGCTGGGCGATCGCCGGCGGGTGCGACCGCTTCGGCTTTTTCTATGTTGGCCGCGTAGTCGCTGCTGGTGCTGAACACAATGGCGTCTTCACCAGAGGATGCCAACACGTGGAATTCCTGGGAGCCACTGCCACCAATGGATCCAGAATCCGCCTGCACGGGTCGGTAATCCAGACCCAAGCGATCAAATATGGCGCAGTAGGTGCGGTGCATCAGCTGGTAGGTCTCATCCAGAGATTCCGCACTGATGTGAAATGAATAGGCGTCTTTCATGATGAACTCCCGTGCACGCATCACGCCAAAGCGGGGGCGGCGCTCGTCACGGAATTTGGTCTGAATCTGAAAGAAATTGGCCGGCAACTGCTTGTAGCTTTTCAGCTCGTTGCGGATCAGGTCAGTAATCACTTCTTCGTGGGTAGGGCCAAAGCAAAACTCGCGGCCGTGGCGATCGTTCATGCGCAGCAGTTCTCCGCCGTATTCGTCCCAACGGCCCGATTCCCGCCACAGTTCTGCCGGCTGCACCGCTGGCATTAGCAGTTCTTGCGCGCCGCTGCGTTCCATTTCCTCGCGCACAATGCGTTCAACTTTGCGCAGGGTACGCAGGCCCATGGGCAGCCAGGTATAAAGCCCGGCGGCCAGTTTTCGGATCAAGCCGGCACGCAGCATCAGCTGGTGGCTGATAATCTCGGCGTCGGCGGGTGTTTCTTTCTGGGTGGCAATCAGATAACGGCTGGCTCGCATTTTGTGTTCCGTCAGGAGTGATTAGGGAGAGGCCTCAGCCTCAAAAAATAGTGGTTCTATTGTACGGAGCCGCAACAGGCAGGTACAGACACCCGCCCGGTAAAGTTGGGTTTGCCAGAGCGTAAAGGTGCACAGCCCGTAACATCAGGACAAATAGCCTAATGGCAGGGCCGTGTTATCCAGAACCCGGCGCAGCACAAAGCTTGAATGCACGCCGCTCACCCCGGCAATGCGCGTTATCTGGTTCAGCAGAAAGTGATGGTAATGGTCCATATCTGGCACCACCACTTTGAGCATGTAGTCCGCATCGTGGCCGGTAATCAGGTAGCACTCCAGCACCTCCGGATAGGCGCTGACGGCCTCCTCAAACGCCGCAAAACGTTCCGGTGTGTGCCGGTCCATGCCGATCAGAATGATGGCGGTGAGCGCCAATCCCAGTTTTTTGTGATTAAGAATGGTTGCTGTGCGTACAATCACGCCGCTTTGCTCCAGCGCACGCACCCGTCGCAGGCAGGGCGACGGCGATAGCCCGACTTTGTCGGCCAGCTGTTGGTTAGTGAGTGAACCGTCTTTTTGCAGATGGTCCAGAATTTTCCGGTCAATTTTGTCCAGCGCGATCAGGGTTTCGGATTTAATAAGCATATTCTGCCACTAACCTCGGAGTAAGCGATATTTAATGGCTTTATAGTCCGGTTTATAGTACTAATTAGCAATCACCTGCGGCGACTTTTTGTGTAATCTTGTGTTCTTTAATCGGCAATCTGCACACGCAAAAGGAAATCGTTGTATGGCTTTTGATCATCGTAAATACGCAGCCTTCAAGCCCATTGCCAAAACCAACCGGCGCTGGCCCGATCGTGTGATTGAACGTGCGCCCACTTGGTGTGCGGTTGATTTACGGGATGGCAACCAGGCTCTGGTCAAACCTATGTCGGTAAGCCAGAAACAGCGGATGTTTGATTTGCTGGTAAAGCTGGGCTTCAAGGAAATCGAGATTGGTTTTCCCGCCGCCAGCCAGCCGGACTTTGATTTCTGCCGCAAGCTGATCGAAGAGGGGCGTATTCCTGAGGATGTAAAAATTCAGGTGTTGACCCAGGCTCGGCCGGCGCTGATCACGCGTACTTACGAAGCGCTAGAAGGCGCAAAAAAAGCCATTGTGCACGTCTATAATTCTACGTCTACGGTGCAGCGCCAGCAGGTGTTCGGGTTAGACCGTGATGGCATCCGCGATATTGCAGTAGAAGGCGCGCGTTTGGTGAAGGAGCTGGCCGCCGGCTACCCGAACACCGAATGGACCTTTCAGTATTCGCCGGAGAGTTTTACCGGCACCGAGCTGGATTTTGCCGCTGAAGTCATCGATGCGGTGACCGAAGTGTGGCGACCAGACCAAGGTCAACCGGTCATTATTAACCTGCCTGCCACGGTAGAGATGGCCACACCCAACGTATTTGCCGATCAGATCGAGTGGATTTGCGACACCATCCTGCGCCGCGAACATCTGAGCATCAGCGTGCACACTCACAATGACCGGGGCTGTGGCGTAGCCGCGGCGGAACTGGCGGTAATGGCCGGCGCTGATCGGGTGGAAGGAACGCTGATTGGGAACGGCGAACGCACCGGTAATATGGATCTGGTGACCATGGCGATGAACCTGTATTCACAGGGCATTGACCCAACCCTGGATTTGTCCGGCATGGCTGACATTACCGAGGTGGTTGAAGCCTGCACCGAG
>JBALXR010000053.1:0-21409 GCA_036960525.1 Marinobacter sp.
GTAACAGCCTTTCTTGAAGTGGACGCCTCCCAAATGCTGCCAGTTCAGCATCTGTGGCACGTAGGCGCCGGCGGTTGTGCTGGTAAGCCATGGCACCCCCGCGGCGATTTGTCCGGCTTGCCAAGTAGCCAGGCTGCATCGATTGCGGGCGTCCAGTGCACTTGGCAAGGCGCCACCCCGTGACCAGAGCTCATAGCGCGCAGGGCCCTCGATGGAAGGCTCCAATAAGATTAGATGGCCATGCCCAATGGCCAGAGTGTCTCCGGGTTGCCGCAGATCGTTGACTAGCGCAGCCTGTTCACCCGCCACCGCCTGCGCCAGTTCACTGCCAAAGATGCCGATGATTTTGCTCTCTTCCAGTCGGGCCATGGTGGTGCCGCGAAACAGCATCAAATATTTGCGCAGCTCGGCCTCAGTGGCATCCGCTAGCTCGCGACTGAAGTCCATCAGAATATCGTCACCGTGGCGCACCATACGCACCAAGGCGTAGGCCCGGCCTTTGCGATTGCTGGCGGCTGCATGGAGGGATTTGCTCGCAGTTACTTCGCTCACGTTCTGGCTGAACTGGCCCTGCAAAAACTTCTCGGTGCCAGCCCCGCTAACCGTCACCATCAAACGGTCATTCAGCTCTGTCCAGCTGTTTTCCGGCAGTGGTTGCTCTGCTACCACGTTTGCAGTGGCGTGGGCCGTAGAGTGTGCAGCTGGGCTGTCAACTGATGGGTAGGTGTTGGTATCACTCATTACAAACTCCGCAAAACAAAGGCAAATGGGGTCAAACGGTGGCTGGTACAGGTTTTTGCCCAAGCCTCAGCCACAGGCGCAAACGACGCGCATCGTCAGAGGGCAGGTTGCCACGGCCTACGCTAAGCAGCAATACCGTTGTGTGATAGCGGTTGCTTTGGGCGTGGCGCAATTGCAGAACACTGAAGTAAGCACCAATGCGGCTGCCAGGGCCCGGATTGACGGCGACCGCCGCGCTATCGTTATGTAACGCCCACAGTTGATCGTTATGAAGGTGTAATCCGATCAAGCAACGTTTTCCTCGCAGCAAACCTTGGCTGCGAACGGCATAAAACGTACCAGCGGCAGCTAGAGGAACCATCGTCAACGGCCACATATGGCCGTCAGCGGACAGTAAACCCACAAAAGCTGTTAGCACCAGCCAGGGTAGAGCGGCGATCGCGCCCACCAGCCCGGTTGGGCGCAGTCTGATATCAATCTGGCTGGACACGTTGCAGAATAACTTCAACGATGCGCTGCAGGTCCGGGTCGTCAGATTTGTTACGTTGCATAAACCACTCGAACATGTCGTTGTCTTCACATGTCAGCAGTTTTTCATAGCGGACTTGGTCATCTGGGTTCAAATCACAGTAGGCTTGCTCCAGAAACGGCACCAGGAGATTGTCCAGTTCCAGCATACCGCGGCGGCTGTGCCACCATAAGCGCTTGAACTCGGGGGAGTTTGAGGTTATTTGGGTTTCAGACATATCACATCCTGTCAGTTTTGGGTTTGGTGCTACCTGGAGTCAACCCCTACGGGGCGTCAGGGTGCAGAAGTACGGTACGTGGTGGGCACCAAAAGAGTGTCACGGGCTTCTGCCTGTAGTCCCGGATAATCCAGGGTGTAGTGAAGTCCGCGGCTTTCGTGCCTTTGCAACGCTGAACAGATAATAAGGTCTGCCACGGTAACCAGATTGCGCAATTCCAGCAAATCGTTGGATACCCGATAATTGCTGTAAAAATCACCGATTTCCCGAGACAGCAAATCGACTCGGTGCTTGGCCCGCTGCAAGCGCTTCGTGGTGCGAACTATGCCGACATAGTCCCACATAAAGTGGCGCAGTTCGTCCCAGTTGTGGGAAATCACTACGTCTTCATCAGAATCGCGAACCTGGCTTTCATCCCACTCCGGAACATCTGGCACGGCCGGTATGTCGGCTTCCCGGCGGGCGATGTCTTCCGCGGCAGCGCGGCCATACACCAGGCATTCCAGCAAAGAGTTGCTGGCCATGCGATTGGCACCGTGCAGGCCGGTAAAAGCGGCTTCGCCGACCACGTAAAGCTGGTTGATATCGGTTCTGGCGCGTTGGTCGCTCATGATGCCACCACAGGTGTAATGAGCAGCTGGCACCACTGGAATTGGCTCACAGGTGATATCAATGCCATAGGTCAGGCAGGTTTCGTAAATCGTCGGAAAGTGGTGTTTTATAAAATCTGCCGGCTTGTGGCTGATGTCCAGATAAACGTGGTCTGCGCCCAGGCGCTTCATTTCGTGATCGATGGCGCGGGCAACAATGTCCCTGGGTGCAAGTTCCGCACGACTGTCGAAGCGGTCCATAAAGCGGCTGCCGTCTGGCAACTTCAAATGCCCACCTTCGCCGCGAAGAGCTTCGCTGATTAGAAACGATTTGGCGTGGGGGTGGTACAAGCAGGTCGGGTGAAACTGGTTAAATTCCATATTAGCGACGCGGCAGCCCGCACGCCACGCCATGGCAATGCCGTCACCCGAAGCCCCGTCTGGGTTGGTGGTGTAGCGGTAGGCCTTGGAGGCCCCACCGGTGGCGATGACCGTAAAGCGGGCGCGGATTAATTCAACGTGATTATCGTCGAGATTTAGCACATAAGCGCCCACGCAGCGATTGCCAGGCAGCGACAATTTGCGGTTGGTTATCAGATCTACCGCGACCCGGCCAGACATCAGCGTGATATTGGCTCGTGCTTCGGCCTGGGCCACAAGGGTGGTAGACACCGCCTGCCCGGTAGCATCTGCAGCGTGGATAATGCGGCGATGACTATGACCACCTTCGCGTGTGAGGTGAAAAGCGGCGTTGTTATCGCGAGTGAAGTCCACGCCGGAATCAACCAGCCAGTCAACGCTGGCCTTACTGTGCTCTACAGTAAAGCGTACTGCGTCTTTGTGGCAGAGGCCTGCTCCGGCGTCCAGAGTGTCCTGAATGTGGTTTTCAACGGAGTCTTCCCCGTCGAGAACCGCCGCAATTCCGCCCTGGGCCCAAAGCGTGGCGCCACTGCTGATGGCTGCTTTGCTGAGGACGCAGACGTGCAAATGGGGTGGCAGATTTAGAGCCACTGTTAAACCGGCAGCTCCACTGCCGATCACCAGTACATCGAACTCGAAGGATTGTGGCATTGGGTTGGTATCACAGGCCATAATGTGGATGTGTATTGAACTAAACTTTGTGCTCGCTGTCCATTTGCAAGAGCCGGGAAGTCGCTTTTAAGCGGTTGTTTTCCCCAAATACTCCATTAATGGGCGCCGGGCAGCAGCATGATGCATTCCATTTTCAAGCAGGCCAAAACTCAGGCCACCGAACCAGCGAGTGCCGGCAAACCGTCCATGACGTCCAGTTTCGATCAGACAGCCCCCGATCAGGGCGACAGCCAGACCGACTTGCAGTTGGTGCGCAAGGTACGCAATGGCGACCGCGCTGCATTTGATCTACTGGTGCTGAAATACCAGTCGCGAGTCGCGTCTATTATTAGTCGTTATGTATTCGACAGCCACGAAGTGATGGATCTTACCCAGGAAACTTTCGTTAAAGCCTTTCGCGCTATCGACCGTTTTCGCGGTGATAGCGCATTTTATACCTGGCTTTACCGCATCGCGGTTAATACGGCTAAAAATTATCTGGAAGCGCGCAGCCGGCGCCCGCAGGGTAGCGCAGATTCGGCAGACGCGGAAAATTATGACGATGGTCAGCGCCTGCGGGATATTGCGTCACCCGAGAAGTTGCTGCAGCGCGATCAGTTGCAGCGGGCACTGAATAAAGCCATAGACGCACTGCCAGAAGAATTGCGTTCGGCGTTTTTGCTACGCGAGTACGACGGACTGAGTTACGAAGACATTGCCCGCATATTGGAATGCCCGATTGGCACAGTGCGTTCCCGTATTTTTCGGGCCAGGGATGCGGTAGATCGCCACCTGGGCCCCTTGCTTAACCATTCTGCAAGCAATTGAGGTTGCATCCCATGGATGATCGTCTCAGAGAAACCCTGTCGGCCATGATGGACGACGAAGCAGACGAACTCGCTGTACGGCGTTTGCTGTCCTTTTCCGACCAAGATGAAGTGCGTGGCCAGTGGCAGCGCTGGCAGCAGATTCACGACCTGATGCATGGAACGGGCGCCGCAGCCGACTCGGTCTCGCCGGCCACCGATGTCAGTGCCGGTGTCTGGCAACGCCTTGACGGCAGAGTACCTGCGTCAGAGCAGCATGCGACAAAGGCAACAAATCTTCAGCGCTGGCACTGGCCCGCGGTGGCCATGATTGCGATGGCGCTGGTGGTGGGTTTTGGTGCTGGTTCGGGCTGGCAAGGTGTCGGTGAGCCGGAGCTGATTGCTGCTCAGGCCGGAGCGGAACCAAATGCCACTGCAACGGCGGCTTCCGTCAGCGAAGTATCGCTGCAGGGCCTGGACGACAGGCAACGGCAGCAGATTCACCGTTATCTTCTGGAGCATGCGCAGCATAACAGCGTGGGTGCCGGCCGGGGCTCGGTGGGCTATGCGCGCCTGGTCAGCGCCGATGCGGGGGGTTACTAAATCGTGAACGGGCAAGCAGGCTTGGTAGGGTTGCGTTATTTTCTGGCCTTGGCGGTTATGGTTTTGTGGGTGCCAGCTGCGGCGCAGTCGACCGATGAGCAGCCCCAAATTGCTAATAGCGCAGAAGCGGTCAAGTGGTTGCAGCGCTTGGGCCCGGCCATGAATATGACCTCTTATCGGGGTGTGTTTGTGTACGGTCGCGGCCAGCAGGTGCATTCCATGCAAGTGGCCCACCGCTACGACGGTAGTATGGTTGAGGAAAGGCTGGTTATTCAGGACGGGGGTAGTGGCGAAATTGTGCGTCGTGGCACGGAGGTTGTTTGCGTGTTGCCAGCTCAGGATACCGTCACGCTGGATGCCATTATTCCCTCGGGGCCGCTGGCTGATTCGTTTAGTGATCAGCTATTGCCTGCGACGCTCTGGTATCAGGCGCAAATGCTGGGAGAGGGCCGCGTAGCAGGCTACGCTGCTGTAAAGATTGCCTTGAACGCCAATGATCCTTACCGCTACAGCTACCGCTTGTGGCTGGAAAAAGAAACTGGTCTGCTGGTAAAAAGTCAAACCCGTAATGCCGACGACCAGATCCTGGAGCATTTCCAGTTCACCAGTCTTGATATTACCGATGATATCGCCGACAGCGAGCTGCAGATAACAACGGCAAACAAGCACCAAACCAGCACCATTAGTCTTGAGTCTGGCAGCCCGGCCACTGAACTGGTGACCCGTCTGCAAGGCTGGTCGCTGGATTGGTTGCCCGCGGGTTTTGAGCCTGCGGCTACCCCGCGATCGGATAAGCGCCAAGTGATTGCGTTCAGTGATGGCTTGGCGGCTTTTTCAGTGTTTGTAGAAGACGTTGCCAGCTTGGATATGCCGACAGGTGCATCGCGCATTGGTGCTACCACGGTGTATTTGCGGCCGGTTCAGTCGGACGGGCGCCAGGTGTTGATCTCGGTGGTCGGCGAAGTGCCTCCGATCACCGCCCGTAAAGTGGCAGAGTCGGTGCGTTTTGATAGCGCTGCCGTTGACAGCGCAACGGCAAGCCTAATAGAACATCAGGGCGCAAGCCGGTGATCACCGAAAGCGGCCGGGTGGTAGCGGTGTCTGGCAACACCGTCTGGGTGCAAACTATTCGCCAGAGCGCGTGTCAGAGCTGCTCCGCCCGCAGTAGCTGTGGTCAGCGGGTGCTGGCGGCTGCCAGTGGTGGCCGGGCCAATCAGGTGCAAGTTCTGAACAGTTTGCACGCGGGAGTGGGCGATGATGTCACTCTGGGCATTGCGGAACAGGCGTTATTGCAGGCGTCGCTATTGGTGTATGCGTTACCGCTGCTGTTGATGGTCGCTGCGAGCATGGCTGCAAGCCAGGTTGTGCCGGGCAGCGACGGCATAGCTATCCTGGCCGCTGGCCTGGGCTTGGGTGCGGGCTTTTTAGTAGCAAGGCTATGGCAGCGCCGGATGTCCAGCGGTTATCAGCCACACTTAATGAAGGTTAATAAGCTGGCCTCTGCCCAAGCGTTATAATTTCCTCCAGCGCTCGTATATTGAAATAGCGGGCTTAGCCCTCAAATACTGAATTCTTAATACTGTTCGCTGGCTGTTTAGGTCAGCTCAGAACTCATAATAGGAGTTGCTCAATGCCAAAAACACCTTCGGTTGTGGCTGCCAGGCAGTCCACCAATTTTGTTTCTTCGATGTGGGCCGCGCTGCTGTCCACTAGTCTGATGATACTGCTGGTATGGAGCCAAGCCACCCAAGCCCGTGGCCTGCCTGACTTTACCGAATTGGTCGAAGATAATGCCGGTGCGGTGGTGAATATCAGCACCACCTCGGCAGCGCCGGAAAATACTAGTCGTTTCCAGAATCTGCCGTTTGATGAGCGACAGCTTGAGCAAATGCCAGAATTCTTTCAGGATTTTTTCCGTGGCCCCGGCTCCGGTAATCCCCACGGTGGTCGCGCCCAGCCAACCCAGTCTATGGGCTCCGGTTTTATTGTGTCCCGCGATGGCTACGTGCTGACCAACAACCACGTAGTAGAAGGCGCCGACGAAATCATTGTGCGTTTGAACGACCGCCGTGAGCTACCCGCTCGCCTGATTGGCACGGATCCGCGCTCGGACATGGCTGTGTTAAAAATTGAAAATGGTGACGATCTGCCTGTGGTTCAGGTAGGCAAATCGAAAGATTTGAAAGTGGGTGAGTGGGTTTTTGCCATCGGTTCACCCTTCGGCTTTGACTATACAGTTACCGCCGGCATTGTCAGCGCTCTTGGTCGCTCCCTACCGAGCGAAAACTACGTGCCTTTTATTCAGACGGATGTCGCTATTAACCCCGGTAATTCCGGTGGGCCGTTGTTCAACATGGACGGCGATGTAATTGGTATTAACTCCCAGATCTATACCCGTTCCGGCGGCTTTATGGGGGTGTCCTTCGCCATTCCGATCGATGACGCCATGAGCGTATTCCGCCAGATCCGCGATAATGGTAGCGTATCCCGCGGTTGGCTGGGCGTGCTTATTCAGGAAGTGAGTCGTGATCTGGCCGAGAGTTTTGGTTTAAAACGTCCGCGCGGCGCGCTGGTTGCCGAAGTGCTCGGTGGTTCGCCGGCAGAAGCGGCTGGTTTGCAGTCTGGTGATATTGTACTGGCTTATGACGGCGAAGAATTGCAGCTGTCATCTGATTTGCCGCCGATGGTGGGGCGCACGCCGATTGGTGAGTCAGCCCGTTTGACGGTAATGCGTGGCGGAAACGAAACGTTTATTGATGTTAAAATTGGCCAGCTTCCGGATGAGCGTAGCGCCCAGACGCAGAGCCCCGCAGCCCCGGGCGACAGTGCTTCGTCGCTGTTCGGCCTGAGCGTTGAGCCGCTGCCGGCGAACATGACTGATGCTCAAGGCATCAGTGCCGGCGTATTAGTCGTGGACGTTCAGGGTGGCCCTGCTTTCGACGCAGGCATACGCCCCAATGACGTGATCACTGAAATCGATCGCAAAGCGGTGGCTTCGGTGGTGGACTTTCGCGACATTGCCGGCAATTTGACAGATGGCCGTGCCGTGCCGGTGCGCGTGGTGCGCGAAGGCCGCGCGCTCTATTTGGTCATGAAACCTTAACATATCCTCAAATCCGGCCGCCGACAGCCATGGCAATGGCGGCCGGTAAACTGTAAAATCTTGCCTTTGCCGAATCCGGCAGCGGCCCTTTCCGGGCTCAATCCCGTGTCTTATATGAGTATTCATTGTCTGTGACTGAACTGAGCCGAATCCGTAACTTCTCTATTATCGCCCACATTGACCATGGCAAATCCACACTCGCAGACCGGTTTATTCAGACCTGCGGTGGCTTGACCTCCCGTGAAATGGCGGAGCAGGTGCTTGATTCCATGGATATTGAGCGTGAACGCGGTATTACTATCAAAGCGCAGTGCGTGACCCTGAATTACACCGCTCGTGACGGCCAGATTTACAAACTCAACTTTATTGATACGCCGGGGCATGTGGATTTTTCCTATGAAGTGTCGCGGTCACTCTATGCGTGCGAAGGCGCGCTGTTGGTGGTGGATGCCGGGCAGGGCGTGGAAGCCCAGTCGGTGGCCAACTGCTACACCGCCATCGAACAGGGCCTGGAAGTGGTTCCGGTATTGAACAAGATGGACTTGCCGCAGGCGGAACCGGAGCGGGTAGCCGCCGAGATAGAAGACATCATTGGCATAGACGCCAGCAGCGCCGTGCGCTGCTCGGCAAAGAGTGGCATGGGTGTCGAAGACGTTCTGGAAGATCTGATCCAGAAAATCCCACCGCCAACAGGCGATCGTTCTGCCCCACTGCAAGCACTGATTATCGACTCTTGGTTTGATAACTATCTCGGCGTTGTGTCGCTGGTGCGTGTGACTCAGGGCGTGCTGAGAAAGGGTGAAAAAATTGTTATTAAATCGACAGGCAAGGCTTGGAATGCGGACAAAGTGGGTATTTTTAATCCAAAGCCCTACGATACCAACATTCTGGAAGCGGGTGATGTAGGTTTCGTGGTTGCCGGTATCAAAGCCATTCACGGTGCGCCGGTGGGCGATACCATCGTGCATCACAAATTTGCTGATGAAACCCCCATGCTGCCGGGTTTTAAAAAAATTCAGCCGCAGGTATATGCCGGTCTATTTCCGGTCAGCTCCGACGATTACAACGATTTCCGTGATGCTCTGGATAAGCTGACGCTCAATGACGCCTCCTTGTTTTTCGAGCCGGAAAGCTCTGATGCTTTGGGCTTTGGTTTCCGCTGTGGTTTCCTGGGCATGTTGCACATGGAAATTATTCAGGAACGGCTGGAGCGTGAGTACGATATTGATCTGGTCACCACCGCGCCCACGGTCATCTATGAAGTGCTCACTAAACTGGGTGAGACCTTATCGGTAGACAGCCCCTCAAAGTTGCCGGATATCGGCTCGATTGAGGAAATGCGTGAACCCATTGTGCAAGCCAACATTTTGGTGCCGCAAGAGCATTTGGGGAACGTGATTGCCCTGTGTGAGCAAAAACGCGGCGTACAAAAAAGTATGCACTTCACCACCAGGCAGGTGCAGCTCACCTACGAGTTGCCTATGGCCGAAGTGGTTCTCGACTTTTTCGACCGACTAAAATCCGTCAGCCGAGGCTTCGCTTCACTGGATTACCACTTTATTCGGTTTCAGGCCGCTAATCTTGTGCGCCTGGACGTGCTTATCAACGGTGAGCGGGTGGATGCTCTGGCCTTGATTGTTCACCGTGAATTGGCGAATCACAAGGGCCGTCAACTGGTGGAAAAAATGAAAGAGCTGATTCCGCGACAGATGTTTGATATTGCGATTCAGGCGGCTATTGGCAATCAGGTTGTGTCACGAGTGACAGTGAAGGCCTTGCGTAAGAACGTGACCGCCAAGTGTTACGGCGGCGATGTTAGTCGGAAAAAGAAACTGCTGCAAAAGCAGAAAGACGGTAAAAAACGCATGAAGCAAGTGGGTAACGTAGAAGTACCCCAAGACGCGTTTCTGGCGGTATTGAAAATAGATAGCTAGAAAATCGACAAAAATTAAGTGCCTTATAATAAACAGGCATCTAATAAACAGGCATCTGATAAGTAGGCATCTGAATGGATATCGATTTTCCGCTAATTTTGGTCATTCTGACCTTTGCAACGGGCTTGGTCTGGCTCGCCGACAAGCTGTTTTTACGCCCGCGCCGCGCCGCGAAAGTGAACACCATGGCCTCTGAGAAAGGCTCGGTCGTAACAGAGCCTTATCTGGTCGAGCTGAGCCGTTCGTTCTTCCCGGTGTTGGCCATTGTGTTGGTTCTGCGTTCGTTTCTGGTAGAGCCATTCCAGATTCCTTCCGGCTCTATGCTGCCTACCCTGGAGGTGGGCGATTTCATTTTGGTGAACAAATTTGCCTATGGTCTTCGGCTGCCGGTTCTGGGTTCAAAAGTGGTCAGCATAGATGACCCGGGCCGCGGCGATGTGATGGTATTTCGCTACCCCGAAGACCGCAAAACGAATTACATAAAACGAGTGATTGGATTGCCCGGTGACCAGATTCGTTACCGCGATAAAACCTTGTTCATAAACGGTGAACAAGTTGAAACTCGATTTGTGGCGCGTCTGCCGCCCAATGAATACAGGCGTGAACAGCTAGGCGGGGTTGAGCACGATATCTTTCTGACCAAGGGCCGCCTAGGCACCGGCGGTGAAGGCGAATGGCAAGTGCCTGAAGGCCACTATTTTGTAATGGGTGACAACCGTGACAACAGTAATGACAGCCGCTACTGGGGCACGGTTCCAGACGACCTTGTTGTCGGCAAGGCCTTTGCCATCTGGATGCATTGGGAATCGCTGGCCAGTTTGCCGTCGTTTCGTCGGGTGGGTGGCATAGAATAATGGGAAACCTAATGAGGGCGCAGGGGATGAACAACAACGGGTCAGATATGAACAAGCAGAGCGGCGCATCCGGGTTAGTCATGCTGGTCATGGTTCTGTTTTTTGGCAGCCTGCTTACCCTGCTGCTGAAACTTGGGCCAGCGTACATGGATGATTACACCATTCAGGAGGCGCTCGAAGGCCTGAACGATATCAAAGGATTGTCAGAAATGGGGCCGGCGGAAGTGCGTGCACACATTAATAAGCGCCTGAGTGTGAACAATGTTCGGACTCTTAGCGCTGAGAGTATTTCTGTTGACAAAGACGGTGACCGGGTACTGATTGTAGTGGACTATGAAGTGCGCTCGACGGTAATTAGTAACATAGATGCCGTGATGCATTTCAAGCACGCCTACGATATGGGTAGCCAATGAGTTTACAGCCCGACCTTGAGCCCTTGCAGCGCCGTATTGGTTATCAGTTCAAATCCCAAGAACGTTTGCTGCTGGCTCTGACCCACCGCAGCTTTGGCAATCAGAACAATGAACGCCTTGAATTTCTGGGTGACTCCATTGTAAATATGGTGATTGCCGAACATTTGTTCAGGCGCTTCCCCAAAGCCCGCGAAGGACAGTTAAGCCGTTTGCGCGCGCGCATGGTCAAGGGCGTAACTCTGGCGGAAATTGGGCGGGAGTTTGATTTAGGCTCCTATCTGCGCCTTGGTTCAGGTGAACTCAAAAGCGGCGGTTTTCGCCGTGAATCTATCCTTGCGGATGCGGTAGAGTCCATCATCGGTGCTATCTATCTGGACAGTGATTTTGTTACCTGTCAGGCTCAGATATTGCACTGGTTTGATTTACGCCTGCAGAATCTGGATTTACAGGATAACCAGAAAGACCCGAAAACCCGCTTGCAGGAATATCTTCAGTCGCGCCAGTTTCCGCTGCCGATTTATGATGTTCTATCGGTTGACGGTGAAGCCCACAATCAGACATTTCACATATCTTGCGCGCTCTCCTCATTGGGGCGCAAAACCACAGGCAGCGGCAACAGCCGCCGCATAGCCGAACAGCAAGCCGCCCGTAATGCCCTGAAAGAACTGGGTGTGGAGAACGATTGATGACGGATATAACCCGCCCGCAAGATCCTGAAAGCCGTTGTGGTTTTGTGGCCATCGTAGGGCGCCCCAATGTGGGCAAGTCTACCCTGATGAATCACATACTGGGCCAGAAGCTCAGTATTACCTCGCGCAAGCCGCAAACCACCCGCCACCAAGTGTTGGGTATAAAAACCATTGGTTCGGTGCAGGCTGTGTATGTCGACACACCGGGCATGCATGAAGAAGAACCACGGGCGATAAACCGATACATGAACAAGGCTGCTACCTCGGCTTTGAAAGGTGTCGACGTGGTGGTATTTGTGGTTGATCAGCTGGCTTGGACCACCGCCGATGAACTAGTGCTGGAGAAGCTTTCTAGCCTGAAATGCCCAGTGATTCTGGCGATCAACAAGGTCGACAAGATTGAAAGGCGGGAAACCCTGCTACCGCATCTGGACATGCTGTCGCGCAAGCGCGATTTCGCCGAAATGATTCCTGTCTCGGCGTTGCGCGAGACGAACCTGGTACCGCTGGAAGAGTGTGTCGGCCGCTTCCTGCCGCAGAGTGTGCATTTTTACCCGGACGACCAGATCACCGACCGCAGCGAGCGCTTTATGGCCTCGGAAATGGTGCGCGAGAAAATCACCCGCCAGCTAGGCGCCGAGTTGCCATATTCGGTTGCGGTGGAAATTGAAGAGTTCAAACATGATGGTAAAACCTTGCACGTGTCGGCCGTGATACTGGTGGAGCGTGAGGGCCAAAAGAAAATCATCATTGGAGATAAGGGCGCCCGCCTGCGCAGCATTGGTCAGGATGCCCGGATCGATATGGAGCGCATGTTTGACAACAAAGTTATGCTGCGGCTTTGGGTGAAGGTCAAGCGGGGCTGGGCCGACAGTGAACGGGCTTTGAAAAGCCTGGGCATGAACGACTTCTGAGTCTGCCATGAGGGTCAAGGTGCTTGTTCTATGAGGGGCAAGGTCATTCAGGAGCCGAGTTATGTGATCCATCGCCGGCCCTGGCGTGAAACCAGCTTGCAGGTAGATGTGTTCACTCTGAATTATGGCCGCATTGACTTGATTGCTCGCGGCGCCAGCACCAGTAAAAGCCCGCTCAAAGCCCAATTGCAACCGTTCCAGCCGCTATTGCTGGACTGGGTCGGCGGCGGGGACCTGAAAACCCTGACCCAAGTAGACGTTCGCCCAGCGCCGGTTCTGGCGCAATCGCAAGCTTTGTTCAGCGGTTTTTATCTTAATGAATTGCTGCAGCGCATTCTGCCCGCAGCTGATCCCTATCCGTTGTTATTTGCTGCCTATATTGATGCCTTGGCCGAGCTGGCCGCTGCTGCTGAGCTGGAGCCAGTGCTGCGGCGTTTCGAGCGCAGTCTGGCGACAGCCCTGGGGTACGATTTTGCCTGGGGTCTGGCTACCGATAGCGGTGCGCCGGTGCAATCAGGCTGGTTTTACGGATATCATCCGCAGCAGGGTATTGTTGAACGCCCGGGTGCCGATGTGCGGGTGAAAAAACTTCGTGGCGATGCGCTGCTTGCGCTAGCCGCCAATGATTACAGTGAAATTGAAGCGCGCCGCAGCGCCAAGCGGGTGATGCGTGCGCTGGTAGACTATTTGTTACAGGGGCGACCGTTGCACAGCCGCCAACTTTTTATTCAGTCAGGGGCAGTAAAATGAACTCCAGAGTATTGCTTGGTGTGAACATTGATCACGTGGCCACTTTACGTCAGGCCCGCGGCACACGGTATCCCGATCCGGTGCAGGCTGCATTGCTGGCGGAAGAAGCTGGCGCCGATGGCATAACCATTCACCCGCGGGAAGATCGTCGTCATATTCAAGACCGTGACGTGTTGCTGTTACGCGATACCTTGCAGACCAAAATGAATCTTGAAATGGCGGTGACCGACGCCATGCTGGATTTTGCCGAACAAATCCGCCCGGCCTGCGTGTGCCTTGTGCCTGAAAAGCGGGAAGAACTGACCACCGAGGGCGGTTTGGACGTTGAGGGTCAGGAAGCCCGAATCGCCAAAGCCTGCGAACGCCTGGCGGCCATAGGCGCGGAAGTATCCCTGTTTATCGACCCGGACAAAACTCAGATTGATGCCGCCGTGCGCTGTGGCGCGCCGGTGATTGAATTGCACACCGGCGAGTACGCCGAGGCCAGCGGAGCGGCTGCGGATGCGGCTTTTAAAGTATTGGTTGAAGCGGTCACTTACGCCCGCAAGAAGGGTTTGGTGGTTAACGCAGGCCATGGCCTGAACTATCACAACACCGAGCGGGTAGCAGCAATTGCCGGCATTAACGAGCTGAACATCGGCCACGCTATTATTGCCCGGGCGGTTTTCACCGGCTTGAAAGAAGCAGTGCGGGATATGAAAACACTGATTGATAACGCTTGCCGGCGTTAGAAATGCGCCGGCGTTAAGAGTGTGTAAGACGGCTGTGTTGTCTGAAGAGTGCCTGCCAGTTGGTGTTGTCGCCCCAGTTCAGTAGCCGTTTTAAGGCTGTTAATAGCTGATCAGTCAGATTCTCAATATCGGTGTCAGCCGTTTTTAACGCGGTTTCCAGCTGATTGGCAGCGGTCCGAACTTCCGGCACACCGCAGTGGCGGGCGCCACCGTGTAGCTTGTGTACGCACTCCAGCAGTTCCAGCCTGTTGCCACTGCGCCAATGACGTTCAATAGTTTCGACGGTGGGTGTTATCTGTTCCAGCAGCATGCTGAACAACTCTTCGGCCAGATCTGCTTTACCGGCTGCCAGGCGCAGGCTTTCCTCAATACTGATGCATTCGCGGGTTGTTTTTCGATTCGACGGTCGCAGTGCTCGGCGGTCGTCGCGTGCCTCGTTAGCCTGGTCGTTGTCGCCTGCGCTGTCGCAACATACAAGCCCGGTGTGCTGCTCTACGGCGTCCAACAGTTGGCGGCTGCTGACCGGTTTGGTCATATAGCCGTCGAATCCCTGCCGCGCCAACCGGCCTCGCTCGTCACTCATGGCGTGAGCGGTCAGTGCAATAATGGCGGCACGCTGGCAGCCGGCGGTTTCCAGTTGTCTTAGCCTTTGGGTGGTAGCAACGCCGTCCATCCCTGGCATCTGCAGGTCCATGAAGATCAAATCGAATTGACGGGAGCGGGCCTTTGTCAGAGCTTCAAAGCCGCTGGCGGCGCCTACTGTGTTTATGCCCGCATCCTGTAGCAGGGTCAGCACCAGTTTGAGATTGGCTTCGTTGTCGTCTACCGCCAGAACCCTGGGGCTGAGGCTTTCTCTGTCGGGTTCGGGCTTTGGTGTTGCCCGGCCGTAATCGCGATCGGCCGAGTGGTCGTGAGCGTTGATTCCGTGCACCAGTAACATCAGTTCATTGTAGAGCGCCAAGCGCGGAACGGGTTTGCTCAGGTGGCTGCTAACATTGGCCACCAGGGGTGTGTTGTGGCTCTCCAAGGTTGGCGTCAGCAGCAGAGTGCGACAATCGCGGTCAACCTCAATACTGTGCACTAAGCTGCGATATCGGCTGGAATTGAGCAGATGGCGATTAATACCAATCAGCGCGACGGCAAAACCGGCCTGCTCACGTTGCGCCTGTTCGACACGCTCTTGCATGGCGCCAGGAGAGCTAACCCGCTCTACGGCAACGCCCCAGTTACGCAACAGGTGCTCCATCGCAAGGCCGGTGGTTTTTTGTTGCTCCAGGTAAATCATGCGTTCACCGCGCAGGCCGTTACGAGGGCTGTTGCTATCGTTTTGGCTGGCTCGCGCGCTGGTCAGGGTGAACCAGAATGTGGAACCCTTTCCCAGCTCGCTTTCCAAGCCGATCTTGCCACCCATTTGCTCCGCCAAGCGTTTAGATATAGCCAGCCCTAACCCGGTGCCACCATAGTGCCGTGCGGTTGATGCGTCGGCCTGACTAAACGCGTCAAACAATGATCGCTGTTGCACGCGTGACAGCCCCATGCCTGTATCCGCTACGCTGACGCGCAGGGTAACGGAACCATTAATGGCGTCCTCTTCTTCCAGGCTGGCGCGCAAGACAACTTCGCCGGTGCGGGTAAACTTGATGGCGTTGTTGAGCAGATTGGTAATAATCTGTTTCAGCCTTAATGGGTCGCCCATCAGATTGTCGGGCACATCGTTGTAAACTAGAGTCACTAGGTCTAGGTTTTTGTCGTGCGCTGCCGGCGCGAGCATCACCATGACTTCTTCTACAATATCCCGCAGCTGGAACGGTACCCGGTCTAACGTTAGCTTGCCGGCTTCGATTTTGGAAAAGTCGAGAATGTCGTTGATGATGGTCAGCAGGATTTCCGATGACTTGCGAATGGTGTTCAGGTGATCTCTTTGCTGGCGGGCCGGGGGGCCTTTTAACAACAGTTCGGTGAACCCGATAATACCGTTGAGCGGAGTACGGATTTCGTGTGACATATTGGCAAGAAATTCCGATTTTATACGGCTCGCTTCCAGCGCTTCCTTACGCGCAAAATCCAGTTCAATGTTCTGGATTTCAATGGTTTCCAGCGTTTCCCTCAGGTCTTCGGTGGCCTGATCAACATTTTTTTGCATGTCTGCCTGGGCCTTGCTCAAGGCGGCCGCCATTGCGTTCAGTCCAGACTCAAGTTGTTTAAATTCGGGTCCAGCTCGAGTACAGACTCGGGTTTCCAGTTTGCCTTTTTTAAGCTCGGTAACGGCTTTATTCAGTTTATACACCGGGCTGGTGAAAGCCCGGCTTAGGCGCATCGACACCAGCATGCTGAACACAACACCGGAAAGGACTAACAGCAGGGAAATCAGCAAGGCTTTGTAGGTTTCTTTTTCGGTGCGGATATGGGACATCTCCACCGCTACCCAGCCCAGAGTTTGCTGGGCACTGGGCACTTCAGCCGCGCCATTGGCATTGAGCAGATTCTCGATCATCAGGTCCTGCAGGGTAACCGGCGTAATGAAAATGGTGCTCTGTTGGCGCGGTAGCTGCTGCGCGACTTGATCCTGTAGCTGCTCGGCGATATCGCGTTTGTGGGTGTCTGGGCCAGCGTGCAGAAGGCGCTCGCCGGCGCTGTCGAAAAAGCTGATAGAGCGCACATCCTGCTCTTGTAGCGAGGCGTTGGAAAGGCTGTTTAACAAGTGCTTGTTGGCTGTAAACAGGCCGTATTCCGAGCCCGCCGCCAGTTGCCGCGACAAGGCTTCGCCTCGGTCCCGAAGCAGGCTTTCAATCTGGTTAACCCAACTTGAACTGAAAAACAGACCCAGCAGTAAAGTGGTAGCCAGTGTGGGCACCAGTGTGGCCAGCAGTATCTTGTTGCGAATGCTCCAGTAACGAATACCCCGGTTGGTAAAACCCCCGCGCCCCATAAACAATTCCTGAAAATGGCATTTTGCCCGCATGCTACTGGCATCAGTCCGTTGGTTCCGTGTTTGCACCCGACGGTTGTTGCCGGCAGCCGTTAACGTAATTAGCAGCCATAACGCCAGGCTCTTGCGATAGCAATAAGCTGTATTGGGCTGCAGTCGCTATAAGGCGTATGATTTAACACCAAAAGTGTACCACAGGGACTCATTATGCATTTTCCAACCATTGAAGATTATGTTGGTAAAACCCCCCTAGTTCGCCTGCAGCGCCTGCCAGGCGAAACTAGTAATGTCATCCTTGCCAAACTGGAAGGAAATAATCCGGCTGGTTCGGTCAAAGATCGGCCCGCGATCAGCATGATTCAACAAGCCGAAATCCGCGGCGACATCAAGCCCGGCGATACCCTGATTGAAGCCACCAGCGGCAATACCGGTATTGCTCTGGCCATGGCGGCGGCGATAAAGGGTTACCGCATGGTGTTGATTATGCCCTCCAACATGAGTGAAGAGAGGCGCGCGTCCATGCGTGCCTATGGCGCCGAAATTATTGCGGTCAGCAAGGAAGAGGGAATGGAAGGCGCCCGGGATCTGGCCGAACGCATGCAGGCAGAGGGCAAAGGCACGGTTCTGGACCAGTTTGCCAATGCTGACAACCCACTGGCGCACTACCGCACCACAGGCCCTGAAATCTGGCAGCAGACCAATGGTCGGGTCACTCACTTTGTTGCCTCTATGGGCACCACGGGTACGGTTATGGGCGTGTCTCGCTACCTGAAAGAGCGCAACCCCGACGTCCGCATTGTTGGCTTGCAACCCAGCGAGGGCGCAGCCATACCCGGCATTCGACGCTGGCCAGAAGCCTATCTGCCTAAAATTTTTGATGCCAAGGCGGTTGATCAGGTAATGGATATTGGTCAAGTCGAGGCCGAGACCACCATGCGCGCACTGGCCGAAAAAGAAGGTATTTTTTGCGGCGTATCGTCTGGCGGTTCCATCGCCGCTGCACTGCGACTTTCCCAAACGCTTGAAAACGCCGTTATTGTGGGCATTATTTGTGACCGTGGTGACCGTTACCTGTCTACCGGCGTGTTCCCTGGCGCCTGAGCCTGATTAAAAAAGAGAAAAATTGATGAGTAGAAGACGCAGAAACGTATTGCCCCAGGAACCTGTGCGCTGCGAGGTCGAAAGGCTCGGCCATGACGGCCGTGGTATTGCCCGTAACGAGGGTAAAGTACAATTTGTCAGCGGCGCGCTGCCAGGTGAAACAGTGATGGCCAAGATGGTTGGCAGTCGCAGCAAATTTGACGAATTGCGCACTCTTGAGGTACTTACTGCAGCTCCCGACCGCCAGACTCCGCCTTGCGACTTTGCCGCTGTGTGCGGTGGTTGCAGCCTGCAGCACATGAGCGCAGAAGCGCAGATTACGTTCAAGGAAAATACGCTGAAAGAGCACTTTGCCCATTTTGGTGGTATCGAGCCCGAACAGTGGGTTAAACCTCTGCGCGCTGACACCATGGGTTACCGCCGCAAAGCGCGGCTGGGTGTGCGTTTTGTAAAAGCACGTGAATCAGTGCTGGTCGGCTTCCGCGAAAAGAGCAGTAATTTTCTGACCGATATTGACCGTTGCCTAGTGTTGGACCCACGTATCGGCGAACGCATTATGCCGCTGCGCGAACTGCTGCACGGCATGGATGCGTTTGACCGCGTTCCCCAAGTAGAGGTTGCCTGCGGTGATGATGTGGCCGTGATGGTGTTCCGTAATATGGAAGACTTGAGCGACGGCGACCGCAACAAGCTGATTGTGTTTGGTCAAAGTCACGATCTGCACATCTATTTGCAACCTAAAGGCCCCGACACGGTTCACCGTATCTGGCCTGAATCTGCAGGTCGCCAGGATGAACGTTTGAGCTACAGCTTGCCGGAATTTGATTTGACCCTGGCGTTTCACCCAATGGACTTCACCCAGGTGAATGCCAGCATCAACCAGGTCATGGTTAAGCGCGCCATCGACTGGCTGGACGTGCAGCCCGGTGAGCGAATCTTGGATCTTTTTTGCGGCTTGGGCAATTTTACCCTGCCGTTGGCTCGCAGTGGTGGCCAAGTGGTCGGTGTCGAAGGCGACGACGCCATGGTTCAGCGAGGCCGCGAGAACGCTGCGCTGAACGGCTTGGATAATGTCACCTTTTTTGGCGCCGATTTGCACGGCGATTTTACCGGCCAGAGCTGGGCCAAAGAGGGTTTTGATAAAATCCTGATTGATCCGCCGCGCTCCGGCGCCGAAGACATTTGCCAGTACTTAACCGCCTTTAACGCCAGCCGAATTGTGTATGTGTCTTGCAATCCGGCCACTTTGGCGCGCGATGCGGGCGTTATGGTGCGTAATGGCTATCGCTTGGTGCAAGCCGGTGTTATGGATATGTTTCCGCATACTACTCACGTGGAATCCATAGCGCTTTTTGAGCGTAATTCTGGTTGAACGCGATTCCGGCTAAATCTGGAAAAGAGTCGATATGGTAAAAGTTCGCGAAGATTATGCCGTGACCGGCAGCGGTGAAGTAGACATTGCCCTCTGCGTGCGCCAGTTGGCCGAGCAGACCCGACTTGAGGATGACAGCCTGCTGCGCCAGGCGTGTGAAAGAGCTGCGGCTATCGATCTTCAGGCCTATCGGGAAGACCGCCAATGGACCCCCGGCGCCAGCAGTTTCCGTACCGGCATTGAAATGGCGCGAGTGCTGGCAGAGCTACATCTCGACCAGGCCAGCCTGACGTCTGCGGTGCTGTATCGCGCTGTACGCGAAGAACGGATAACGCTGGAGGCGGTGCGTAAAGAGTTTGGCGACGAGGTGGCTGGCCTGATTAACGGCGTGCTACAGATGGCGGCGATTTCGTCTATCCACCATCCCCTGAAAGGCAATGTTCTGGGTCAGAGCGAAGGCCAGCTCGACAACGTGCGCAAAATGCTGGTGACCATGGTTGACGACGTGCGGGTTGCGCTGATCAAACTCGCCGAGCGCACATGCGCCATTCGCGAGGTGAAAGATGCATTGCCGGAAAAACGCATGCGGGTTGCGCGGGAAGTATTTGAGATCTATGCCCCTTTGGCGCACCGGCTGGGTATCGGCTATATCAAATGGGAACTGGAAGACCTGTCTTTCCGCTACCTGCATGAAACCGCTTACAAGAAAATTGCCAAACTGCTGGATGAAAAGCGCCTAGATCGGGAAAGCTACATCAAACGGGTGGTGGCTGCGCTGGAGTCGGAGCTGGGGAACGGCGGCATCAAAGGCGATGTGTCGGGCCGGGTTAAGCACATCTACAGTATTTGGCGCAAAATGCGACGCAAAGGCATTGATTTTAGCCAAGTGTATGACGTGCGCGCCGTGCGTATTCTGGTTCCGGAAGTGCGCGACTGTTATGCCGTGTTGGGTATAGTTCACGGCCTGTGGCGCCACATTCCGAACGAATTTGACGACTACATCGCTAACGTCAAAGAAAATGGTTATCAGTCTCTGCACACCGCGGTCATCGGCCCGGAAGGGAAGGTGATGGAGGTGCAGATTCGCACCCATAAGATGCACGAAGAAGCCGAACTGGGTGTCTGCGCTCACTGGCTTTATAAAGGCACCGACACCAAAAACAAATCCACCGGTTACGATGCCAAAATAAACTGGCTGCGCCAGGTGCTGGAGTGGCAAGAAGAACTGGGTGACCTGTCTGGTTTGGCAGAGCACCTGAAATCCGAGGTGACATCCGATCGGGTTTACGTGTTCACGCCTGAGGGTCATGTGGTTGACCTTCCCCTGGGTTCCACCGCAGTAGACTTTGCCTACCGGGTGCACACTGAAGTGGGTCATGCCTGCCGGGGTGCGCGCATCAACGGGCGGATCGTGCCGTTAACATACCCGCTGAAAACCGGCGACCAAGTGTTCATACTCACCTCGAAAAATGCGACCCCCAGCCGCGACTGGCTCAACCCCAACCTGGGCTATATTCGGAGTTCGCGTTCCCGCGCCAAGGTCATCAGTTGGTTCAAACAGCAGGACCGCGGTCGCAATATCAGCGACGGCCGCGCCATTCTGGACGATGAGTTCAAGCGTTTATCACTGCACGAATGCAATCTGGAACTGCTCGCCAAAAAGGTGAATTACCACAGCGCCGAAGATATGTGTGCGGCGATTGGCGCGGGTGACCTCCGCCCGGCTCAGGTGGCCAATGTGGCCCAGCAAATGCTGGAACCAAAAAATGAACAGCCTGAACTGAAGCTGCGCAAGCAAAGTAAAACTTACGATACCGAATCTGACATTCGCATTGTGGGTGTGGGCCAGCTGAAAACCCAGGTGGCTAAATGCTGTAAGCCTCTACCGGGTGATGATATTGGCGGCTACATCACCGTTGGCCGCGGTGTGACCGTTCACCGGCAGGACTGCAACACTTACATGGGACTGGTGGAAGCAGAGCCACACCGCATTATTGAAGTCAGTTGGGGAGGGCGCCAGGCCTCGGTATACCCGGTGGACATCAGCGTTGACGCTTACGAC
>JBALXR010000054.1:0-21258 GCA_036960525.1 Marinobacter sp.
CGCGTTTTCATCAGGCATTGTGGTTCTGTCTACCGCTGGCGCCATGATGGGCTATTTATGGCTGGATGCATTAGCAGCGGTGGTTGTGGCTGGTATTATCATTCATGTGGGCTGGAGCTTTGGCTGGAGTTCTATGAAAGAACTGGTCGACACCGGGCTGTCTGTTGAAGACACCGATCGATTGCTTGCCATTGCCAGTGACATCGACGGCGTTCGTGATGTGCACGAACTGCGCAGCAGGCGCATGGGCGACGATATCCTACTGGATGTGCATTTGGTGGTACGCCCGGATGTCAGCGTATCGGAAGGGCACCAAGTGGGTATGCGCGTTGTAGGTGCTATGCGCAAGGAGCTGGACAACATTCGTGACATCAACTTTCACATTGATGCAGAAGACGATGAAAGCTACCACCCGACGTCTTCGTTGATGCCCTCTCGCAAAATCATTCAGAAGACCATACATACGATCACGCCTGACGCGCCTACTGGCAATCGGCTACGCCTACACTACTTGAAGAACAAGGTGCATCTGGAGCTATTTCTGGACGGCAGCGAGGGCGATTTCGACAGCGCCGGGCTACGCACACAACTCGGCGAGTTACCCTGGTTTGGCAGCTTGAGGGTGTGGCAGACCGCCGACTGAGCTGCGGCCTGTGCACACTGTTTAACTTTCTAACTTCTTAGCGGCGGCGGTTGGCCTCCATCCGCGACAAGAATTCCTGCATGATCAGGGTGTACAGTTCACCGCCCAAGAAAAGATCTTCAACCCCGGCGTCGATGCTGGGGTTGTCGTTCACCTCAATCACCGCCACTCGATTGCCAGACTGCTTGATGTCCACGCCGTAAAGGCCATTGCCAATCAGGCGGGTTGCATTCAGCGCGGCCTGAATCACATTGCGCGGCACCTCATAGGTGGGCATGGTTTCAAAACCGCCGCTATCGCTGCTTGACTCCGTGTGTTGGTAGATTTGCCAGTGGCCCTTAACCATCAGGTATTTGCAGGCGTAAATGGCACGCCCACCCAATACGCCAATGCGCCAGTCGTAGTCGGTGTACAGATATTCCTGAGCCAATACCAGCGCCGACTGCTTGAAAAGTTCCTTTAAGCCTTCGCGCAGAGACTTCTCATCTTCGGCCTTGTTAACGCCGCGAGAAAATGCACCGTCGGGTATTTTGATCACTGCCGGGAAGCCCAACTCACTGATGACCTGCTCTACCGCGTCTTTCTGGTCTTTCGACAGAATCAGGGTTTTTGGCGTGGGCACCTTGTTGTTTTTTAACAGATCGGCCAAGTACACCTTGTTGGTGCAACGCAGAATCGACACTGGATCATCAATCACCACCAGGCCTTCCGCTTCGGCCTTGCGGGCAAAGCGGTAGGTGTGATGGTCAATAGCGGTGGTTTCGCGAATAAAAAGACCGTCGTACTCTGGAATGCGCATGTAATCGCGACGGGTGATCTGCTCTACGTTAATGCCAAGCTTGCGGCCGGCTTTTTCAAAACGCTTGAGGGCTTCTTTGTCGCTGGGCGGCATTTCCTCGTCCGGATTGACCAGAATGGCAAGATCAAAACGATAGTTGCGACGAGCGCGGGGCTTACGCCAGATCATGCCACTGAATCGATCCAGCGCAGCAGCAAAAACATCTTGCTCCTGTTCCTGTAAATCAACCGGTGCAGCCGGCTTCATGGATTCGATTTGCCAGGTTTTGCGGCGCTTGAACACCACTTCCAGAATCGGGCACGGCATACGATCAAATAGCGCACGCGCTACCGGTTTCAATTCCGGCTGAGACGACTCGCCAAAATACGTGCGTATGCGCACTTCCTTCGCAGAGTGCGAATTCTCCGCTGTAGGCACAATGGCCGCATCCAGCCATTCAATCACGCTGGCGTCCAGCTGTTCCAACTGCAACGAAAACAAGCCTTTGCGGCTTAGGTCGTTCAGCGTCATCACCGAAGGCACCACGTTGTGGCCACGGGCTTCTGCAAGCAGAGAACAGTAATAGCCACGACTAAGGTAACGGGCGCTCTGGCACAAGTTGATCACTCGCACCCGGCTCGAAGCCGGCGCAGAGAACTGCAGGTACTGATCAAAAGTCAGCACGTCTGTACTGGGATAATAAGGCGCCCAGTCTTTGGCGCGATCTACCACAATCAACAATCGAGACATATTTGGGCGCTACCTTCAAAAGACGGCATCCAGCGGATGGCATCGGTAAGTTTTCGCAACAATACGCGGCAATTCAGTGCTCTACAATCATCACATGATCGGTGCTTTTACGCATACTTACAATGCTTGCGCCAGCGCTGCGCAAGCCCATAATACGCTCATACGGGAAGCGTATGCGCATGCCCTTGTGTACTTCTGTTCAGGCCACCGATTTATGTCTTCAATTGTGCTTCGCCAGGCCGTCAGCGACGATATTGACGCCCTTGTAGCGCTGGAGCACCACTGTTTCAGTGAAGACCGGATTTCTCGCCGCAGCTTTCGCCGTTTTCTGGAAATGCCGCGGGACCGATTACTGCTGGCCAGCGACGGCGACACCCTGTTGGGTTATTGCCTGGTATTGATGAGCGCAGCAACTCGTTTAGCGCGCATTTACTCCATTGCCGTTAACCCCGGCTCTCGTGGTAAAGGTATCGGTGAAGAACTGGTCCGAATGGCCGAAACCGAGGCGGCAGGCGCAGGGCGCATTGTGATGCGCCTGGAAGTGCGAGAAGACAACCCTGGCGCCATTGGGCTTTATAAACGTTTGGGCTATCGCCAGTTTGGCAGCTATCGAGATTATTACGAAGATCACGGTAACGCCCTGCGCTTTGAACGCCGCATTTTGTTTTACAAGCCAGGCGCACAATTCCCGCCGGTACCCTATTACCCGCAGACCACCGAATTTACCTGTGGCCCCGCGGCGCTGGTTATGGCGATGGCGGCCCTCAACCAACAGCAGTCAATGACGACCCTGGAAGAACTGAAAATCTGGCGTGAGGCCACCACCATTTTCATGCTCTCTGGCCACGGCGGCTGCGGCCCCCACGGCCTGGCATTGGCAGCCTGGCACAGAGGATTTGAGGCCAGCGCGTGGATCAGCAATGAAGGCGCACTGTTTAAAGACACGGTGCGCAACGACGATAAAAAACGGGTGCTAGAGCTGGTACATGAAGGCTTTATGCACGACCTCGGCCAAACCGGCATTGACCTCCATCACGACCCGCTGACTCTGGCGGGGTTAGAGCAAGCACTGCTGGACGGACGCATCCCACTGATTCTGATCAGCACCTGGCAGCTAAACCGCAGCAGGGTGCCTCACTGGGTAACCGTGTGCGCCATGGACGACCAGTTCGTGTATCTGCACGACCCAGAGATTGATGTGGAGGAAGGGGAAACCGTGGCCGACAAGCAATACCTGCCCATCGACCGGCGGGTGTTTAGCAAAATCTCCCGTTACGGCAGCAATCAGCCGTTGCAAGCCGCGGTGATTGTGGGGCCAAAACGCGCCCTTTAACGAGATCGTCAGCTAACGAAAACATCAGGCTCCTGCACCGGTTATCCGGTGCGCAGCGACGCTTCTTTTAACTCGGAAATATCATCACGCAATCGCGCCGCCGTCTCGAAATTCAGATCGGCAGCAGCCTTGTACATTTCGTCTTCCAGCCGTGATATTTCCTTAAGCACTTCCTGCGGCGACTTTTTGCCCACCAGAGCGCGATAATGTTCGGCTTCTTCTGCCGCCTGCTGACCCGGGCGCTTCGATTTGTTGCGGCCGCGGCCACCGCTGCTGGCGCCTTCCATTACGTCTGCAATTTTTTTGGTCAGGCCCTGGGGCGTAATTCCGTGCTCTTCGTTATGTGCAGCCTGCTTGGCGCGCCGACGCGCAGTTTCATCAATCGCGCGCTGCATGGAGCCGGTAATGCGGTCGGCGTATAAAATGGCCTTGCCATTTATATTTCGGGCGGCGCGGCCGATGGTCTGTATCAGCGAGCGCTCCGAGCGCAGAAAGCCTTCCTTATCTGCGTCCAGAATGGTCACCAGCGACACTTCGGGCATATCCAGACCTTCGCGCAGCAAGTTAATGCCGACTAACACGTCAAACTCACCACGGCGCAAATCACGAATAATTTCTACCCGCTCGACCGTGTCTATGTCTGAGTGCAGATAGCGCACGCGTATGTCGTGTTCCATCAGGAAGTCGGTGAGGTCTTCCGACATTCGCTTGGTCAGGGTAGTTACCAGCACACGCTCGTTCACCGCCACCCTGGCGCGAATCTGCGAAATCAGGTCATCCACCTGAGTTGTTGCCGGGCGCACTTCAATTTCCGGATCCAGCAGTCCGGTCGGCCGCACCACCTGCTCGACCACCTGACCCTGGTGTTCCGCTTCATAGTTGCCCGGTGTGGCCGACGCAAAAATCATCTGCGGCGCAATGCGCTCCCACTCTTCAAAGCGCATGGGGCGGTTATCCAGCGCCGACGGCAAGCGAAAACCGTATTCCACCAGGGTCTCCTTGCGTGAGCGATCGCCTTTATACATAGCGCCAATCTGCGGAATACTGGCGTGGGACTCGTCCACCACCAGCAAAGCGTTCGCAGGCAGGTAGTCAAATAACGTGGGTGGCGGCTCACCGGGGGGCCGGCCCGACAGATAGCGGGAGTAGTTTTCGATACCGTTGCAGTAACCCAGTTCCTGCATCATTTCCATGTCATAACGGGTGCGCTCCTCGAGGCGCTGGGCTTCCACCAAACGGTTGTTTTCGCGCAACTGCGTCAGGCGCTGGTCAAGCTCTACCTTAATGTGCTCAATTGCATCCAGAACGTTTTGCCGAGGCGTTACGTAATGAGATTTGGGGTATACCGTAACCCGCGGCACCCGGCGTAGCATCTCACCGGTCAGCGGATCGAAAAAACTCAGATTTTCTACCACGTCGTCAAACAGCTCGATGCGGATGGCTTCTTTCTCCGACTCCGCCGGAAACACGTCAATCACATCGCCGCGCACGCGGTAATTCGCTCGATGAAACTCGATGTCGTTGCGGGTGTACTGCAATTCAGCCAAACGTTTCAAAATAAGGCGCTGATCCATCTGATCACCGCGATCCAGGTGCAACATCATCTTTTTATACGATTGCGGATCGCCCAGACCGTAAATAGCCGACACCGTCGCTACAATGATTGCATCCGGGCGTTCTAGAAGCGCTTTTGTAGCCGACAGCCGCATCTGCTCGATGTGTTCGTTGATGGAAGCGTCTTTTTCAATAAACGTGTCAGACGACGGCACGTAGGCTTCTGGCTGGTAATAATCGTAGTAAGACACAAAATATTCGACCGCATTATTCGGGAAAAATTCGCGGAATTCACCGTACAGTTGGGCAGCCAGAGTCTTGTTGTGCGCCATCACGATGGTGGGCCGCTGAATCTGCTGGATGACATTGGCAATGGTGAAGGTTTTACCAGAGCCGGTCACCCCCAGCAGGGTCTGGTGGGCCAGCCCCGATTTAATACCGTCCACCAGGGCTTCTATGGCTTTAGGCTGATCACCGGCCGGAACGTAGGGTGAGTGCACCTGAAAAGCGCCCTCACCCAGGTTGGGTTGTTCAACGTTTTCAAAACTGTTGACCATAACCTGAGAAAATCCTCGATGGCTCTGTAAGCCGTGGAAATTGGCACTACCTTACCGAAATACAGGGCGTAGATAGTGCGTAGATAGTACAGAGAAATTTAGTGTTGCGCCGGCTTCGTGCTAATATCTCCCTGATCGACGGCTGGAGGAGGTTCAGCCAGCGCAGCTGACTCCGGCCGATCGCAGCCCTTTTCAGATGCAGCTTTAAGGAGCGCAAGTTTGGACCTTCAACTTTCCAGCCGTGTACAGTCAATCAAGCCTTCCCCCACTCTAGCAGTCACTAACAAAGCGGCAGAACTTCGTGCTGCAGGCCAAGACATTATTGGCCTTGGCGCTGGCGAGCCAGACTTCGATACGCCAGATCATATCAAGACGGCTGCAATTGAGGCCATTCATAACGGCCAGACAAAATACACCGCGGTCGACGGCACTCCAGCTTTAAAGAAGGCAATTATTGCCAAATTCAAACGCGACAACGGCCTAGATTACGAAGCCAACCAGATACTGGTATCAAGTGGCGGCAAACAAAGCTTCTTCAACCTTGCCCTGGCCGTGCTGAACGCCGGCGACGAAGCCATTATTCCTGCGCCTTACTGGGTGTCATACCCAGACATGGTGCTGGTAGCCGAAGGCAAGCCGGTCATTCTGGAGAGCACACCCGAAACCCGCTTCAAGATCACCCCGCAGCAACTGGAAGACGCGATCACCGATCGCACCCGTCTGTTTGTGATCAACAGCCCATCTAACCCCAGCGGCATGGCGTACACCTTTGAAGAACTGCAAGCTTTGGGCGAAGTGCTGAAAAAGTACCCTCAAGTAATGATTGCAACCGACGATATGTACGAACCCATTCTGTGGACGGGTAAGCCTTTTTGCAACATTCTGAACGCCACCCCTGAATTGTACGATCGTACCTTTGTGTTGAATGGCGTGTCTAAAGCTTATGCCATGACCGGCTGGCGTATCGGTTATGCCGCAGGCCCGGCCAAGGTTATTGGTGCGATGAAGAAGATTCAGTCGCAAAGCACGTCTAACCCGGCTTCCATCTCGCAGGCAGCTGCGCAAGCGGCGCTGGATGGCAGTCAGGACTGCGTGAAGACCATGGTGACGGCATTCCATGAGCGTCACGATTACCTGGTGGGAGCCTTGAACACATTGCCAGGCGTTGAGTGCCTGAAGGGCGACGGTACTTTCTATGTATTCCCAAGCTTTCAGGGTGCGATTGATGCGGATAGCAGCGTAAGCAACGATGTGGAGTTCGCGGAAAAGCTGTTGAAAGAAGCCGGCGTAGCGCTGGTTCCTGGCTCGGCATTTGGTATGCCAGGGCATATGCGATTGAGTTTCGCCACCAGCCAGGAAATCCTGAAGAGCGCAATTGATCGGTTGAAGAAAGCTCTGGGATAATTTTCCCGGAGGGGGTTGACGAGGCGAGGCGGCATGACTAGTATACGCGCTTCGTCTTACGACGATGTTCCCTGATAGCTCAGTTGGTAGAGCAACGGACTGTTAATCCGTTTGTCGCTGGTTCGAGCCCAGCTCGGGGAGCCACTATTTAAAAGCCCGCTAATTCTTTGGATTAGCGGGCTTTTTCGTTTTGGTGTTTGCCGCGGTAGAGCCAGAAAAAACAGCGAACTACAAGCCCGCCACCTCAGCATAGATCATTTCCAAAGCAGCCAGAGGATCAGCCGCCTGGGTGATTGGACGGCCAATGACCAGGTAGTCGGAGCCGGCTTTTAGGGCCGCTGCGGGGGTCATGGTGCGTTGTTGGTCGCCTTTTTCGGCGCTGGCCGGGCGGATGCCGGGGGTGATTAACTGGAAGGCTTTGCCCTGCTCTGCTTTAAGCTTGGGAGCTTCCTGCGCTGAGCAGACTACGCCGTCCAGGCCGCAGCTTTTTGTCAGAGTGGCCAGGCGCGATACATGCTCTTCGGCAGAGACATTTATGCCGATGCCGCTGAGGTCGTGTTCCGTCATGCTGGTCAGTACGGTGACCGCAATCAACAGCGGCTTGTCGGCGCCGAAGCGTTCCAGGCGCTCGCGGCAGGCGATCATCATTTTTTCGCCGCCGGAGGCGTGCACGTTCACCATCCACACACCCAAGTCTGCCGCAGCGGCAACCGCACCCGCGGCGGTGTTGGGAATGTCATGGAATTTCAAATCCAGAAACACCTCAAAGCCACGTAACTGAAGCTCGCGAACTAAAGCTGGGCCACTGCTGGTGAACAACTCTTTGCCCACTTTCAGGCGGCATTTTTTCGGATCTAGCTGATCGGCCAGAGCCAATGCAGGCTGATCAGAGGGAAAATCAAGGGCAACAATAATGGGGGATGCTTGGGAGCCTTGCACGCTGGGTTCCTGACGTTAAATGAATGAATATGATCTATAGCGGATCGCTGGTTTATTCTGCGTCTACGCCCTGTATAGAACGAACCGTTTCCCATTGGCGGCAGCTTGGGCACAGCCAGTGCAGCTGCTGGCCGTCAAAACCGCAGTTTACGCAGCGATAAATCGGACGATTGAGCAGTATCAGTTCGCCGATACGGCTGACCAAACGGCCTTCATCGGTGGTCATGCCTTTTTCGTAACCGGCCATTTCAACCAGCTGCAATAAGCCGCGCACGCTAGGGCGGACTTCCAGCTCGCCACGAAGCAGATCAATGGCTGCCGGACGGCCGAAGCGGCTCTCTACCGACTCTACAAGTGCCAGCAGCAAGCTGGTGCTGGGGTAACTTTCATAAAGTTTACGCAACTTGCGACCGAGTTTGCCGATATCGCCGTGTTCACGCTCCAGCTTCATCAGCTGGTCAATGGCTTCCGGGCCGAAGTCAGGGTTCTGCTCGAACACTTTGACTGCCATGGTGCCCGCTTCGCGGAAGCTACCCTGACGGGTCAGCAATTTCATCAGTATCAGAGTGGCACGCACGCAAGAACGGTCGTATTCCAGCGCTTCTTTGGCCAGGCGCTGGGCGCCCCAGCGGTCATCTTGACGCAACGCTTGCTCCGATTTTTCGCAGGTCAGATACGCTAGAATTTTAAACATGGCCGGGTCTGCATCACCGATGGTGAGCGTACGGGCTACCTGAGAAGCTTTATCCCACTCACGCTCGCGTTCATACAGATCAATCAGCTGGACGGCGGCACTACGACCGTATTCACGATCGCCCATCAGCTGCTGCAACAACGCCTCTGCACGGTCTAGCAAACCGGCATTAAGGTAGTCCAGAGCCAGCTCCATTGTCACTTGGGGAGAATAACGGGCAGGAAGCTCAGGGCGGTCAAGCAAATTCTGATGAATCAGAATAGCGCGGTCTGTTTCGCCTTTATTACGAAAATGACTGCCAATGGATAAATGCAGACTGACAGTGTCGCGGTTGACCGCCAGTGACTGAACAAAATTATCAACGGCTTGGTCGGAGTAGTTGGTGAACAAAAATTGCAAACGGTCACGCACCGATTCTTCATCGGCTATTACCCCACTTTGGCTGCGCGACCTGCCGAAGCGGCCAACAGCCCAACCAATCGCGACTGCCGTGCCAACCAGCAGCCACTGAAACATCATGTCCATTAAACCGTCCGGTCGTTCTGGGCCCGCTCTTTTTCCAGTGCTTGCTCAGTACGTTCAAGCTTTTTCCGCAAAGACCGCCGCGACACCTTGGCCTTTACCGTCGCCAGTGTGGCCATCAGAACGCCCACCAAAGCACCAATCACAAAAGCCAGAATTACCCACATCGCTACGCCATGGGGACGGGTTTCAAAAACCAGAAAGTTCAGCGGAACAGCCATCTGATTATTCAACGAGAACACCAGTGCCAACAAAACCAGCACTAATACCAACAGAACGATCAGGATTTTCTGTAATCCCGCCATAACAATAGAACTCCTGAAGGCCGCTCAGGCCCGATTGAGAAACGGTACTCAACGCAAAATCAAAAACCCTGTTTCAGGCTCTCGTTAACCTGTTCGCGCAGTTCTTTGCCAGGCTTGAAGTGGGGCACAAATTTTGCCGGTAATTGCACTGCTTCACCGGATTTTGGGTTACGTCCTACCCGCGCAGCACGATGGTGGAGAGAAAAACTACCAAAACCGCGGATTTCGATACGCTGGCCATCGGCCAAGGATCGGGACATGTGCTCGATAATGGTTTTTACCGCCAGTTCCACATCTTTTACCGACAACTGCGTCTGCTTTGAAGCGATTAACTCAACCAGTTCCGACTTTGTCATGAGGTGTTTCCCTCTTGCGTTATTATTCGGTTAATAAAATACTTTACCATGCCTCTAGTTTAGCCACACCGAAAAAAAACACAAAAAAAACGGGCTCTTAGAGCCCGTTTTTTTTACACAACTCAGAAATTAATCTTTGTTGGCATTTTGCTGCTGCATCTGTTCCTTGATGAGATCACCAATGGTGGTCGCACCGGAGGAGCTTTCTGCAGTTTTGGTACGCACAGTCTCAATAGCCTGTTTGTCGTCTTCAACATCTTTCGACTTGACAGACAGGTTGATGATGCGGTTTTTACGATCAATGCTGATGATCTTAGCCTCAACTTCTTCGCCTTCCTTCAGCGCGTTGCGTGCATCTTCAACACGGTCACGGCTGATCTCGGAAGCCTTCAGAATAGCTTCAACTTCTTCGCTCAGTGTAATAGTAGCTGCCTTGGCATCGACGGCAGAAACAATACCTTTAACGATAGAGCCTTTGTCATTCAGCTGAACGAACTCTGCAAACGGATCGCTTTCCAGCTGCTTGATACCCAGAGAAATACGCTCACGCTCGGGATCTACAGACAGGATAACGGTATCAACTTCGTCGCCCTTCTTGTATTCACGTACGGCTTCTTCGCCAGTCTCGTTCCAGCTGATGTCAGACAAGTGAACCAAACCGTCAATGCCACCGTCCAGACCGATGAAGATACCGAAGTCAGTGATTGACTTGATCTTACCGGAAATCTTGTCGCCCTTGTTGAAGTTGCCAGAGAAGTCTTCCCAAGGGTTGGATACACACTGCTTAATACCCAAGGAAATACGACGACGCTCTTCATCGATATCCAGAATCATCACACCGACTTCGTCGCCAACCTGGACAACTTTAGAAGGATGGATGTTCTTGTTTGTCCAATCCATTTCAGACACGTGAACCAAGCCTTCAACGCCTTCTTCCAGCTCAGCAAAGCAGCCGTAATCGGTCAGGTTGGTAACGCGTGCTGTGACCCTGCTACCTTCTGGGTAACGAGCTTTGATCTCAACCCAGGGATCTTCACCCAGTTGCTTCAAGCCCAGTGATACGCGGTTACGCTCACGGTCAAATTTCAAAACCTTGACGTTAATTTCGTCGCCAACATTCACGATTTCGCTCGGATGCTTAATGCGCTTCCAAGCCATATCGGTGATGTGCAGCAGGCCGTCAACACCGCCCAGATCTACGAACGCGCCGTAGTCCGTCAGGTTCTTGACGATACCCTTAATTGTCAAACCTTCGGTCAGGGTTTCCAGCAGAGCTTCGCGCTCGGCGCTGTTTTCAGCTTCCAGAACGGCGCGACGTGAGACAACCACGTTGTTACGCTTCTGGTCGAGCTTGATAACCTTGAATTCAAGTTCTTTGTTTTCCAGGTGCGCGGTGTCGCGAACCGGACGAACGTCTACCAGGGAGCCCGGCAGGAACGCACGAATACCAGCCAGATCAACGGTGAAACCACCCTTAACCTTACCGTTAATAATACCTTTAACCACTTCTTCCGCTGCGAAAGACTTTTCAAGCACTGTCCAGGCTTCGGCACGCTTGGCCTTTTCGCGGGATAGGCGGGTTTCGCCGAAACCGTCTTCAACTGCTTCAAGGGCAACGTCTACAACGTCGCCGATGACTACTTCCATCTCGCCTTTTTCATTCAGGAACTGGGAGGCGGGGATAACGCCTTCGGACTTTAGTCCGGCGTTAACTGTGACCCAGTCGCTATCGATATCAACAACGGTTCCCTGGACGATGGAACCCGGCTGCATATCAATTTCTTTTAGGCTTTCTTCAAAAAGATCCGCAAAGCTCTCGCTCATTATGAGTCCTATATGTTCAACGCAAGTATCTCGTGCCGCCAGCAACACGGTCTGTTAATTAAGTCCGGAATCAGCCTGGGGCTGGCAGATTATGCTGTTCCCGGATTTCCAATGGCAAAAAGGCGCCATCAGGTCTGGCCTGCTGCTGCCATGCACCTGTCTAACACCTCTTCTATGCTTAACCCTGTGGAATCAATGACTTGCGCATCATCCGCGGGCCTAAGCGGGGCAGCTGAACGATTCATATCTCGCTCATCACGTACCCGAATCTCTTCTAAAACGTTGGCAATACTAACATCGACGCCGGCTTGCAGCAACTGGCTGAAACGGCGTTGCGCCCGTTCTTCAGCACTGGCCGTCAAAAAGATTTTTACCGGTGCGTCAGGGAACACCACTGTGCCCATATCGCGACCGTCGGCTACAAGGCCTGGCGCCTGCCGAAAATCGCGCTGGCGCTGCAATAGAGCATCTCGAACTGACTGCATAACAGCCACTTTGGACGCGTTATTGCCACACTGTTCGGTGCGAATCGCAGCGTTTACATCCTCACCGGCCAACAGCACTTTTGCGGGTTCCCCGGGGGGGGTAGGTTCAAACGTGACATCCAGACTGGCCGCCACCGCTACCAGAGCGGGCTCATTGTCTAGCGCCACGCCCTGGCGTTCGGCCGCCAATGCGGTTAAACGATAAAGCGCGCCGCTGTCCAACAAATGCCAGCCCAGCTTGCGCGCCAGCATTTGAGTAATAGTACCCTTACCGGAACCACCCGGACCATCCACAGTTATGACAGTTGCCGGCTGCAAACCCATCAGGCATCTCCCTGGCTTTGGATATTCATACCCACCTGCCGCGCCAGTTCGACAAAACCGGGGAAAGACGTTGCGACGTTGGCACAGTCGTTGATGACAATCTCGCCTTTTGCACGCAGTGAGGCCACCGCAAACGACATGGCAATGCGATGGTCGCCGTGACTATTAACCGTACCACCGGTCATGGTCTGGCCGCCGTCGATGATGATGCCGTCGGGGGTAGCCGTAGTTTTAACGCCGACGGCTGCCAAACCGTCCGCCATTACCTGAATACGGTCACTTTCTTTAACCCGCAGCTCTTCTGCGCCGCGCAGCGTGGTCCTACCTTCGGCGAAGGTGGCCGCGATAAACAGAACCGGAAACTCGTCAATGGCCAGCGGCACTTCCATTTCAGGAATGTCGATGCCCTTGAGTGGGGCGTAACGCACGCGAAGGTCCGCTACCGGTTCGCCGCCAATGGCGCGTTCGTTGCTGACGTCAATGTTCGCGCCCATTAAGCGCAGTATGTTAATAACCCCTACACGAGTGGGGTTCATGCCGACGTGGCGCAATGTCAGGTCAGAGCCTGGCGCAATGCTACCGGCTACCAGAAAAAACGCCGCGGACGAAATGTCGGCTGGCACATCAATGTTGCAGGCAACCAGTTTGCCGCCGCCGCTGACACTCGAGGTCGCATCATCGCGATGCACATGGTAGCCAAAGCCTTCCAGCATGCGCTCGGTATGGTCACGCGTGGGCGCAGGCTCAGTGACCGAGGTTACGCCGTCGGCGTACAATCCGGCCAGTAACAGGCAAGATTTTACCTGGGCGCTGGCCACCGGCATCTCGTAGTGAATACCGGTCAGTGGCTGGCTGCCGCGAATTTTCAGCGGTGGCCGCCCGCCTTCAGCAGTGTCTATCACCGCACCCATGGCGCGCAGCGGGTCGGCCACCCGGCCCATCGGTCGCTTGGTGAGGCTGGCGTCGCCTATCAGTTCGGAATCAAACGCCTGAGCCGCCAGCAAACCGCAAAACAGCCGCATTCCTGTTCCGGAGTTGCCCAGATAAATGGGCCCGCGCGGCGCCTGCAAGCCGTTCATGCCAACACCGTGAATGCGCACGAAGCCATTATCAGGGCCGTCAATGGTTACACCCATATCGCGGAACGCCTGCACCGTGGCAAGGCTGTCTTCGCCTTCCAGGAAGCCGTTAACTTCGGTAATGCCCTCGGCCAGGGCACCCAACATAATGGAGCGGTGCGACATGGATTTGTCGCCCGGCACCCGAATATCGCCCAAGATCGGGCCGGCGGGCTGGGCCCGGAAGGTCACCTGATGTTCTGTATTGTTAGTCACGTAGGCCTGTCCTGAGAGCATTTTTGAAAAGTGTTCGCGAGCAGCTCTGGCACGAGTGAAAACCCGCAGCAGAGTGTCTCCATCCTGATCGGCAATGGCCGAGCGCAGTTGGTCGAGATCTTGAGTAAACCGGTCAATCGTGCGCAGCACAGCGTCGCGATTTGACAAAAAAATATCACGCCACATAACCGGGTCACTGGCAGCGATCCGGGTAAAATCACGAAATCCGCCGGCCGCGTAACGGAATATATCCATATTCTGGTCGTCGCCGGCGAGGGTGTCCACCAGGGAAAACGCAATGAGATGAGGTAAATGGCTGGTGGCAGCAAGCACCTCGTCATGATACTCCGCGGCCATGGTCAGCACGGTAGCATCGCAGGCACGCCACATCGCGGTGACTTTTCCCAGGGCTTGCGGGCAGGCATCATTCGCAGGCGTCAAAATAACCTTGTGTCTGGCGAACAGCTGCGGGTTCGCCGCCCGAATGCCGCTTTTTTCCGAGCCAGCAATGGGGTGACCGGGTATCACCGTTGCCGGCAAGTGTCCCAAAACCACGCGCACATCGCTTACAAAGCCGGTTTTTGTACTGCCTACATCCGTAATGATGGCATCGCTGTTCAGCGCCAAACGGATTGCCCGCAACACCGACTGGGTGGCCTTTACGGGCACGGCCAACACCACCAGATCGGCGCCGCTGACCGCTTGCGCAGCAGATTCGGCAGCGCTATCAATCACACCTAACTCCACGCCCAGGGCCAGTTCGTCGGGGCGAGTGTCAAAACCCACCACTTCTTCCGCCAGCTTGTTTTCGCGCAGGGCCGCAGCCAACGAACCGCCAATCAGCCCTAAGCCAATAACCGCTACGCGCCGAAACAGAGGCTCAGCTACGGGCATATTAAGCGCCCTGGCCTGGCGCAATCAAAGCCTGGGACAAGGCCTCGATAAAGCGCGTATTTTCTTCTTTAAGGCCTACCGACACCCGCAAGTGTCGTGGCATGCCATAACCCGCAACGGGGCGCACGATTACGCCGTGAGACAGAAGTGCCTGATAGACACCCATAGCTTGCTCGCCTACTTCTACTGCAATAAAGTTGGCAGTAGACGGAATATACGACAGCCCCATGGCGTCAAACGCTGCACCAAGCTGAACCAGACCCTCGCTGTTCACCCTGCGCGCTTCATTCAGATAAGCGTCGTCGCCCAGCACTGCTGTAGCCGCTGCCAAAGACACACTGCCCACGTTGAACGGCTGGCGCACCCGGTTAAGAATGTTGGCAATGGCTGCAGAGCTAATGCTGTAACCAATGCGCAACGCCGCCAGGCCCCAGGCTTTAGAAAAGGTGCGGCATACAATCAGATTGGGGTAATCGGGCAACAGCACCAGGCCGTCGGCGGCGTCCTCGCCCTGCATGTATTCACAGTAGGCTTCGTCTAGCACCACCAGCACCCGCGCGGGCACTTTGTCCATAAACGCCTTCAGGGACTTGGCGCCGTGCACCGTGCCTGTCGGGTTGTTGGGGTTGGCGACAAAAATCAGTTTTGTGCGGTCGGTGATCGCCGCTGCCATGGCGTCCAGATCGTGCCCCCAGTTCAGCGCAGGGACACAAACGCCCCGAGCGCCAATCGCCTGGGTAACAATCGGGTAAACGGCAAAGGCATACTCGGAATAGATCACCTCGTCATCAGCACCGGCGAAACAGCGAGCGATCACTTCCAACAGGTCGTTAGAGCCATTGCCGAGGGTCAGTTGTGACGCCTCGACAGCAAAGCGGCTGGCCAGGGCCCGCTTCAACTCAAAGCCGTTACCGTCAGGGTACAAACACAACTCGCCCATCGCTTTCTGCGCGGCCTGCACGGCTTTCGGGCTGGGGCCCAGCGGATTTTCATTGCTGGCCAGCTTGATGATGTCGGCCGGATTCAGGCCCAACTCCCGCGCCAACTCTGCAATCGGTTTGCCTGGCTGATAAGGCGACAACGCCTGAACACCGGATACTGCAAGACTCTGGTAATCAATCGCCATGATTTATCCTTAAAGCGGGTTAAAGCACACCAATAGGGTAGGAGCCCAAACGCTTGAGCTCTACCGCTTCGGCATCTACTTCGGCCAATACTTTGCGGGCAGGCTCGTTGTCCATATGGCCTTCAAAATCGATGTAGAACACGTAGGCCCACGTGCCCGTTTGCGAGGGCCGGGTTTCAATGCGAGTCAGGCTGATGCCGTGGCTGTGAAACGGCTCCAACAGCTGATACAAAGCGCCGGGCTTGTTGCGCATAGACACCAGCACAGACGATTTATCATGGCCGCTTGGGGCAACCGCTTCGCGGCCGATAATCAGGAAACGAGTGGTGTTATCAGGCCGGTCTTCAATGCTGTCGGCAAGCTTGACCAAACCGTAAAGCTCTGCCGCCATATCGCCGGCAATGGCTGCGGCGCCAGGCTCTGCTGCAGCACGGCGCGCCGCCTCAGCATTGCTGGAAACAGTGATGCGTTCAATGCCGTAGCGATGGGTATCCAGCCACTGGCGGCACTGGGCGAACGACTGCTGGTGCGAGTAAATTCGGGTGATTTCCTGGCCGTCGTGCTGCGGCGACACCATCAGGTGGTGGTGAATGCGCAGTTGCACTTCGCCGCAGATTTTCAATGGCGACGTCGTGAACATATCCAGAGTGTGGTTGATCATGCCTTCGGTAGAATTCTCAACCGGCACCACGCCGTAGTGCGCCGCCCCGGATTCCACTTCGCGGAACACCGCATCGATGGCAGGCATGGGCACGCTCACCACCGAATGACCAAAGTGCTTGAGCGCAGCGGCCTGGGTAAAGGTACCCAATGGCCCCAAAAAGGCAATGTGCATAGGCTTTTCAAGGGCTAGGCACACGGACATGATTTCGCGGAACAAGCGCGCCATTTCCTCGCCGGGCAATGGCCCCGGGTTCTGCTCCATAATACGGCGCAGCACTTGGGCTTCGCGTTCGGGGCGATAGAAAACCACATCTTGCCCCGGATTGGCGGCCATTTTTACATGGGCCACTTCTTGGGCGCAGCGGGCACGGGCACTGATCAGCTTCATGATCTGCTGATCAATGCTGTCTATTTCATCGCGCAGTTCCGCCAATCGAGCTTGCTCATCGCTCATGGTTAACCACGCTCCTTGGCAAATTCTGCCATGTAGGCAATCAGTGCGTCTACGCCGGCTTCCGGCATGGCGTTGTAGATGCTGGCACGCATGCCGCCCACTGACCGGTGACCTTTCAGATTCAGCAGCTGACGCTCATCAGCACCTTTCAGGAAAGCGCTGTTCAGCGCATCGTCTGCAAGTATGAAGGGCACGTTCATCCAGGAGCGGAAGCGTGGGTCAATGGGGTTGCTGTAGAATGGGTTGGTGTCAATAAAGTGGTACAGCTTTTTCGCCTTGCGGGCGTTGAGCTCGCCTATAGCCGTTACGCCGCCCTGATCTTTCAGCCATTTGAAAACCAGACCCGCCAGGTACCAGGAATAGGTGGCCGGCGTGTTGAACATGGAGGCGTTATCGGCCATCACCTGATAGTTCATCATGGTCGGCGTTTTCCCATGGGCTTTACCCAGCAAATCTTTGCGAACGATGACAACCACAAAACCGGAAGGACCGATATTTTTCTGGGCACCGGCGTAAATCAGCCCAAATTTCGAGACATCTATAGGGCGCGACAGCATGGTGGATGACATGTCCGCAACCAGCGGCACTTTGCCGCTGTCGGGAACAAAATCAAACTCAAGACCACCAATCGTCTCATTGGGCGTGTAATGCAGATACGCCGCATCTGACCGGGTGTTCCAGTCGGCCTGATCGGGCACGGTGGTAAAACCGCACTCGGCAGAGCTGGCCACCACGTTCACGTCGCCATAACGGCGGGCTTCAGCGATGGCTTTTTCGGACCAGATACCGGTGTTCACGTAATCAGCAGAGGCTGAACTGCCCAGCAGATTCAGAGGCACAGTAGCAAACTGGCTAGAAGCACCGCCCTGCATGAAAAGAACAGCGTAATCGTCTGATACTCCAGCCAAATCACGCAAATCCCGCTCAGCAGTTTCGGCAATTTCCACAAACTCATCGCTGCGATGGCTCATTTCCATCACCGACATGCCGGTACCACGCCAGTCGAGCATTTCTTCCCGTGCCTGTCGCAGCACCTGTTCCGGCAAGACTGCCGGGCCTGCACAAAAATTATACGCCCTGCTCATGTTGCTGTGGTCTCTCGCGTTTTGCTGATTCAGTGTGCCGGTTGCGGCGACTTATTCGTCGCCGGCATCCGCGTCGCCATTATCGTCTGCATCGGTGCTGTTGCCGTCAAGCGCCTCGCCGCCTGCCTGCAAGTCGTCACCATCACCGTTGACACCTTCAACCTCGGCGCTTTCGCCGGTGATCTCTTCGGCGTCAGTTTCTGCAATACGCTCTACACCCACCAGGCGTTCGTCTTCCTGGTTGAGCTTGATCAGACGCACACCTTGGGTGTTGCGGCTGAGCACAGATACTTCATCGGTGCGGGTACGAACCAGCGTGCCTTTGTCCGAGATCAACATCATTTCGTCGCCGTCGAACAATTGCAGTGCGGTCACCAGGTTGCCGTTACGGTCAGAGCACTGCATGGCGATAACGCCCTGGCTGCCGCGACCGTATGTGGGGAACTCGTCCAGGTTGGTGCGTTTACCGTAACCATGTTCGCTGGCCATCAGTAATACGGCATTATCCTGTGGAATGATCAACGACACCACGTGATGGCCTTCGGCCATCCGGATACCGCGCACACCGCGTGCGGTGCGGCTCATCGGGCGCACCGCATCTTCTTTGAAGCGTACGGCTTTACCAGCGGTGGAAAACAGCATGATTTCAGCGCTGCCGTCGGTGATCGCCGCGCCGATCAATGTGTCGCCTTCGTCCAGCGACAGCGCAATCAAACCACTGCTGCGTGGGCGAGAGAAGTTCGGCAGCGGTGTCTTTTTAACAACGCCGGCGGTTGTTGCCATCAATACAAACTGATCTTCCGGGTAGTCCCGAACCGGCAGGAAGGTGGTGATACGCTCACCTTCGTCCAGCGGCAGAATGTTCACCATCGGACGGCCGCGTGAAGCACGGCTGGCGCGCGGAATCTCAAATACCCGCAACCAGTAGACTTTGCCGCGGTTGGAAAAACACAAAATTGTGTCGTGGGAGTTGGCCACCAGCAGCTTTTCTACGAAATCTTCGTCCTTCATAGAGGTTGCCGCTTTACCGCGACCGCCACGGCGCTGGGCCTGGTAATCTTCCACCGCTTGAGTCTTGGCGTAACCGCTGTGGGAAATGGTAACGACCAGCTCTTCTTCATCAATCAGGTCGGCCACGGTCAAATCGCGACGTGAGCTGGTGATTTCAGTGCGACGCTCGTCACCAAATTCTTCCACAATGGCTTGCAGTTCGTCGCGAATAACCTGCATCAGGCGCTCCGGGTTACCCAGAATGTCCAACAAATCAGCAATACGTTCCAGAATTTCGCGGTATTCGTTTTGCAGCTTCTCAGTTTCCAGCCCAGTCAGGCGGTGCAGACGCAGGTCCAGAATCGCCTGGGCCTGTTCTGGCGACAGATGATATTTGCCATTGCGCAAGCCGTAAATTTCCGGCAGATCGTCCGGGCGACAGGCATCTTCGCCAGCACGCTCCAGCATGGCCATCACGTCTTCGGATCCCCAGCCTTGGGCGATCAGTTTTTCCTTGGCTTCGGCGGCCGAAGGCGAGGCTTTGATCAGCGCAATGATCTCATCAATGTTGGCCAGCGCAACCGCAAGACCTTCAAGAATATGACCACGCTCGCGGGCTTTTCGCAGTTCAAAAATCGTCCGACGGGTAACCACTTCGCGACGGTGACGTATGAAGGCGTCCAGCATTTCCTTCAGATTGAGGATGCGCGGCTCGCCGTCAATCAGCGCCACCATGTTGATACCGAACACGGTTTCAAGCTGGGTCTGTTTGAACAGGTTGTTAATGATCACGTCCGGGTTTTCACCTCGGCGCAATTCGATAACAACGCGAATGCCTTCTTTATTGGACTCGTCACGCAGCTCGGTGATGCCTTCCAGGCGTTTTTCTTTCACCAGCTCAGCGATCTTCTCGATCAGCCGCGACTTGTTCAGCTGATACGGCAGTTCGGTAATGATCACCGCGTCGCGCTTGGTCTTGGCGTCGTGCTCTACTTCGTGACGGGCACGAATGTACACGCGACCACGGCCGGTGCGATAAGCTTCAACAATGCCCGCACGACCGTTGATGATGCCCTCGGTGGGGAAATCCGGACCGGGGATAAACTCCATCAACTGGTCAATGCTTAAGTCTGGGTCGTCAATCAGCGCCAAACAGCCTTTAACCACCTCGGTGAGATTGTGGGGCGGAATGTTGGTCGCCATACCCACGGCAATACCGGACGAGCCATTGATCAGCAGGTTAGGCACGCGAGTAGGCATAACCACTGGAATTTGCTCTGTGCCGTCGTAGTTGGGCACGAAATCGACCGTTTCTTTGTCCAGATCGGCCAGCAGAGAATGGGCGATTTTCTTCATGCGAATTTCGGTGTAACGCATGGCCGCGGCGTTGTCGCCGTCGATGGAACCAAAGTTACCCTGACCGTCTACCAACGGGTAGCGCAGCGAAAACGGCTGAGCCATTCGTACGATGGTGTCGTAAACCGCAGAGTCACCGTGCGGATGGTATTTACCAATAACGTCACCCACCACACGGGCGGACTTTTTATAGGCTTTGTTCCAGTCGTTGTTCAATACCGACATGGCGAACAATACGCGGCGATGTACCGGCTTCAGGCCGTCGCGCACATCCGGAAGTGCGCGGCCCACAATCACGCTCATGGCGTAATCGAGGTAGGACTGTTTCAACTCGTCTTCAATATTTACCGGCAGGATCTCTTTGGCTAAATCACCCATCGAGAAAGGTTCCTTTGCGTTAACTGAAAATCGTATCAGGGCCCGATTCTGACCCCGTTAATGAGTTCTGTGACAAGCCGAGCAGTATACCACACAGGCGCCCCTCTCGGGGCCCTGAGGTCGACTGTTAATCAAACACCACGGTCTTGTTTTCGTGGGTAATCACGCGGTCTTCAATATGCGAGCGCAAACCGCGAGCCAACACACTTTTTTCCACATCTTTGCCCAAGCGCACCATGTCGTCGGTGGTATCGCGGTGGGTGATGCGAATCACCGACTGTTCGATGATCGGGCCTTCGTCCAGATCTTGGGTCACGTAATGACAGGTAGCCCCGATAAGCTTCACACCACGGCTATAAGCCTGGTGATAAGGCCGGGCGCCGGCAAACGAAGGCAAAAAGCTATGGTGAATATTGATCACCTGGCCCGCGTATTTGGAGCACAGTTCCGGCGGCAGAACCTGCATGTAGCGCGCCAGCACCACCACGTCGACCTGGTACTGTTCGAACA
>JBALXR010000055.1:0-21232 GCA_036960525.1 Marinobacter sp.
CACCTGCGAAAAGGATTCGTCTTCGCGGCGCTGGTCAACATACACGGTCAGAATTTTTTCCACGGTGATGGCAACGTCGCTTGCCGGTACCGACCTTCCAAGAATCTTGCCCAGGCGTGCGTCTTCTTTGGACGAACCGCCAAGGGAAATTTGATACCAGTCCTCGCCTTTTTTATCCACGCCCAGAATGCCGATGTCAGCGACGTGGTGGTGGGCACAGGCATTGATGCAGCCAGACATGTTCAGTCGGATTTCGCCCAGATCGTACAGATGATCCATATCGTCAAAATGCTGATTAATCTGGTCCGAAATGTTCAACGTGCGAGCGTTGGCCAGCGAGCAAAAATCAAACCCCGGGCACACAATCATGTCGGTCAGCGTGCCAATGTTTGATCGCGCCAGATTATTTGCCGCCAACGCCTGCCAAACTGTGTAAAGGTCACCCTTGCGTACATCGGTCAGCACCAGATTCTGGTGATGGGTGGCGCGAATTTCGCCAAAGCTATAGAGATCGGCTAGGTCTGCGACTGCATCCATCTGACGGTCGGTGATGTCGCCAGGGGCTTCCAGATACGGCTTCAGCGAAACAATGGCAATGCGGTAACCATCAACCCGGTGAGCCACAGTGTTGTGGCGATACCAAGCGCTGAACTCGACATCGGCTGCCAGCGAAGCATTTAAGGAATCATAAGCGGCAGCGCTGGCGGCGTTGGCGTCGTAATCGGGTAGGGTAAAAAACGATCTGGCACGGGCAATTTCGGCCTCGGTGAGTGTTAGCTCTCTATCGCGGGTATGGATCCATTCTTCTTCGACCAGGCGGCGAAACTCGTCGGGGCCCAGAGCCTCCACCAGAATCTTGATGCGCGCTTTATACTTGTTGTCGCGGCGGCCCTTGAGGTTGTATACACGCAAGATGGCGTCCAGATATGACAACAAATGCTGTTTTGGCAGAAACTTTCGAATGCTCTTGCCGATGATGGGCGTGCGGCCCAGCCCACCGCCGACCAGTACTTCAAAGCCGATTTCGCCATCGGCGTTGTGCGCCATTTGCAGGCCAATATCGTGTACCTGGGAGGCTGCGCGGTCTTCCGTTGCACCGGTGACGGCAATTTTGAATTTCCGCGGCAGGTAAGCAAATTCCGGATGAAGGGTAGACCACTGGCGGATAATTTCGCAGTAGGGGCGTGGATCTTCAAGTTCGTTTGCCGCCACACCGGCGTAAGGATCGGTGGTGGTGTTACGAATGCAATTGCCCGAGGTTTGAATGGCGTGCATCTGCACCTGTGCCAACTCCGCCAGAATATCCGGTACCGAAGCCAGCTCTGGCCAGTTGAACTGGATGTTGGTGCGGGTGGTAAAGTGGCCATAGCCGCGGTCGTAAGTGCGGGCGACGTGGGCCAGCTTGCGCATCTGGGTTGATGATAAGAGTCCGTACGGGATAGCGACACGCAACATGGGAGCCTGGCGCTGAATGTAAAGGCCGTTCATCAACCGCAGCGCAGAAAATTCATCCTCCGGCAGTTCGCCGTTCAGAAACCGGCGGGTCTGGTCGCGAAATTGCTCCACCCGTTCGTCGACCAGTGTCTGGTCAATCTGATTGTACTGATACATGACTGTTTCACCGACTTGTGTAGATTTCTTCAGTTAGCATACGCAATGTTCTTTATTCTTTATAATGATATTTACAGATTTTGATATTCATATATCGAATATGCAGGTCGTGCTGGTGAAGTTTTCATTATTCTTAAAAAGAATAAATAAAAGTTTATTTATTCTTTTTAAATCTTATTCTCCTTTGGGATACTGTATGTCTCATCCAGCCGGTGGTATCCGCCGGCCTTCTAAACCGTTGATTTACGCAGGCCGCCGTTAATGACTTCTTTGCCAGAACGCCGTCTTACCCACCTGAAGCAGTTGGAAGCTGAAAGCATCCAGATCATTCGTGAAGTCGCTGCAGAGTTTGACAATCCGGTGATGCTGTACTCGGTGGGAAAAGACTCGGCGGTCATGCTGCATCTTGCCCGCAAAGCCTTTTTCCCTGGCACCCCGCCGTTTCCACTGTTGCACGTAGACACCACCTGGAAATTCCGTGAGATGATCGAATTTCGTGACCGCATGGCAGCGCAGTCGGGCATGGAGTTGTTAGTACACATCAATCAGGAGGGTGTGGATATGGGCGTGGGGCCTTTTTCCCACGGCTCGGCCACCCATACCGATGTGATGAAAACCCAAGGCTTGAAACAGGCGTTGAATAAATACGGTTTTGATGCAGCTTTTGGCGGCGCCCGTCGTGATGAGGAGAAATCCCGCGCCAAAGAGAGGGTTTTCTCATTCCGCGACAAGCATCATCGCTGGGACCCGAAAAATCAGCGGCCGGAACTGTGGAATCTGTTTAATACCCGCGTCAATAAAGGCGAAAGCATTCGAGTATTTCCGCTTTCTAACTGGACCGAACTGGATATCTGGCAATACATTTTTCTGGAAAGCATTCCGATTGTGCCTTTGTACTTTGCAGCCCCGAGGCCGGTAGTTACCCGCGATGGCATGATGATCATGGTGGACGACGAGCGCTTGCCTCTGAACCCGGGCGAAGAGCCGGAGTTGCGCAAGGTAAGATTCCGGACTTTGGGCTGTTACCCGTTAACCGGGGCGGTGGATTCCGAAGCGGATACGTTGCAGAAAATCATCCAGGAAATGCTGTTAACACGAACCTCTGAGCGCCAGGGGCGGGCGATAGATCGCGATGGAGCGGGCTCTATGGAAAAGAAAAAAATGGAAGGTTACTTTTAATGGACGGGTACTTCTGATGGCGACCCGAAACTCCATTACCCCACCACTGAATTCAATCTTTGATGTGCGCACGTTTGATGTGCGCCTATTGGGAGTGCCGCTATGAGCCACCAGTCTGACCTGATCGCCGATGATATCGAAGCCTACCTGCACCAGCATGAAAACAAGGAACTGCTGCGCTTTCTAACGTGCGGCAGCGTAGACGACGGCAAATCCACTCTGATTGGACGGCTGCTGCACGACTCCAAAATGATTTATGAAGACCAGCTGGAGGCGCTCCACAACGACAGCGCACGGGTGGGTAATGCCGGTGACGAGCTTGATTTGGCGTTGCTGGTGGACGGCTTGCAGGCCGAGCGCGAGCAGGGCATCACCATTGATGTGGCCTATCGTTATTTCTCGACCGCTCGTCGTAAATTCATCATCGCCGACACCCCGGGCCACGAACAGTACACTCGCAATATGGCCACCGGCGCTTCTACCTGCGACCTGGCCATTATTTTGATTGACGCCCGCCACGGCGTGCAGGTGCAAACCCGCCGCCACAGTTTCATTGTGTCGCTGCTGGGGCTGAAGCATACGGTAGTGGCCATCAACAAAATGGATCTGGTGGATTACAGCGAGGAACGCTACGAGCAGATCAAGGCTGATTATCGGGCGTTTGCCCGCCAGCTGGACTTGCCAGACATCCAGTTTGTGCCTTTGTCGGCGTTAAAAGGCGACAACGTAGTTAATCGTTCAGAGTTCATGCCCTGGTATCGGGGGCAAGCGCTGATGGAAACTCTGGAAAGTGTGGAGATTGTCCGCGACCAGAATTTCGACACGCTGCGTTTTCCGGTGCAGTACGTGAACCGCCCCAACAGGGACTTCCGCGGTTACTGCGGCACCCTGACAGCAGGCGTGGTTCGCCCGGGTGACGACGTAACAGTGTGGCCGTCCGGTAAGTCATCAAAGGTGAAATCCATTGTCACGTTCGATGGTGAACTCAGTGAGGCCTTCCCGCCCATGTCTGTAACCTTGACGCTGGAAGACCAGATTGATATTTCCCGTGGCGACATTCTGGTGCACAGCAAACAAGTGCCGCAGACGACGGATCGCTTTGATGCCACGCTGGTTTGGATGGCAGAACAAGCGCTGGTGCAGGGTAAAACCTACGACATACAATTGCTCACTGGCCGCGTGGCTGGCGCTGTTACCGCCGTTCGCCACCAGATAGATGTGAATTCGCTGCAGCAGACCGAGGCGAGTACTTTGGCGTTGAATGAAATCGGCCGTTGCGAACTGACATTGGAACAGCCGGTGGTGGCGGATAATTATAAGGAATTCCGCGGTACCGGGTCGTTTATTGTAGTGGATCGCTTAACTCACACCACAGTGGCAGCGGGTATGATTCTGCCTTGCTTGCAGCAACAAGGCCACGCACTGCACCACAGTGCACAGGTGACCACAGCGCAAAAAGCCCGCCGCTTTGGCCAGCAAGCCGCGGTGGTATACATAAAAGGCGAGGCGAACGCCGCCCGCACGCTGGTTCATACTCTTGAAAAAGTGCTGTTCGATGATGGCCGCGCCGTAGCAACGCTACAACACGACAATCTGCAATACAGTGAAGGCTTCAAAGCACCGTTGGCTCTGGCGCTTAAAGCCAACGGTCTGCTGGTGCTGACAGATACCGACACCGGCCACAGCGATCTGACGTTAATTCTGGCGGATTTGCCCGAGCAGGGCGGACAAGTGGCCGCTGCCCTGGAGCAGCTGCGCGAGCACAAAATCGTGTAAAGGCGGTGCTGTCTTTAGGATGCTATTTCTGCGGGGGCAGTTCATCGCGGCTGGCTTTCTTCTGCTCCCACAGAATTTCCTCCGCGCCCTCGCGCCGTGCTAGCACCCGTGAGGCTACAAACAGCAGGTCGGATAAGCGATTCAAGTACTGCCGCGCCAGCGGGTTGATAGAGTCCTCGTGGCTGAGAGCCACTACAACACGCTCGGCACGGCGGCACACGGCGCGTGCCATGTGGCACTGAGCTGCTGCCGGGCTACCACCGGGTAGAATAAAGTTCTTCAACGGCGGTAGCGGTTCGTTCCACTCATCCAGCAAGCCTTCCAACCAGCTGATGTGCTGCTCGCTGATGACGATGCTACCCGGAATTGCAAATTCACCACCCAGGTCAAACAGGTGATGCTGAATGCGGCGCATGGGCTCAAACAGCGCATCATCGCTGTCTAACATCTCAACCAGCAGGCCCATGTGACAGTTCAGTTCGTCCGCCGTACCCATCGCCTCAACGCGCTGGGCGCTCTTGGCAATGCGGTTACCATCGGCCAGACCGGTAGAACCATCGTCTCCGGTGCGGGTGTAAATTTTTGACAGGCGGTTGCCCATGGAATTCTCCTGATTGGTTAAGCTGCTAGCCTAATTGGTTAAAGTACTAGCCTGATTGATTGAAATGCTAAATAGCTTTTACTCGCTGAACCAGCATTTGGTTTACCGGCGTGGCAATCCCGTGTTGCTGTCCGCACTGCACAAGGTAACCATTAATAAAATCGATCTCGGTTTTACGCCCGGCGTTTACATCGGCACGCATCGACGACGTGTTTCTGGCGGTGCTTTTGGCGACCGCCTCAATTCGCTCCCGCAGCGTGTGCGGTGCAATATCCTGACCGGTGTCAGCGCGCAACAGCGCTGCGATTTCTACGCACAACTCATCAATGGTTTGCTGATACAGCGAAGCTTGCAGGATGGCCCCGTTCGGACAGTCCAGCAGTGCGGTAAACGCGTTGATACCGGCATTCACCACCAGCTTCTGCCACAGCCGCTGTAAAATATTGGCCTCAGAATGCACTCGCAACCCGGACTGTGCCAACCGATGCACTACGTATTCAGTATAGTCAGAAGCGCACTCTGTAAGCGGCCCTACCCAGGTATCGCCCACGCCGGCATGCACCAGCATATCTGGCTGGGGCCGGTTTGCACCTTCGGTGGTACTGGCGGCCAGAATTAGGCGGTCAGGCCAGCGCCGGGAAACGGTCTGCTGGCTACCCATACCGTTCTGGAAAAGCACAACAGGGGCACCGTTTGGAATGCACGGCAGCCAGTCCTCTAAAGCCGAAAGCGTGTCCCCAGCCTTGGTGGTCACCAATAAAAGACCGATGCGATCAAACGAATGAAACCATGGACGAGAAATCTGAGTGTCTGTCGGTGTCAGCAAAACATTTGGCGAAGCCGTCTGGCGGACCCCTCCGAAACCTTGCGTAGCCATGGATGGCGAAGCAGAGCGTACCAGGACGTATTCACAGCGTGTTTCGGAGGGGTCCGCCAGATGGCTGAAGCTTCGCCCAGAGTCGAGGCTGCCCTCAGGCAGGTCACCAGCAGGCACCGTCATCAACCCAGAACCACTGCCAGGCCGAGGCAAAAATCCACAAGATTCAGACGGCAAAAGGGCGGCCCATAGCCGCCCCATTGAACCCGCTCCAAGAATGGCGATCTGCCCGCCATCCCCGAAACGTTTAACGTCCACAGTCACGCCTACATGGCCTCAATGTTAGCACGCTGCTGCTGTAGTCGAGCCGCGTTGCTCTGGAACTCAGTCAGCTTCTCCTGCTCCTTGGCAACAACCTCCGCCGGTGCCTTGGCGGTAAACTTTTCATTGCCCAGCTTGCCCTCCAGCCGGCCAATCTCCTTGCCCAGTCGCTCTAGCTCTTTATCCAGGCGTTTAAGCTCTGCATCCTTGTCAATCAGACCGGCCATGGGCACCAGCACTTCCATATCGCCTACCAGTTGCGTGGCGCTCATGGGTGCTTTGTCGCCGTCAAACCACTCCAGACTTTCCAGCTTCGCCAACGAGCTCAAAAACTGGCGGTTTTCATTCATCCGGCGCTGGCCGTCTGCGCTGTTGCCACGGAACAGAATAGGGATTTTCTTGGCCGGTGAAATATTCATCTCGCCGCGAATATTGCGTACCGCCACAATCACGCCTTTTAGCCACTCAATATCGGCAACTGCCTGAGCATCTTGGCGGCTGTTATCCGCCTGCGGGAAAGGCTGCAGCATAATGCTGTCGCCGGATTTGCCTGCCAACGGCGCAATGCGTTGCCAGATTTCTTCAGTGATGAACGGCATGATCGGGTGGGCAAGACGCAAAACGGTTTCCAGTACACGTACCAGTGTACGGCGGGTGCCACGCTTGGCTTCAGCACTGGCGCTGTCGTCACTCAGAGACGGCTTCGACAGCTCCAGGTACCAGTCGCAGTATTCGTTCCAGATAAATTCGTACAGTGCCTGCGAGGCCAGATCAAAGCGGTACTGATCCAAATGGCGGGCCACATCCTGCTCGCACTGCTGCAGGGCGCTGATAATCCAGCGGTCGGCCAGTGACAGTTCCACCGGCTCGCCGTTCACGCCGCAGTCCTCGCCTTCGGTGTTCATCAGCACATAGCGGGCAGCGTTCCACAGCTTGTTGCAGAAGTTGCGGTAGCCTTCGAGGCGCTTCATGTCCCAGTTGATGTCACGACCCGTGGTGGCCATGGCCGCCAGGGTGAAACGCAGGGCATCTGTACCGTGGGCCGAGATACCCTCGGGGAACTCTTTTTCAGTCTGCTTGGCAATTTTCTTCGCCAGCTTGGGCTGCATCAGGTTGCCGGTGCGCTTTTCCAGCAATGGCGCCAGCTCGATGCCGTCGATCATATCCAGCGGGTCAATCACGTTGCCTTTGGATTTGGACATCTTGTCGCCGTGCTCGTCACGGATCAGACCGGTTACGTACACCGTCTTGAACGGAACCTGGGGCGTGCCGTCCTCATTTTTGGTCAGGTGCATCGTCATCATGATCATCCGTGCGACCCAGAAGAAAATAATGTCAAAACCGGTGACCAGAACGTCCGTTGGGTGGAAGGTCTTCAGGCGCTCGGTGATTTCCGGCCAGCCTAAAGTGCCAAACGTCCACAAAGCAGAGCTGAACCAGGTGTCCAGAACGTCGTCGTCCTGCTTCAGCGGAAAGTCAGCCGTCAGATTGTGTTTCTGACGCACCTCCTCCTCACTGCGACCCACGTAAATATTGCCGTCGGCGTCATACCAGGCTGGAATCCGGTGGCCCCACCATAGCTGGCGGGAAATGCACCAGTCCTGAATGTCGCGCATCCAGGAGAAATACATGTTCTCGTACTGCTTGGGCACAAACTGGATGCGGCCGTCTTCAACGGCCTCAATAGCGGGCTTGGCCAGGGTTTTGGCATCGGCAAACCATTGATCCGTCAGCATCGGCTCGATGATCAGACCGGAGCGGTCGCCACGGGGTACGCTCAGTACGTGATCTTCTACCTTCTGAACCAGCCCTGCGGCTTTCATGTCTGCGACGATCTGCTTGCGCGCGTCTTCCCGGGTCAGGCCGGTGTATGCGGCGGGCAGGGAAGCGTCCAGATCGGTATTTTCAGTGCCGTCGCTGTTGAACACTTCGGCGTGCTGACGGATGTTGGCGTCTTCAGTCAGCACGTTCATCATCGGCAGGTTGTTGCGCTTGCCCACGGCGTAGTCGTTGAAATCGTGTGCCGGGGTAATCTTTACACAGCCTGAGCCTTTCTCCGGGTCGGCGTGGTGGTCGGCAATCACCGGAATACGGCGGTTTACCAGTGGCAGCATTACAAACTTGCCAATCAGGTGCTGATAACGCTCATCGTCGGGGTGAACGGCCACGGCGGTATCACCGAGCATGGTTTCCGGGCGGGTGGTGGCAACAACCAGATAGTCTTTGCCATCTTGCGTGGTGGCACCATCGGCCAATGGGTAACGCAGGTGCCAGAAAAAGCCCTTCTCTTCTTTGTTCTCTACTTCCAGATCGGAAATGGCGGTGTGCAGCTTCGGATCCCAGTTCACCAGGCGCTTGCCGCGGTACACCAGACCTTCTTCATACAAGCGCACAAACACTTCTTGCACGGCTTTATAAAAGCCGTCGTCCATCGTGAAGCGCTCGGTGTCCCAGTCCACCGAGTTACCCAGCCGGCGCATTTGGTCGGTAATGGTGCCGCCAGACTCTTCCTTCCACTCCCAGATGCGCTTGATGAATTCTTCACGGCCCAGATCGTGGCGGGTTTTGCCTTCTTCCGCCGCCAGCTTGCGCTCAACCACCATTTGAGTGGCAATACCGGCGTGGTCACTGCCTACTTGCCACAGGGTATTATGGCCCTGCATGCGCTTGTAGCGGGTGAGAGTGTCCATAATAGTGTGCTGGAAGGCGTGGCCCATGTGCAGGCTGCCGGTCACATTCGGCGGAGGAATGGCGATGCTGTAAGACTCGCCCTCACCACTGGGGCGGAAGTAGCCTTTGGATTCCCAGTTTTCGTACCACTGGCGCTCAATGTTTTCTGGCTGGTAGGTTTTTTCCATGGGTTTTTACTGGTGACCGTATTGGTGAATTCGAGAGGAGATTTTAGTCACACGATTATACATGGTCGCCCGCGGTCGGGCCATGAGAGTGCTTAGACTGGCATATCTGAAAAAGATCGCAGAACCGTCTGTAAACATCCCAGTTTTAGTTGCACCGCTGATTATACATCCGCGCCTCAACACCCAGAGCACGTAGCTGCTCGATGCGAGATCGGCGTAAGGCTTGCCGCACTTCGGCGGCTTTATATTACGCCAGACTCTAATAATCGATATTGAGACTTCTCGAAACCTTGCCGTGCCCGCCCGCCATCAGACCCTGAATTTTTTCATTTTCGACGGAAATTTCCACCGTGATCAGACTGGGTGATACTGGCTCCATGAATTTGCCCTGTTCGATTAAAAACGTACGTTTGTTAATGTGTAGGTGATCGTGGAGGACGCAAGCGAGAGGCCCCGCAGCCATGCCCGTAGCCGACTCCTCGCTAATGGCATAACGCGGTGCGAACATTCGAGTTGTCGCGTCTTTTTCGGTTGCATGGTTATCGGTTGTGAATACGTAGTAACCGATAAGATCCAGTTTTTCACTGATGACCGAGATGAGATTGAAGTCAGGTTTTACGCTACGCAGCGTTGCTCCATTCTTTACTCCAACAACGATAAAGCTGTTTCCAGTATTCACTTGCATGGGGCTGATGCTGATGTCCAGATCGTTCTCAGTCAATCCCAGAGATTGTAGGACTTGAGCAACCGTTACGGCATCTTTTGTCCAGTCGCCGGGCGTGCGATATTTAGGTGCCAACTGCTCCATATAGGCAGCACCGTCTTTGATTAATATTTTGCGCGGGCCATCAACGGTTTCTTTTGATGTTTCTCCTTCAGCAATACGCCCAAGTTCTGCAAGATAGGAAAATGTTGCAATGGTTGCGTGACCGCAATGGGCAATTCGACGGTTGGGTGTAAAGAAGTCGAGTTTAAAGCCCTCTGTATCCGATGATGAAACGAAAGCCGTTTCAGAAAGCCCTATTTTTGCGGCGATAGAAAGCATTTCTGCTTCGTTAAGTTCGCTGGCGTCGAGCACGACGCCGGCAGGGTTGCCGCCGATGCCGTCTGTCACAAATCCTTTGATAATGTGGGCTTCGATCGTTTTAACCGCGACTGTAGAATAGTTCATGTTAATCTCCAATACTGATGACTTCGGTAGTACTCATACGCCTAACTTATGGCGATTATCCTGAAATTGGAACTCATATACGCATGAGAAAATCTCATTAATACGGATCGAAAAGAAACCCTCGCCAAACTCGTTAATTCTTCCCCAATGCTCGCTGCGATCGGGGAAGAATTAAGCTTTACGAAAGCAGCTGAGCGGCTGGGCGTGGACCAGTCGGCGGTAAGTCACAGAATCAGATCATTGGAAGATGCGCTGGGTCATACCCTATTTGATCGCACCACGCGCAGGCTGCGATTGACCGAAATCGGAGAAATTCTGTGTCATGCGGCGATTGATAGTATGGCGAGCTGGGATACAGCGCTTGATAAGCTTGAGCACAGCCGATCAACCGACTTAATCCGGCTTTCTCTGTCATCTTCACTGGCGATGAAGTGGTTAATTCCGGCTTTGCCGAATGCGCACGCACTGAATCTGAAGCTGTCCTTAGACGTGCAGGAGGAAACCGTTGATTTCTTGATAAACGACGCCGATGCTGCGATCCGATTTGGGCCAGGCCCTTATCCCGGTTTACATTCGTCGTACCTTACCCATTGCTGGATGCAGCCAGTGGCTAGTCCAGGCTACCTTGGTGATGGAGTCAGTGATGCAGCACTTCTGGAAAAGCCAGAAACTGTTTTTCTTGGTGATCGTCGTGGTGAAATCGATGAGACTGATTTTAGCTGGGATTACTATTTTTCCACCATTGGTTCGAGAAGGGACGGTTTTAATCCCGACTATCAATTTGATCGCGCCGACTTGATGCTTCAGGCGGTTATTGGCGGAATGGGTGTAGGCTTGGGTCGAACTCTTCTCCTCGAAGGAGATGTCGAGGCTGGTTACCTCAAGATGGTAGGGCCATCAATCCGTATGCGGTCAGGTTATTGGTTGGTCTGTGCGTCCAGCTTTGCTGAAACGGATCGATTTAGAAAGTTACTTGACTGGATCAAAAGTGAGATCAAAAAAACAACTTGAAAGTCAATGGGAGGTTCTGCGCCGTCCTGCGCTCAAAGTTGTCTTTGGTCGGATACCTAGTGACCTTCCTCCTCGGTTTAGGGCATCGGTAATCAGCGAGGCCAGGCCAGTCTGAGCAGCCAACGTTACTCAATAAGATCTGAAAACACCTTGGCAAACGTTCTGAAATCACCCAGGTGGTACTGGCAAATTGCAAACACGATTTCCCAGCTCACATCATCGTAGTTGTGAATCATCACGTTTCGGAAGCCAACCAATTTTCGCATTCTGATAGCAAGATCGTGCTCAATTACGCCGGAGTTGGCAAGGGCGTCGAATGCCTGCTCCATAGTTTTGGGTGCGGTTGATTCGCTATGTCCGGCGAGCCAGTGGGAGGCGATGTCTACGCTCATTTGCACGGCGCGGGTGAGGTTCAATGAAACGATGTCTTGCGCATCAAGGTCTTTCAGTAGTGTTGCCACGTTGTCAGGAAGCTTTAATTCCACACGCTGGATGCAACGCCGAAGCGATTCCAGTTTCTGAGCTACGAGTTGTTCATCCATGTGTGTCGCCGCCCTTCGAGTATGCGTTTTTGGTAGGGTACAAAATCTTCGTTTTCCATAATGTTCCGGTATATCAGGTTGCCCCACCGGTGTTTTTTTCCTACCACCTGTACGCCACTACTCACGATTTGGTCCAGAAGGGGCTGGCCTGCAGTGCGCAAGTCAATCAAGTCTACAGGCCGATTAAAAACCAGGGCCATGGCCTCGGTTCGGGTGACGCGCTCATTTGCTACCAGCGCTTTGTCGGCCTGTACGGCTACATCAATGTCGCTGTCTGGGCGCTCTTTGCCCAGAGCCATGGAGCCAAAAAGAGCCGCAACCCGGATATTGGGGAAATGGGTGAGCAACTCGCGGAGATTTTGAATGGTTGGGTTCTTTGGCGGTTTAGCTGCCATATTGTTCATCCTGTGAGCGCTTCTCACTCAATTATGACAGATGTGTGGCTGCGGAGGCGGCGCGATATCTTGGGTTAAGTCCGCCAGGTTCAACCCTGCCGCTGGTCGTGAACTCTTGCCTCGATACCCAAAGCCCTCAACTGTTTGAAGTGCGCGCGGGCCTGGCCTAAAACCACCGGGTCATTGTGGGCAATTAGCGCCAGGCGCTTAAACTGATCAGCGTGAGCCGGCAGTTCCGTGCAGAGAATAATCACGGTATCCCAGTCTTCGGCGGCCGGCGGGTGTAGCAGGATGCCGACGGGGTCTTTGCAGGGCGTGTTGGCTTCAGACATTACACTGTGGGGAATGAATGCATCCGGGCTAAAACTCCAAAGCAGGTCGTCCAGTTCCTGAGCGTGTTCTGGGGTGTCACACACAATGCCCACGCGGTCCCCTTGCTGCCAGGCTTTGTTGACCAGTTTGGCGGCGTGCAGGTTGCGTGCGGCGGGAGTGTCTTGGCGTAGGATGTGGAACCAGTAGCGTTGATTTTTCTCATCTTGGCCGGAAGCAGGTACGGAGGCACCGGCAGCAACGCTGCCGGTTTCCGCAGTGTGCACAGCAGGCGGCTTATTTGCCGGCATGAGACATCAGGTATTCGACCAGCATAGGCACCGGGCGGCCTGAAGAACCTTTGGCTTTGCCGGAATGCCAAGCAGTACCGGCGATGTCCAGGTGGGCCCAACGGTAGTCTTTGGCGTAACGGGCCAGGAAGCAAGCCGCGGTGATAGTGCCAGCGGGGCGGCCGCCGATGTTTGCCATATCCGCAAAGTTGCTGTCCAGCTGGCTTTGGTACTCTTCCCACAACGGCAGGCGCCAGGCTCTGTCGTTGGCGCGTTCGCCGGCGGCCAGCAGTTCGTTGGCCAGGTCGTCGTTGTTGGCCAGTAAGCCGGTGGCGTGGTGTCCTAGGGCGGTGATGCAGGCGCCGGTGAGAGTGGCCATGTCAATAACCGCTGCTGGGCCAAATCGCTTCACATAGGTCAGGGCGTCGCACAGTACTAGACGGCCTTCGGCGTCGGTGTTAAGGATTTCAACGGTCTGGCCAGACATGGTGGTCACAATGTCACCGGGGCGGGTGGCGCTGCCGTCGGGCATATTTTCAGCAGCTGCGATGACGGCCACCACGTTGAGTTTCGGCTTGGTTTCGGCGATAACCTGCATAGCGCCAAACACTGCGGCCGAGCCGCCCATGTCGTATTTCATTTCGTCCATGCCTTCACCCGGCTTGATGCTAATGCCGCCGCTGTCGAAGGTTATACCTTTACCCACTAATACGTGGGGTTTGTCTTTGGCGTTGCCGCCGCGGTATTCCATGATAATAAAGCGCGATGGCTGGCTGCTGCCTTTGCCCACGGCCAGAATGGTGTTCATGCCCAGTTCGGCCATCTGCTCTTCATCAAGAATTTCGGTCTTGATGCAATCGTGGTCTTTGGCCATTTTTATAGCTTGTTCGGCCAGCCAGACTGGGTGGCAAATGTTGGGCGGTGTATTGCCCAGGTCGCGGGTAAAGTTCATGCCGCGGCCGGTCGCCAGGCCCAGGTTAAAGGCATCTTTTTCGGCTTTGCCGCCGGCAGAGGCGGTTACAGTTACTTTATTCAGCTTGCGCGCAGCAGGCTGCTCGCTCTTATACTGGTTAAACGTGTACAGGTGCTCTTCCAGACTGCGGCCAATAAGGCTTAGGCGAGCTCCTTCGGAGGTCGTTGCGCTGTCGCCGGTTAGTTGGGTGTCAGCCAGGGCCACAATGGCATGTTTCGACGGGCCGTCTTTTAGAGCGGTTACTGCCGCAATCAATGCTTTGCGGTAACTAGCGGGCGTGCGGCTTTCGTCATCGCCGGTGCCGACAATGCACAAGCGCTGCCAATGGCTGTCGGTCAGCGGAACAGTCTGTACCGATGCGTTCTTGCCACTGATGTCGCCAGCGTTTTGCAGTTTGCCAATCAGACCATCCAGAGCTTTGTCTGCTGCGCTGGTGCTGGCGGGCCATTCGCCTTTCTGCGGTAACGCCAGCACAAGGCAGTCAGCGCTGAGGGTGTCCAGGGCTTTGCTGCTTAAGGTAAAATTCATGGCAACTCCTGTTAGTGATTCTGTTATGCGAATTGAGTAGGTGTACTAATATTGGGGCAATGCGATGAATTATCAAGCATTGGTGCGGACATGTGACTAACTTGCGCGGCGCGGCGTGGCCCTGTCAATCGTCTGCAAGGTTACTTAGAATAGCCGCTGCTGGCGTTTTCCTTCATCAATGGACGCCGTTACCGGCTCGGCCAGAGAAATCGCTTTGACTATTATTTTTCGCTATCTCATTCGTCAGATCATGATCAGTATGATTGCTGTGTCCACCATTCTTCTGATGGTGTTCATGAGCGGACGCTTTTTAAAGTATCTGGGTAATGCGGCAGAAGGTGAAATTTCTGCGGGTGTGCTGTTTTCAGTGATGGCTTACCGTTTCCCCGGCTTTCTCGAGCTGATTTTGCCTTTGGGTCTATTCATCGGAATTTTGTTGGCTTATGGCCGTATGTATCTCGAAAGCGAGATGACCGTGTTGCTTGCCTGCGGCGTAAGTGAAGGCGATATTTTGCGCCAAACCTTGGTTGGCAGTTTGCCCGTGATGTTGGTAGTGGCTGCCATGAGTCTGTATGTATCGCCCTGGGGCATGAAGCAGGTCGAGGAGATATTCAACGAACAGCGCAAAGCCACCGAATTCGAACTATTGGCGCCGGGGCGCTTTCAGGACTTTACCTCGGGTGGGCGAGTGACTTACACCGAAGGGCTGAGCGACGACAAGCGCGAGCTGCAGGGTGTATTTATTGCCGAGTTTGGCAAAAATGGCGAAGGTTTGTCCATAATCACCGCTGAAACGGGCACCCAGTTGGTAGACGAGCAGACAGGAAGCCGTTTTCTGATTTTGAAAGACGGCGGGCGCTACGCGGGTAACGCTGGCCAGCTGGATTACAACACCACCGAATTTGAAGCTTACGGTCTAAAAATTGTCAGTGGTAAGAGTGGTACAAAAGAGCTGGAAGAAGGTCTGAGTACCGGGCAATTGATGAAGTCTAACGACCCGCAACAGCGAGCGCTGCTGCATTGGCGGTTTTCGTTGCCTTTTATTGTGCCAGTGGTGACTCTGCTGGCGGTTCGGTTGAGCCGGGTTAATCCGCGTCAGGGCCGATTCTTCCACCTGTTGCCTGCGATGTTGGTGTATATCACCTATCTCGGCCTGTTAATTGTGGCTCGTGATGCGCTGGCCGAGGGCAAAGTACCAGAGTGGATTGGTATGTTCTGGGTGCACGGATTGTTTCTGGCTCTGGGGCTTTGGCTGCAGTTCGGCCCGGCCTGGTTGAGCAAGCGCCGCTTGCGGCGTGTAGAGCCCTTGGGGCCTACCCATGCGTAAGATTGACCGCTATGTGATGAAAACCGTTGGCGGTGCCATGTTTTTGGTGATGGTGGTGGTGCTGTCATTGGATTTGATTTTCGCGTTTATTGCCGAGTTAGACGGCACAGCGAATAACTACCAGACCCTGGACGCTCTGTGGTATGTGTTTTTGACGCTGCCGCGGCGGATTTACGATTATTTGCCGTTGGGCGCGTTTATGGGCTGCCTGGTGGGGTTGGGTTCGATGGCCAGCTCCTCCGAGCTAACGGTTATTCGCGCCGCCGGCGTTTCCATAAAACGTATTGTTTGGTCTGCCATGAAACCGGCGTTGTTTGTGGTGCTATTAGGTGTGGGTATTGGCGAATACTTGGCGCCGCAGGCGGAGCGCATGGCGCAAAGTGGAAAAGCCGTTGCGCTGGGTGCAGGGAGCAACGTGGCTGCGGCGTCGGGTTTATGGCATCGCGAAGGAAATGTATTTATCCATATGAATGCCGTGCAGCCCAGTGGTGTGCTTTTTGGCATTTCCCTGTTCCGTTTTAACGAGCAGCGCCAGTTGTTGGCGGCCAGTTTTGCCGAACGGGCGATTTACCAAGGTGATTACTGGGTTCTTGAGAATGTACAAACCACCAAACTGGAAGAGCAGGGCGCCACCCGTGTAACGCATAAACAGTTGCGCTGGGAGTCTGGTTTGTCGCCCGGCGTACTGAGCGTATTGATTGTGAAGCCAGAGAACCTTGCGATGACAGGCCTGCTGACCTATGCCCGCTATCTGGAGGAGCAGGGCTTGAGCGCGTCGCGCTATTGGTTAGCGTTCTGGAAGAAGACGTTAATGCCACTGGGAACCGCGGTGATGGTGTTAGTGGCGATTTCGTTTATCTTTGGACCACTGCGCTCGGTCACCATGGGCTTTCGGGTGTTTACCGGATTGTTGGTTGGCCTGTTGTTCAAGTATATGCAAGACCTGCTGGGGCCAATGAGCGTGGTTTATGGCTTTGAGCCCATTTTGGCTGTTCTGGTGCCTATTGCTGTAAATGCTGGTATTGGTATTTTGCTCATGCGCCGTGCAGGTTAGTGTTAATAGGGGACAGATTTAAAATCTGTCCCCGGTTTGCCGTCACAGCTTTTTCTTTTCGACTTCAACCACAACGCTGTCTGACATTCGGTCGGTCAGAGACAGTCCGTTAATGGGCACGAACAGACTAACGATCGCCGGAATGGAAAATAGCAGGCTGACAGCACCCAGGTAGTAGCCTGCCAGTAATGCCAGAAACACAACAGCGGCCGCCGTCACATAACGGCGCAATGCCTGGCTCAAGCTTACCGACATGCCGTCCAGATTCTGAATGCGCACCCGCCAAACCTGCATTCCAAGTGTTTGGCCCATTTTGGTCCAAAAATAACCAAAGAACAGGTACAGCACCAGAAACAGGGTAAATGTCAGGCCCGGGCCGCCTTTAATCTGCCCGGCAGCTGCCATTTGTTCGTACTTTTCCCAACCGGTTAGCTGGCCGGCGATTAGGGTGTATATCCAGGTGGTAACCAATAGCACGGCAATGCTGATGAGTGCGTCGTAAGTAATGGCCAGGCCACGTTTCAGTCCGGTTGCCGGCGGCAAAAGCACGTCAGCATCGTTAAAGCGTTTGGGCATGCGGTCTCCGGTGATGTTTCACGTTTTTCAGGGTGTTGGCGTGTGCTAGAGTATCCGATTTGTACAATCATGTAAGTATCCGAATTCAATCGCGAACCTGGCGCAGTTTTCGTCGGGTTTATGGAAAGGTATTAAAGGGCTATGAAAACGGCAGAGTTGCGACAGGCGTTTCTTGAATACTTCAAACAGCAGGGCCATGCCATTGTTTCCAGTAGTTCACTGGTGCCGGCAGATGATCCCACTTTGTTGTTTACGAACGCGGGCATGAATCAGTTCAAGGACCTGTTCCTTGGCCGTGAACAGCGTGATTACACTCGCGCCACCAGTTCGCAGAAGTGCGTGCGCGCCGGCGGCAAACACAACGATCTGGAAAACGTCGGTTACACGGCTCGCCACCATACGTTTTTTGAAATGCTGGGCAATTTCAGCTTTGGCGATTATTTCAAGCGCGAAGCCATCAACTTCGCCTGGAATTTTTTGACCTCTGAACAGTGGCTGAACCTGCCGAAAGCAAAGCTGTGGATCACGGTATACGCCGAAGACGACGAAGCCTTTGATATCTGGAACCAGGAAATTGGCGTACCTGCCGAGCGCATTGTCCGTATTGGCGACAACGCCGGCGGCCGCTACTCGTCAGATAATTTCTGGCAGATGGGCGATACCGGCCCCTGTGGCCCGTGTTCCGAGATCTTTTTTGACCATGGCCCCGATGTAGCCGGTGGGCCTCCGGGAAGCCCGGAAGAAGATGGCGACCGCTATATAGAAATCTGGAACGTGGTGTTCATGCAGTATAACCGCACCGCTGATGGTGAAATGCTTAATCTGCCCAAACCATCGGTGGACACCGGTATGGGTCTGGAGCGGGTGACCGCAGTATTGCAGGGTGTGCACAGCAACTATGAAATCGATCTGTTTCAGGACCTGCTAAAAGCCGCCTCGGATGTTCTCGGCGGCGTTGCCACCACCGAAGCGTCGCTCCGTGTTGTAGCAGACCATATTCGTTCCTGCTGCTTCCTGATTTCCGACGGTGTTATGCCGTCAAACGAAGGTCGTGGTTTCGTGCTGCGCCGCATCATCCGCCGCGCTGCCCGTCACGGTAACAAGCTCGGTGCCAATGGTCCCTTCTTCCACAAGTTGGTCGGTGCATTGGTTGAGTTGATGGGCGAAGCTTTCCCGCAACTGGTCAGCAGCCATAAGCAGATTGAAAAAGTGCTGTTGCAAGAAGAAGAGCAGTTTGTAAAAACCCTGGATAAAGGTCTGCGCCTACTGGAACAGGACATTGCCGAGCTTAAAGGCGACGTGATTCCTGGCGAAACCGTGTTTGCCCTTTACGATACTTATGGCTTCCCGGTAGACCTGACCAACGACATCGCCCGTGAGCGTGGTCTGACCCTGGATTACCAGGGCTACGAAAAAGCGATGGATGCCCAGCGGGAGCGTGCCCGGGCGGCCAGCAAATTTGGCATCGATTACAATGCTGATGCTTTGCAGCTTGAGGGCATGACCGAATTTACCGGTTATGAACACGTTGATGGCCACGAACACATTCGCTCGGTGATTGTCGGCGGTGAGCACAAAAACGCCGCAGCCGGCGACGAAGCCATTATTGTGCTGGATCGCACGCCGTTTTACGCGGAGTCTGGTGGCCAGGTCGGCGACACCGGACTGCTTACCTGGAGCGGTGGCCGCTTTCACGTCACCGACACCCGCAAAGAAGGCAGCAACCACCTTCATATCGGAACGGTCATTGAAGGTGAACTATTCCCGGGCCTGGACGTGGATGCCCGCATTGACCATGAGCGCCGTGAACGTACCAAGCGTAATCACTCCGCTACCCATCTATTGCACGCGGCTTTGCGCAAGGTTCTGGGCGAGCACGTTAGTCAGAAAGGCTCGTTGGTAGATCCAGACAAGCTGCGTTTTGACTTTTCGCACCTGGAAGCGGTCAGCACGGCACAGCTGCAGGAAATTGAGCGTCAGGTTAACCAGCAGATTCTGGAGAATACCCCGGTTGCCACAGAAGTGACTGATATGGAACAGGCCCAGGCCAAAGGCGCGTTAGCGCTGTTTGGTGAAAAATATGGTGATTCCGTCAGGGTTTTGAGTATGGGCTCTGATGGCTACTCGGTTGAGCTTTGCGGTGGCACGCATGTCAGTCGCACGGGTGATATTGGCCTGCTGCGTATTACCTCTGAGAACGGTATTTCTTCTGGCGTTCGCCGTATCGAAGCGGTTACCGGTTTTGGTGCTCTGGAATGGATAGACAGTGCCGAGCGCACCTTGCGTGAAGCGTCCAGGCTGGTAAAAGGCTCCCGCGAGTCGCTGGTCGAGAAAGTGCAGCAGACATTGGATCGTAACCGGCAGCTGGAGAAAGAAATCGACGGTCTTAAGGCCAGACTGGCCAGCTCGGCCGGCAGCGATCTGGCATCGTCTGCGGTTGAAGTAGCGGGTTTGAAGGTGGTGGCCGCTGAAATGCCAGGAGCGGATCGCCAGGCGCTGATGGAAACCGCCGACCAGCTGAAAAACAAGCTGGGCGAAGGCGTAGTGGTTTTGGCTAGTGTCGAAGATGGCAAGGTCACGCTGGTATCTGGTGTGACCAAATCAGCGACCGGGCGAATCAAGGCCGGCGACATCATGAAGCATCTTTGCGCGCAGCTGGATGGTAAAGGCGGTGGTCGTCCTGATATGGCCCAGGGCGGAGGTAACGATGCTTCCAGACTTGCTGAGGTTCTGGCAGGCGTTGCTGGCTGGGTTGAAAAAAATAGTCAGTAACGCATGTTGTAGCTGCGGGTGAGGGTTTATAATCGCGCCCGTTCGATTTGACGGGCGGAGCAATTTCCGCCCTGAATCCCGGTCCAGACAGTGGGAATACTATGGCCCTGTATGTACAGAAATTTGGTGGTACCTCAGTAGGCACGACCGAACGTATTGAAGCGGTTGCGGAAAAGGTTTTTGGTTTTCGTAAGGCCGGGCACGACATTGTTGTTGTGGTTTCAGCTATGAGCGGTGAAACGAACCGCTTGATTGGCCTGGCCAGCAACATAACCGATGAGCCCGGTAAACGTGAAATGGACGTGCTGCTGTCTACCGGCGAACAGGTGACCATTGCACTCTTGTCGATGGCCTTGCAGAAGCTGGGTTGCGAGGCTCGTTCTTACACCGGCTCACAAGTGCGCATCCTAACCGACAGTGCCCACACAAAAGCCCGTATTCAGCACATTGATGAGCAACGTGTGCGTGAAGATCTGAATGCAGGCCGTGTGGTAGTGGTGGCAGGCTTTCAGGGAGTGGACGATCTCGGCGATATTACCACCCTGGGCCGCGGTGGTTCAGACACCACGGCGGTGGCTTTAGCCGCAGCGTTGAAGGCTGATGAATGCCAGATTTATACCGACGTGGACGGGGTTTATACCACCGATCCGCGGGTGGTGGATTCCGCTCGCAGGCTGACCCACATTACCTTTGAAGAAATGCTGGAAATGGCCAGCCTGGGTTCCAAAGTGCTGCAGATTCGCGCTGTGGAGTTCGCGGGTAAATACAACGTTCCGTTACGGGTACTGTCCAGCTTTCAGGAAGGTGAGGGCACCCTGATTACCATTGAGGATGATAACACTATGGAACAACCGTTGGTTTCTGGCATTGCATTCAATCGTGACGAAGCCAAGCTGACCATATCCGGTGTGCCGGATACGCCGGGCAGTGCACTGCGTATTCTAAAGCCGATTAGTGATGCCAATATTGAAGTAGACATGATCGTCCAGAACGTGGGCGAAGACAATAAAACCGCCTTTACGTTTACGGTTCTGCGTCACGACTTCAAACGCGCCGGCGAGGTGCTGCGCACTGTAGCGGCTGAACTGGGCGCACGGGAGGTCATCGGAGACGAAAAAATC
>JBALXR010000056.1:0-20384 GCA_036960525.1 Marinobacter sp.
CTAATTGCTATTCAAAAGTAACTGATGGCTTGGTCTAATTGTGTGAACAAAACCATAATTAAAAATTATATTTTTAGAATAAAAATTTAATTCTTAATTATTTAAATTTCGGTATGCGGACAGCCGTCCAAAGATGGCCCAGTGTATGGGGGAGGTAACTTGATCAAGGGTGCCTTTAACCGCTCGGACGTTGTTACACTAGCGGAGCGTGTCAGTGGCCTTGTGTCCCTGGCCAAGATGCACGGAGTCAAAGCCACAGCGGCCGTTCGGGGCGTCAGCATTAAGCTGAACCAGATACCGCTAAAGATGCGCCAGACTTTTACCTACGACTAGGGCCGCGAGCTGGTGTGTCATGCTGAAATCACCCAAAAGACCGGCACGGCAATCTACTTTTCTGATCCGCCCAGCACTTAGCAACAAGCTACTAACGAGAACGCCAATGGTTTGTTGCGACAGTACATGCTTATAAGGAACCGATCTTTCTGTGTTCAATCAGGATGAGTTGGAGGCCGCCTCTATTTTGATTTTTGTAAGTTCAGAAATGGATAGGTTGTTGTTCACGCCAGTGCAGCCACAAACGGGTATCTAGCTCAAGTTGATGATAATCAGGCTCCATATGGCAGCACAATTGATAAAAAGCTTTATTATGCTCTTTTTCTCTTAGATGTGATAACTCGTGCACTGCGATCATTCGCAAAAACTCAGGCGGCGCCTCTTTGAACAAGCTGGCTACCGTGATGCTTTTATGTGACTTTAGCTTACTGCCTTGCACTCGTGATTGAGAGGTATGAACACCCAGCGCATTTTTGAGCACCTTGAGCTTGCTATTGTAGTTGACTTGAGAAATAGGATCACTTTTACGCATATACTTATTTTTTAGATCGGTTACATATTGATACAACGCCTTGTCGCTTTGTATTTCGTGAACGTCTGGATATTTTTTTTCAAAATAACCACCTAAGCAACCATTGGTAATCAGCAACCCAGCTTGTGTTTGAATTTCCTCAGAATAATGAGCTATATACTTTAAGGTAGTCACTGATTTAATCCTTTGTATTAGGCGTGGGGCGTGAGGATAAAAAGCAATATCTGAGGATTGTAGTGTATTTACCTCACACCTCATGTTCACGTTTTCACCGTGCAGGGTAGATTTTGTGAGTAATGAACATAAGACTGAAGTCTATCATGGTCTATTGAATCTCAATGTGGCGGTATGCATCGAGATGCAGGTAGAGCTAACAATGCTGAAAAAATTAATATCTTTTTCACGGTTCGCGATCCTTCGTATTCGCGTGTCTTCGGAGCATAGCAAGGACACATTTAAAAAGGTGTAAAACCTGCTGGCGGGCTGGGTCCGTCACCGCTGTAATACACAGTTCAAAAGCCCTTGATTGCGCTCAGGCGTCGTCGATTCTGGCTATCGGCCAGGAGGCCATTCGGTTAACGGATTTTCGAGTTGGGTATTTCACTGACGATTCGCAGTCGATGAGCTACGAGGAAGTTCGTAAGCAGACCTTTCAGGAGACGACCAGCAGCATATCGCTTGGTACCAAGGCGGCCGTGACCTGGTTCCGTTTTACTCTGCGCAATTCGAGCCTGAAGGCAAGGGCTCTTTTCTGCACCTGCCCAGTGCTTATCACGCCCGTTCAGTCGATATTTTTCAAGAGCGTTCTCAAAACCTGATTGACCAAGCATCGGTTGACCTTAACGATGCCAGCGACCATCCCCTTATGTACAAGGGAACGGTGGTCTATCCGTTCACGGTGCCTCCGGGAGAAACCGTGGTTGTTTACGTTCGCAGCCATGTGTATTCGCACCAATGGTTTTCATTGGAAATCTACGACAATGAGCGATCTCGCCAAGCACTCGTTGGTGGTCATCTGGACATCGCGCTATTGGTGGGCATGATGTTGGCAATGGTTTTGTACAACGCCCTTTTGTACTTCGCCACCAGCAAAAGCGAGAACATTTTCTATTCTCTGTATCTGATCTCGGGCCTGGCGTGGATTGCGCTCTCCTACGGGCTGCTTGGCAAAGCGTTCAATGTCTACGGCGATGCCGTTTGGTGGTGACCTTTTCGGTAGGTGTCTCGCTGTTGCGTAAGGGTCACCCCTTGGTAAAGTTCTTTCTTGTCGGCCACACTTTTTTTGTGGTGTTCAACGGGATTGCCGTGCTGTATTACAAAGGCCTGGTCGCGCCGAATTATATAAACAGCCATGGTGTCGGGATGGGCATTGTGCTGGAAGCACTAACGCTGGCGTTCATCATCTCGTACCGGATAAAAGTGTTGGAGAATATCCGCTCCAAACAGAATGAATTCAAACAGCAAGCGGCGACCGACCCGCTCACTCAACTTTATAACCGCCGACATTTTGTGTCTGAAGGTGAGTAGATAGCTGAAAAGGCGAGAGCCGCCGGGGAGCCTTTGTCTGTTGTCGCACTTGATATTGACCATTTCAAAGCGGTGAACGATGAACACGGCCATTATGTTGGCGACTCGGCATTGGTGGACATAGCCGGCATTTTCCGACAATACAGCCGGGACAGGGATCTGGTTGCCCGATTTGGCGGCGAGGAGTTTGTGATTCTTTTGCCCGGCGCTGACCATGCGGAAGCCCAAAGTTGTGCCGAACGTATCCGCAGGGGCGTTGAAAGGCATGTTGTTGATGCCGGCGATGAATTAGAGGTGCGTATGACCGTAAGCATAGGCGTTGCGGAAGTGAATACCGCCATGGAATCAGTTGAGAGCGCCGTCAATCGAGCGGATAAGGCGTTGTACGAAGCCAAGGCCTTAGGGCGAAATCGTGTGAGCTGTTCTGAGGCGGTTGCCGGCGGAGCGAGTTTTTAGGATAAGGGACAGGTTTAAAACCCGTCCCTGTCCTTAGTCAGGTGGCAACTTTGGGCGCTTTCCAATAAGCCTTCTTCCTTTTTTACTTCGCAAACTATACATTACTCGCAAACCGGGATCAGATTTCAAATCTGTCCCCTATCTTTTGGCAGCCGAGCCTGACTATGACTGACGCCCATAAATCTGACCTGATTCTGGTGGGTGTTACGCTGCTTGCGGCCATCAGCTGGATGTTTTCTAAAGAAGCCATTTTGCTTATGCCGCCGTTGTTGTTTATGGCGCTGAGATTTTTGATTGCAGGTGGCTTTTTGGCGGCTTTCGCTTACCGGTCGCTGACACGTTTGAGTGGGGATCAGGTTAAACGCGGTTTGGGTGTAGGCCTGGTGTTCGGCGTTGCCATGAGTTTCTGGGTTATGGGCCTGTTTCATGGCACCAGCATGGGGGAAGGTGCCTTTATAGTCAGCCTGGGCGTAGTTATCGTTCCCATCCTTGCTCGCCTGCTTTTTAAAGAGGCACAACCTGCAAGCACTTGGTTTGCCATTCCCGTCGCGGTAGCCGGGCTGGCACTTCTGTCGCTTCGTAACGGTTTTCAGCCAGAACCTGCGCAGTTTTTTTTCGCGATGGCGGCTTCTATTTTTGCGCTGTATTTTACATTGAACACCCGCGCCGCAAATCAGCGTACTGCTATTAACCGGCAGGGCAACGCCATCGAAAAAAAGCGTATTCCCGCTCTTCCACTGACGGCTATTGCGTTGCTTACCGTCGGTTTGGTGACTTTGGTGGAATCGCTCATTACAGAATCCTGGCAGCCAACGTTCAGTAACCCGCCACCGCTTCTGATCTGGTGGATTCTTGCCAGCGCAATTGTAGGCACTGCGGGGCGCTTTCTTGCCCAAACTTATGCGCAGAGCTTGTCGACCCACAGCCACGGTGCCGTTATTCTGGTGATTGAACCGGTTTGGGTGTCTTTATTTGCGGCAGGATGGTTCGATGAAATCATGACGCCAGTTCAGCTGGCCGGCTGCGGTTTGATCTTTGCGGCATTGATTGTAAACCGCTGGGGTGTGCTCAGTTCGGTGCTTCGTGCTTCGCTGAGAAAGAAGCGGAGCTAGGACCGGGGAAAAGCGGGGACAGATTTTAAATCTGTCCCCTGTCTTGTGCTAGCCAAGCGGCACCGCGGACGCCGCTGGAGTCGCCGTGTATAGCTTGGCGTATGGGTGTTTCGCACTCACTCCCTAGAACGTACGCCGGCAAACGCGTTGCCAAATCGTGGTAAAGGCTCGGTACGTTTGACATGCCGCCGCCCAGTACGATGACGTCTGGGTCCAGCAAGTTGATGACCGCCGCCAGACCGCGGGCCAAGTGGTCTGTGTAATCGTCGAGTGAGCGAGCTGCACGAGGATCGTTTTGAAAGCGCTCAACGATGCTTAGGGCATCCAATGCTTCGTTCCACAACAAGCGATGGGTTAGGGCAAGCCCGGTACCAGACAAGAAGGTTTCGTTGCAGCCAAAGCGGCCACAGAAGCACGGGCGCTGGTTTAATTCTGTTTGTGGTGTCCATGGCAGTGAGTTGTGGCCCCATTCGCCTGCGAGGCCGTTCGGGCCTGTGAGCAGCTGGCTGTTAACGGTAATGCCAGCGCCGCAACCGGTGCCCAGAATGGCCGCGAACACCACTTTGTAGCCCTGCCCTGCGCCGTCGCTGGCTTCAGACAGTGCCAGGCAGTTGGCGTCATTCGTCAGGCCAACCGGGCGTTGCAACAACCGGGTTAAATCTGCGGCCATGGGCTGGCCGTTAAGCCAGGTTGAGTTGGCGTTTTTGACCAGGCCTGTTAGGGCCGATACGGAACCGGGAATGCCCACACCCACGGGCAGTGCGGCTTCGCCGGCCCGTAATTCAGCGGCTTCGACCAGTTCTTTAATAGTATTCAGGGTGGCTTCGTAGTCTCCCTGGGGGCTTGCAATACGGGCGCGAAAATGGGTTTCGTTGGCGCCGTCTAACAAGATGACTTCGGTTTTTGTTCCGCCAAGATCGATGCCTACCCGCCAGCGGCTGTTCATGCGCTTATCACCCTACTTTGTCATTTTCGGAATGGTCACAGGATTCTGCGCGAAGCGCAAAAAATCTGATACCCTGTCGATCTTTAGTTGCGAACCGATCGTAAATAAACAGGCTCACCCTATTTCTAATATTGACCGCCAAGGCTTATTTCATGAGAATTGTTCTTCGTTATTTTTTCCGCACTTTGCGGCTTATTTTGACCCCGTTTGTACTGCTCAACGAGCAAATCGGAGGTGGAAAACCAGTGCAGCGTAGCGCCCAAGAGCAGCAAGAAGTAGACGAAGCCTGCAAGGATCTGGTGCTGTATCAGTTCAAAACCTGCCCGTTTTGCGTCAAAGTTCGTAAAGAAATCAAGCGCATGAGTCTGAATATTGAACTGCGTGACACCCAGCATAACACTGAACACCGCGCTGAAATTTTAGCCGGCGGTGGTGCCGTGAAAGTACCCTGCTTGCGAATTGCCAAAGCTGACGGTAGCCACCAATGGCTGTACGAATCCAACGACATCAATTCTTGGCTGAAGCAGCGCTTCGAACCGGCCTGATGGGTTCGGCTACCCTTCCCGCATACCCTTTGTGTTTCGGCGGTGGCTTAAAAACCACCGCCAACTGCTTTGTACAAATCCACGGTTGCCAGTAAGCGATTCAGCCGAGCTTCGCTGCGCTGCACTCTGGCATCGAACAACGTGCGCTGGCTGGCCAGCAGGGTAATCAAATCTTCTGCGCCTTGACGATAGCGAACCTCACTTAAACGCAGGGTTTCATCGGCCTGCTGTTCAATTTCCGCCAGTCGCTGTTCCTGTTCCCGATACAGATTGATGCGCGCCATGGCGTCTCCCGCTTCTGAAAACGCGTTCAATAAAGATGAGCGATAGCTTTGCACCAGAGCCACCTGGCGCGATTCGCTGAGCGCCACATTATTGCTTCGCGCACCACCGTCGAACAGGGTTTGGCTAAGAGCAAGCAAACCGTTCGCAGTCGTCAGCGGACTGGAAAGGCTGAGCAACCCATCGGAAGAGAGTCCCAAGGCCGCGCTTAATGATACCGCCGGCAAGAGCGCAGCTCGGGCCTGGGCGATGTCGGCGTTGGCCGCCTGCAGGCGGGCTTCTGCCACGGCAAGGTCTGGCCTGCGTGTTATCAGCTCTGCGGGCGAGCCTGCATTGATGTCCGGAATAAGGATTTTTTGTAGCTCGCCCCTTAATTCGCCCCTGGATTCGCCTAAGAGTTCACCCACCCTTACATCTACAGGTGCATCTTCGGATACGTTCTCGCTTACCATCCAGGGCGGTTCGCCGCTAAGCACCTGCAGTGCCGCTTCGCTCTGGCGCAGGCCATACACCAGCGTGGGCAAGGCGTTGCGCAACACCAGCACGGCGGTGCGTTGGCGGGCTAATTCGGAGCGATCGGCGGCGCCGTTGCGGTATCGCACGTCCACAATGCGCAAGGTTTGCTCCGCTAATTCCAGATTTTGCCGGGCGATGTTCAAGCGCTGGCGCAATTCCAACAATTGAAACCAGTTACTGGCCACTGCGCCGGAAAGACTGAGCTGCGCGGCGGCGAAATCAAAAGCGCTGGCATCTCGACGGAAACTGGCGGCATTTTCTGCTGCGCTCAGTCTGCCCCACAGATCCACCTCGTAACTGATAGACGTGGATACCGACGTTGACCCACTGCTACGCCAGTCGCCGCCGTTTGGGCGCTGTGTTTGTTCGCCGGTACTGCCGCTTAAACCAATGCCCGGCAGCAGGCTGGCGCCGGCGTTCTGCAGCTGTAAATCGGCTTGCACCAGGTTCTCGGCTAGAATGGCCAGGTCTGCATTGGCCGCCTGCGCTTTTTCGATCAATAACAGCAGGTTGGGATCGCCATAGGCCTGCCACCATTGTTGGTCGGTAACGGTGGGCCCGCTTAAAGCAGTCGAGGTCAGCTCTGGCGCCCACGCCAACGCGTGCAGATGTGTGCTGTCCATTGGCACGACCGACGGTGTGGACATCTGAGTAGCGCACCCTGCCAGGACCAAGCAAGCCGCTAAAAGGCAGATGGCGGATGTCTGTCGCCGCTTAGCCAGAGCCAGGCGCCGTTTAGGCCGTGCCAAGCGCAACGTGTGTTGTGAGCAATGGATCATAAAATTACTCCGCGGCCAAGGCTTGGACAGGGTCCAGATGAGCGGCTTTGCGCGCAGGCAAATAGCCAAACAAAATCCCGGTACCGAAGGCGCAGCTGAACGCCAGCACCATAGGGAACACGGTAACCACAACGGGTGTGTCGAGCCAGCCCACGATTTGGGTTGCCACTATGCCAAGGATGACGCCGATAACGCCACCGATGGCAGACACCAGCCAGGCCTCGGTTAAGAACTGCTGAAGGATGTTACGGGTGCGCGCGCCTGTGGCCATACGGATACCAATTTCCCGGGTGCGTTCGGTCACGCTCACCAGCATGATGTTCATGACGCCGATACCACCCACCAACAGCGAAATGGCGGCGATAGAGCCCAACAGCCAGGTTAAGGTGTCCTGGGTGTCTGACACGGTATCGATCAGCGACGCCATGTTCCGAATCTGGAAATCTTCGCTGCCGTGGCGCGTGAGCAAGGTGCTGTGAACCTGCTCTTGCACCGCGTTCATGTCGGCGGAATCTGCCACCGCAACGGTGATGTTGCGCAGATAGTTTTGGCCAAATATGCGCAGGTTGGCGGTGGTATAAGGCACCAGCACAACGTCGTCTTGGTCTTGACCCCAAGGGGATGCCCCGCGCTCGTCCATTACGCCAATTACCTGAAACAACACGTTATTAACCATCAGGTAGTGGCCTAACGGGCTTTGTTCGGGGAATAAGGATTCGGCCACGGTTTTGCCCAACACCGCCACGGCGGCGTAGCGGTTTTCATCCGCTTCGTCAAAAAAGGTACCGGCGACCACGGACCATTGCCGTGCGGCGGGAAATTCGTAGGCCGTGCCATTCACTTCGGTTTGGTGATCGCGATTGCCGAAACGCAGGGTTTGGCCGCCAGTGACTTCCGGAACCGCTGCGCGAATGCCGGGTATGTCTCGAATGGCGTGGTAATCAGACGGCACCAAGGTGGTGACACTCCAACGGCCGCCCCTCTGGTCAGGGCCACCCGGGCGCACCAGCAGCAGGTCGCTGCCCATGGCGCTGATTCTGTCAACAATGTCTTGCCGTGCGCCTTCACCGATCGCCAGCATGGTGATCACCGACGCTACGCCAATCACAATGCCCAGCAGGGTCAACGCCGTACGGAACAGATTTGTGCTGAGAGAATGCACCGCACTTTTTAACGCTTCAAACCAACCGGAAACGCCGCTGACGTCGGATGTGTGATGTGTTGGCAGCGGAGCCTGGGGGGTGCCTGACGAAACAGCCGTGTCCTGAATGGCACCGGTATCGTGGGTAATCAGCCCGTCGGCGATGGTGATCTGGCGGTCCGCCACCTGGGCAATTTTGGCGTCGTGGGTAATCAGAATAACGGTGTGGCCGCGGTCTGACAGGGTTTGCAGCAGCCGCATCACGTCTTTACTGCTGACGCTGTCGAGGGCGCCGGTTGGCTCGTCTGCCAGTATAATCTGGCCGCCATTCATTAACGCCCGGGCAATCGATACCCGCTGCTGTTGCCCACCCGACAGCTGTGAGGGGGTATTAAGCAATTTGTCGCTTAACCCGAGCTCACCAAGCAGTTCGGTGGATCGCTCCCGGCGCTGTTTTTTGCCAAGACCGGCGTAAATAGCCGGTATTTCAACGTTGTCTGACGCGCTTATGCCGGGCAGCAGATTGTAACTCTGGAAGATAAAGCCGAAAGATTCTCGACGGGCACGAGCCAGGTCGTCGCGTTTGAACCCTGACACGTCTTTGCCCTGAAACAGATAGTGACCGGAGCTTGCCACATCCAGACAGCCAAGGATGTTCATCAAGGTGGATTTGCCAGACCCGGATGCCCCCATAATGGCGACAAATTCCCCGGCTTGAATGCTCAAGTCTATGCCTTTGAGCACAGGCACCTGCAAGTCGCCATCGCCGAAGGTTCGGGTAATCTGGCGTAATTCAATCAATGGAGCTGTCACTGTGAGCGCCCGCCCATACCCGAAGATGCGGCTTTGCTAGATGGCGCTCCGCCGGTGACCACCAGATCGCCATCGGCCAGACCATCGCGAACCTCGGTATAAATGCGGTTGCTGATGCCTACCTCAATTTTGCGCTGTACCAGCTCGCCTGAGCCCTGTTGCAACCAAACCTGACCGCCTACAACGGTCGCCGCGGGCACACGCAATATGTCACGCGCCTGTTCCACCACAAAAAATACCTGTGCCGTCATGCTGGGCAATAAACGCCCTGCTTCATTGGGCACGTTAAAAAATGCGTTGTACAACACCACGTTGTTGAGCACTTCGGGCGTGGGTTCGATGTAATCCAGCTGGCCATAAATCTGTTTGCCGGGTTCACCCAGAGTGGTGAAATACACCTTATCGCCCGGTGCTAGCCTGCCCACGTCGGCCTCAGATACTTGGGCGCGGACTTTCATGCTCGACAGATCGGCAATGCGCATCAGCACCGGTGCTTGCTGTGATGTATTCAGGGTTTGGCCTTGGCGGGCAGTGATGGATACAACGGTGCCTTCCATGGTGGAATAAATGCGGGCGTAATCCAAATTGGCTTCTTCCGCGCGCAGGGTAGAGGCGGTCTGTTCCAGTTGCGCTTGCAACATGGCTAGCTGAGCCCTGGCAGACGCTAGCGAAGCCTCGGCAATTTGCAGATTTTCCTGGGTGGTGGCGTCTTCGCGGAAGAGGTTGTTCTGACGCTGGTACTGTATATCGGCAAGGGTGAGCTGGGCTTTGCGATCGGCCAGCTGGGCCTGCTGGTTTTTTAGCTGGGCACGATTAGCATCCACCCTGGCCAGATAAATGGTTGGGTCAATGTCTGCCAACAGCTGATCTTTACTGACGGATTCGCCCACTCTGACGTGAATCACGTCAAGCAGCCCCGATACCTGTGCACCCACATCCACAAAGTTGCTGGGCTCCAGAACGCCGGTGGCGCTCACCAAAACGTCTATGTCCCCTCGGCTAACGGCTGCAGTCGTCACGTCAGCGGTGTTATTACTTGCGGCGTAAAAGTGGCGATACGCCCAAAAGGCGCCACCCACAAGCACAGCAACAAAAACCAGAACGACAAGAACACGAGAAAAAGACCACCTTGATGAAACCACAACTTCAAACCTCAATAATCGTAAGCAAGCGGCATAGCCTAACCTGACCGGCTTAAATAGCCAGACATCAGACGAGCGTTTGCAGATTATTTACGATGGTGCTGGTGTTTTAGCTGACGAAACCAGAAATCAGCGGACTGGGGGCAGGATAATAGGGGACGGATTTCAAATCCGTCCCCCTTCTTTGCGTCCCCGGTTTGGCGTCTCTTGCTTGTCTAGCCCGTCATATCTTCTATAATCGGCTGCTCACTTTTTCTATCAGGCCTGCTATGCGAACCACCGTTGATATCACCGTAGAAACCCCCGGCCTGGCCGTGGATATTCTGAGTGAGGCCTCCGGCCTGCCGAAGCAGCGTATCAAAGACGCCATGGCGAAAGGCGCGTGCTGGTGGACTTTGAAGGGTAAGATTGTGCGGCTGCGCAAAGCCAAGCGTGACGTTAAAGCTGGCACCCGCATGCAGTTGTACTATGACGAGGCAGTTCTGACGCGCAAGGCGCCAAAGGCTGAGCTGCTGGAAGACAAGAGCCGCTACAGTGTGTGGTTCAAACCCCACGGGTTATTGGCACAGGGCTCACAATGGGGTGATCACTGCAGTTTATTGCGGGTGGCCGAGGTGCAATTAAACCGACCCTGCTTTTTGATTCATCGTCTGGACGCCGACGCTGCTGGTTTGATGCTGATTGCTCACGATTCAAAAGCTGCGGCTGCACTGTCACAGCTGTTTGCCGGGCGCACGATCATCAAACAGTATCTGGCAGACGTAACGGGCGTGTTGGATGTGAAGGAGCGGACGATTGACGGGGAAATTGACGGTAAAGCCGCGATTAGTCATGTGAGTACTCTTCTCATCAATACTAGCCTCATCAATACTAACCTCGTCAATACCAGTTCCATCGATACCAGCGCTACCAATACCGAGGCCAGCACTTCAAGAGTGAATGTGCGCATTGAAACCGGCCGTAAACACCAGATTCGACGCCACCTGGCGGGCATTGGCCACCCGATTGTAGCCGACAGACTGTATGGCACCGCAGCTGGCGTACCGTTGCAGCTGCTGGCCTATTATCTGCAATTCGACTGCCCGCTGGCGAAGTCAAAAATTACCTTGGAATTGCCAAAACGGTTAAAGCAGCTGGGTTCCTAGGCTCTGTAAAAAGTTCCCGGGAGAAAACTCTTTAAGAATTGCTGACGCAAGACGCATTTAAACCTTATAGAAATCCCGATACCACTCAACAAACTGCTCAATGCCCTGCTCTAGCCGGGTTTCGGGTTTGTAGCCCACATCGTTGATCAGGCCATCTACGTTGGCGTAGGTTGCAACTACGTCACCCGGCTGCATCGGCAGTAGGTTTTTCTCGGCTTTTTTACCGGTGCATTGTTCGATGGTTTCAATAAACCGCGCCAGTTCCACCGGGTTGTTGCTGCCGATGTTGTAGATACGGTAAGGCCCACGGCTGGTGCTGGGATCTGGCTGCGCGCCGCTCCATTGGGAATTCGGTTGCGCGATTTGATCCAGAGTGCGTACCACGCCTTCTACAATATCGTCGATGTACGTGAAATCGCGTTTGTGATGACCGTGGTTGAATACATCAATCGGCTCGCCGGCCAGAATTTTCTTGGTGAAGATAAACGGCGCCATATCGGGCCGACCCCAAGGACCGTACACAGTGAAAAAGCGCAGCCCGGTGGTGGGCAGGTTATACAGATGGCTGTAGGTATGGGCCATCAGCTCATTGGCTTTTTTCGAGGCCGCGTAAAGGCTAAGCGGGTGGTCTACGTTGTCGTGCACCGAGAACGGCATGGCTTCGTTGGCGCCATAAACCGAGCTACTGGACGCATACACCAGATGCTGCACATCGTTGCGGCGGCAGCCTTCCAGAATATTCATAAAGCCCACCAGGTTGGCGTCTACATAGGCATGGGGGTTTTCGATGGAGTAGCGCACCCCGGCTTGGGCCGCCAAATGCACCACACGCTCCGGTTTGTGCTTTTCAAAGAGCGCGGCCATAAGATCACGGTCGGCGATATTCTGGCGCACTTCGGTAAAGCCGGCTTTGTCCGTTAGCCGTGCCAGGCGAGCTTCTTTCAAGTTCACATCGTAGTAGTCATTCAGGTTATCAACCCCGATGACTTCGTCTCCACGATCCAGCAGGCGTTGCGCAAGATGGAAACCAATAAAACCGGCGCTACCGGTGACCAGAATTTTCAACAGACTTTCTCCTTAAAACACCACTCCGGCGCTGACAAACGGGCCATCTATTTTCACGTCGAAGCGGTCGTCACCGTCTTCGTAATCTACCGCCATTTGGCGATAGCCGGCGCGCAACTGCAGCACTGACAACTGATACTGGCCGTACACGTTAAAATCGTGCAGAGAGTCACCGCTGTAGGCAATAGCATTGCCTTCGATGCCAACACTGACACCGCTGAACAGCAGATCAAAACGCGCTGCAAGATAGCCCATGGGCACAACAGCATTGGCTGTTGTGCGGCTACTCTGGCCATTACCCTGCACCAGCAACTCGCCAGAGAAATCGCGCGCAGTCAGGCCCAGGTCCAGATTAACCCAGTTATCCAGTACTTCGTAATACAGGGTAAGGTCAAGCTGTTCCAGTTCGAGATCAGAGCGTACGTCTGAGCCGGCGCTAATACCATCGAAGCTGCCGCTCAACCGGCCGCGTGCGGTCTGGTCAATATTGACATAAGCCACACGCACATTGGGCAGCAGAGGGATCGGGTGTTCCAGATACAAGTTCAGCTGATTGCTGCTTTCACCGTCCAGATTAAGCTCGTCTTTGACATCCACCGAGTCACCATTGGCTGCAACGTCACCAGACAGTTCTGAATTCCAATAACCTACCTGAGCGCCGAGCCCCAGTACATCCGCTTGAGCCACTGGCGCCGCCAGGACGGCTGATCCGGCTAAAACCATGAATAATCTGCGCATTGTTGATGCTCCGTATTTTGAATCCGTATCAGTCGAACGACATACCTAGGCGGCGGCCTACTTCTTCGTAGGTTTCAATCACGTTACCGAGGCCCTGGCGAAAACGATCCTTGTCCATTTTATTGCGCGTTTCGGCATCCCAAATACGACATCCATCGGGGCTGAATTCGTCACCCAATACAATCTGGCCATGGCTGCGGCCGAATTCCAGTTTGTAGTCCACCAGCAGCATGCCGGCGTCTGCGAATAGGGTCTTAAGCACGTCATTTACCTTGTACGTGAGCACCTTCATCTGTGCCAGCTCGTCGGCTTTGGCCCAACCCAAGCTGATCGCCAGTGATTCATTGACCATGGGGTCGTGCAATACGTCGTTTTTAAGGAACAGTTCGAAGGTGGGTGGATTCAGCTCCAGGCCTTCTTCTACGCCAACACGGCGGCACAGGCTGCCGGCCGAGATGTTGCGAATCACGCACTCGACCGGAATCATGTCGAGCTTTTTCACCAGGCATTCAACGTCTGACAGCAAGCCTTCGAAGTGGGTAGGAATGCCCTCAGCTTCCAACTTTTCCATAATGAAAGCATTGAACTTGTTGTTCACCATGCCTTTGCGGTTCAGCTGCTCTATTCTCTCGCCGTCAAAGGCCGAGGTGTCGTCGCGGAATACCAGTACAAAACGCTCGGGGTCGTCGGTGGTATGCACCGATTTGGCCTTGCCGGCGTAAAGTTGTTCGCGCTTTTCCATGGGTTCTCCAGAAACGGGCCGGCGTAAGCCAGCCCGGTTAATATTAATAAGGCTCGTGGCCGCTAACAAAGCCCGTCGCCGTTAATAAAGATAGTCAAACAGACGGTTAAGAAGCGTGGAAGGGGTTTGTTCACCGCTGTAATCATCGGCGGTTTCCGCGCTGACCTGCACCGCTTGTTCGCCGCGGGTAACGTTCACCGTATGGGTGTGGCGCGGGACTTTGTTACCAGAAAACCAGCTGAACCAGCCAGATTCTCGCTCGTCGGTGCTGCGATAGTCCACCTGGAACCAGCCTTCACTGCGGTTCAGGTCTATAACGACCATATCCGATTCGTTCAACGCGCGGCTGACTTCCGCCCAAGCACGGCCGTAATCGAGCTGCATTTCGATGGCACTGGCCTGCTCGTTTTCGGATATCAGTTTTACCAACGGTTTGCTGGTAATACCTGAAGCCGCGCGGGAGAAGGACTTGTTCTCTTCCCCGGCTTTCAAGAACTCACCCATATCGGCTAGGACGCGTTTTTGCAGCTCCAAGTCAGCAGAGTCTGGAGTGAGGGTAGTGTCCCAGCTAAGCAAAGCCTGGGGCTGGTCGGCTACGGCTCTGCTGCGCACCTGAATTTCCGTGGATTTACGGCGAACACCGGGTGCAATGCGTACCTGTAATAGTACTTTGGGTTCGCTTGCGCTGGCCTCACCCTCGAGCTGTAACAGTTCACGAGCGCGAAGACTGAAGTTCACCAATTCGCTCTGCTGCAAGCCAAGCTGCGGGCTGTCGAACGCAACGCCTAGGCGGCGGTCAGACATATACGCGGTGACTGCGGGCCACAAGCGACCAGGAACGTCATTCACCAACAGCCAGGCGCGGCCGTCTAGCTCTTCTACCACATAATTCTGGTCCAGAATTTCAGAGGTCATGTCTGGCGGTGTTGGAATGCCGTCCGGGTAAAATTTACCCGCATTGGCCAAGTTTATATCACGCACAGGCATAACTTGTCGGAAGCGGGATTCGTCGGCGCCTGCGGGCAGTTCAATGGCCTTGCCTTCGGGCGCACTGACGTAATCCGCGGAACGATCCGAAACCAGGCTGCAGCCGCCTAAGCCCGCCACCAGCGCAAAGCCGGTGGCGATGGCCAGGGGTTTACCGGCCGGGAATTGAAAGGCTTGGATTTTGAGGGCTTGGGCTTTTAAGGTCAGCGCCTTAAAAGGCGCTGTGCATCTTAAGTAACGGGTTCTGGAGAGAACCTGCATGGACTTACTCCGGTATTGGAACGGGTTCAGCACGTTCAGAGTACGCCTGAAGCTTTCAGGGCCTCTTCCACTTCGCCATGGAATTGTTCGCTGAGTACCGTCAATGGCAGGCGTAAGCCGTCACCGATCATACCCATGCGATGCAGCGCCCATTTTACCGGAATTGGATTGGCTTCCAGGAACAGTTTGCGGTTCAGGGGCAGCAGCAGTTCGTTCAGGCGTTCGGCTTCTTCGCGATTGCCCGCAACAGCCGCCGTGCACAAATCGGCCATGGCCCGGGGGGCAACGTTAGCCGTTACCGATACGTTGCCTTTGGCTCCGGCCAGCATCAGTTCCATGGCCGTTGCGTCGTCACCCGAATAGACGTCCAAACGGCCTTTTACCGCTTGAATTAACTCGGCGCCGCGGGGAATATTGCCGGTGGCGTCTTTAATGGCAATGATATTAGGAATATCGGCCAGGCGAACCACGGTTTCATTCAGCATGTCGCAAGCGGTTCGGCCGGGCACGTTGTAAAGCATTTGCTTCATCATCGGGACGGCTTCGGCGATGGTGCGGAAATGCTGGTACAGGCCTTCTTGGGTCGGCTTATTATAATAAGGCACCACTAACAGGCAGGCATCGGCTCCCAGTTTCTGGGCCGCAGACGTGAGCGCAATGGCTTCACGGGTACTGTTGCCACCGGTTCCGGCAATCACCGGAATGCGACCATTCACCCGCTTGATGATGTGGCCGATGGTTTTACAGTGCTCTTCCGGGTCCAGAGTCGCAGACTCGCCGGTTGTGCCCACGGCAACGATGCCATGGGTGCCATTTTCAATGTGAAAGTCCACCAGTTTGTCCAGGTGCTCCCAATGAATGTCTCCATTTGGGTGCATAGGTGTGACCAGTGCGACAAGGCTACCCGTAATCATAAAAGCTCCGTCCGAATAAAACCGTTATGGTAATGTTGGGCACGAACTGACACAAGGGAATTAAAGGAGATGTTATGCCATCCGTAGAACTGAACAAAACCATACCTGACTTTGAAGCGACTGCTACCGGCGACCAGACTATTCGCCTGGCCGACTTACGCGGCCGCAATGTGGTGATCTATTTTTACCCGAAAGACGATACACCCGGTTGTACCACCGAGAGCCAGGACTTTCGCGACAACATGCAAGCCTTCGCCGAACATGACACAGAGATTTTTGGCGTGTCCCGCGATGGCCTGAAATCCCACGATAATTTCCGTGGCAAGTTCGAACTGCCGTTTCACCTGATTTCCGACAAAGACGAAAAACTCTGTGCTTTGTTCGACGTGATCAAGCTAAAAAAACTCTACGGCAAAGAATACATGGGTATTGACCGCAGCACCTTTCTGATCGACGCCAAAGGCGTGCTTCGACAGGAATGGCGCAGTGTAAAAGTGCCGGGCCATGTTGATGAAGTGCTCGCTGCAGTCAAAGCACTATAGCTGTTATCTGCCTTTAGCGGCTGGTTGGTGCCGGGGGTAACTCCCGTACCGGCCAGGCGGCCACCACCGCTTTCAGCATTGTGGCCAGAGGGATGGCAAAAAACACGCCCCAGAGACCCCATATACCGCCAAAAAACAGAACCGCGACAATTATGGCGACCGGGTGTAGATTATTTACTTCAGAAAACAGCACCGGCACCAGCACATTGCCGTCCAACGCCTGAATGACACCGTACACCACCATTATCCAGATAAACTGACTGCCCCAGCCAAAGGCAAATAGGGCAATGATGGCCACTGGCACCGTGACAACTGCGGCCCCGATATAAGGAATCACCACGCTCAGACCCACCAGCAACGACAGCAAAGCGGCGTAGGGCATACCCAAAATTTTAAAAGTTATGTAGGTAGTGGTTCCAACAATCAGAATCTCCAGGGCTTTGCCACGCACGTAGTTAGCGCATTGGCGATTCACTTCATGCCAGATTTTGCGCATAGTTGCGCGCTGAGGCGGCAACAAGCGAGCGATAGAGGCCAACAGAACATCGCGATCTTTCAGGAAGAAAAACACCAGTATGGGCACCAGCACGGCGTATATCAGTAGCGCCAACAGGTCTGGAATACTAGACAACGACGCCGATACAAGCCACTGGGTGGCCTGCCCCACTTCGGTAGACACCTGCTGGTAAATCGTGGCGACTGCGTCCAACGACACGAGCTGCGGGTAGCGCTCGGGCAAAAGTTCCAGATACGACTGTAGTTCGCCGATAATGCGCGGCGTTTCGCGGGCCAGGTTGGACAGCTGGGTCCACACCAGTGGCAGCAGGCCAAAAATGGCGCCGGCCAGAATGCCGAGAAACAGTAAAAACACAATCAGGATCGCCAGAGGTTCTGGCACTTTCCAGGCCAACATTTTGGTAACCAAGCCCTGAAGGATAAAGGCCACGATCAGCGAAGCAATAGCCGGAGCCAGCATAGCGCCAAACCAGATGACGAACATGGTGCCGATAATTAGCATCAACCCGAGGATGACGGCTTCTTCATCTGAAAAGTATTTGTGGGCGAATCCGCGTAATATTCTAACCATTAATAACTCCGCCGCACTGAGTCGCCGCAGCGGATAACAAAACGATACTGGCTGCCGTCAACGGCGGACTCCACCAGATGATGAGCAGACAAGGCGATAAACGCCGGAATGTCTCTGGCCGAGCCAGGATCTGTGGCAACCACTTCCAGCTGTTCGCCGGGGGCCATGGTGTTCAGTTCGAGTTTGGTTTTCAGCAAAGGCATCGGGCATTGCAGGCCCGAGGCATCCAGAGTTCGATCAGCCATGTTAGACGTTAACCCGTAACAGCGTTTGATTAATGAGCCGGCATTATGCCGCCAGTGTTATTGTATTGCATCACAATCATTGGTTATGTGACGCTCAGGATATTCCGACACAGGATAGACCAAGAACATGAACAGCCTGAACGGCCACCTTCGCTTCAATACCCTGCTGTGCGCGCTGCTGGCGCTGACATTAATAACTATGGGTGTCAGTACCGGCGCCATTGCCCAGAGTCAGGGTAGCACGCTACCCACCATCGGCGGCACCGGTGGTGGCCTGATTGCCGGCCAGCAGGAGGCCGATATCGGCCGCCAGGTACTGGTGTCGCTGCGGCGCTCCGCTCCGCAGATTACTGACCCTTTGGTGTATGACTACCTGGGCGCCATTCTTTATCGTCTTGTGCCAGCGGCGCCCCTGCAAAACCGTGACCTGACGCTAGCGCTGATTGACGACCCTGCGCTCAACGCCTTTGCGGTGCCTGGCGGCATTGTAGGGGTGAACGGCGGCCTGTTTCTGTTTGCCCGCACCGAGCAGCAGTTTGCTTCGGTTCTGGCCCACGAGCTGGCTCACCTTAGCCAACGGCATTTTGCCCGCCGTCTGGAGCAACAGCAAACCAGCACTCCGATGACCATTGCCGGCCTGATTGCCGGTATTGTGCTAACAGCCGTTACCCAGTCTGACATTGGTATTGCCGCCATTGCCGGCACCCAGGCTCTGGCCATTCAGAATATGCTGGAATACAGCCGCGCCAATGAGCAGGAAGCCGACCGGGTGGGACTGGACATTCTTGCCAATGCCGGCCTAGACCCCCGTGGCATGCCGGAAATGTTTGAAATTATGACGCGAAAGAGCCGCTGGCAAGGCAACAGCATACCCGAGTACCTTTCTACCCACCCGCTATCCCAGAGCCGGGTTGCAGACACCCAGAACCGCGCCGCGCAATACCCGTTGACGCGCATCGAAGACAGTCCGGAATACCATCTGATACGGGCCCGCCTGCAGGTGCATTATGCGGCTTCTGCGGGTGCTGCTATCGACAGTTTTCGGGCGGCGCTCAATGACTCGGAAAACCCCAGCCCGGGCGACGCCCCCGGCAGCAACGCCAGCAATGCAGCCATTCGTTATGGGCTAGCGGTGGCTTATATAGAAAATGGCCAATACGCTGAAGCTGAGACCCTGCTTAACCAGCTTCTACTGGCCAATCCCGGGCGCATTACGTTTCAGGTGACCCTGGCACAAAGCCTTATTGCCGCCAAACGCCTGACCGAAGCGCGGGCACTGCTGGTGCGGGCACTGGCCCGAAACCCGGGCAACTACCCGATTACCCACATGCTGGCACAGCTGGAACTGGCCTCGGATAACGGCGCAGCGGCGGCGGAACTGCTGTCGCAGCTGGCTCGCAACACGCCACAACAAGAACATTTGTGGTTCCAGCTGGCGGAAGCCGAAGGCATGGCGCGCAATATTGTGGGAGTACACATGGCAAGGGCGGAATACGATGCATTGATGGGTGATTTGGAATCGGCCCAGCGCCAATTACGCCAGGCCCAGGAAAAACTGACGGCCGGCTCACCGATGCGTCAGGTTGTAACCGAGCGCCTGAGCGTCATTACCGCCGAGCTTAACGTGCAGCGTAATGGCTGATAGTCGGCGTTCTGCCTAACAAAAAGAACGGCTGCCACCGCAGCAAAACCCGCAGGTGGCTTGGGGTCAAACCCTGCTAGGCGTTGCCGGCCGCTTTCAGATTCATGCTGGCGGTAAAGTCCAGCATACGCTGTAAAGGCCGTAGAGCATCTTCACGCAGGGCTTCGTCTACCAGCACTTCTTGATTGCAGGCTTGGCCCTTTGGCGCCTCCAGCACTGCCAGCAGGTTTTCCAGCCCATTCATAGCCATCCACGGACACTGAGCGCAGCTGCGACAGGTCGCACCGTTACCGGCGGTGGGCGCTTCAATCAAAACTTTGCTGGGCGCCAGCTGCTGCATTTTATAAAAAATGCCGTTGTCGGTCGCCACAATAAAGCGTTCGTTTGGCAGGGTTTGTACGGCGTTAATCAGCTGTGAGGTAGACCCTACAACGTCAGCCAATTCCACTACAGCATCCGGTGATTCCGGGTGTACCAATACGGCGGCATCGGGGTAAAGCACCTTCAGATCTTCCAGGCCACGGTGTTTGAACTCTTCGTGCACAATGCAAGATCCGTCCCACAGCAGCATATCGGCGCCGGTAGTTTTCTGCACCCAATGACCCAGGTGTTTGTCTGGCGCCCACAGTATTTTTTCACCGCGGGCATCCAGCGCTTCAACAATGGCCTGAGCGCAGCTTGAGGTGACTACCCAATCTGCGCGGGCTTTCACCGCTGCAGAGGTGTTGGCGTACACCACCACGGTACGGTCTGGATGTTCATCGCAGAAAGCTGAAAACTCATCCACCGGGCAACCTACATCCAGCGAGCAGGTGGCCTCTAGGGTGGGCATTAGAACGGTTTTTTCCGGATTCAGGATTTTAGCGGTTTCGCCCATAAAGCGAACGCCGGC
>JBALXR010000057.1:0-20110 GCA_036960525.1 Marinobacter sp.
CTAAGAGCCTGAAGATAAAGTTCATGGAAGTCTGCGTTTAAAGAGAAGGGGGTAGGTGCCAGTCTCTCCTGGCAGTCACACCACTAGGCAGGTGTCGCAACCGCTGGGCAATCCATGCGAGCGGTTAAAATTAGAATTTTGGTAACATATTGGTCACACGCGGAGCATGTAATAAAAATATGGGAAAAGCTTATTCGAGAATGGCATTTAACTACATGAAATAGTTGATATTTATGGTGCCCTCGGCAGGACTCGAACCTGCTACCTTCCCCTTAGGAGGGGGACGCTCTATCCAGATGAGCTACGAAGGCATAACGCCAAGAAGGGCGGTATGATAACGGTCTGAGGCGCATGGCTCAAGGCTTTGCGCGGGTTGTTTATTCCTGGAAACGGTGCGATCGATACTGTGATGGCGGATTTGAAAACAGATGTAAGGCTGAGTGTGATTGTGCCGGTGTGGAATGAGGCCGCTGCGATTGGGGTTTTGTTGCAGTCGCTGCAGCCGCTTCGGGCTGCAGGCTGCGAGGTGATTGTGGCGGATGGCGGCAGCACTGATGGCACGCAAGACCGGGCCCGGCTTGGGTGTGATCAGCTGGTGAGTGCTGAGTTGGGGCGGTCGGCGCAGATGAATGCGGGTGCTGCGGTTGCCCATGGTGATATGTTGTTGTTTTTACACGCTGACACGCAGTTGCCTGCGGATGCAGTGCAGCAATTGCAGGCATTTTTGCCAACGCCGAAAGTTTGGGGTCGATTCGACGTGCGCTTAAGTGGCTCGCGGCCACTGTTTCGTGTAATTGCCTGGTTTATGAATAAGCGTTCGCGGTTGACCGGTATTTGTACCGGCGACCAGGCGATGTTTGTGCGCCGCGATACTTTTAACGCCTTGGGTGGCTTCGCACCTCAACCGTTGATGGAAGATGTTGAATTATCCCGGCGCTTGTGTGCTGTGTCGCGCCCTTTTTGCGTGGCAAGCCCGGTAACGACAGACAGCCGGCGCTGGCAGCAGCAAGGCGCCTGGGCAACGATTGTGTTGATGTGGCGGCTGCGCTGGCGCTACTGGCGCGGTGAGTCTGCTGAGTCTTTGGCCCAAACTTACCGATCGGATGTCCGTAATGTCCAATAATCAAAACAACACTGGCCAGTCGCTGGTCATGCAGTTCGCCAAATGGCCTGAAGCCGGCAAGGTAAAAACCCGTTTAATACCTGCACTGGGCGAGCAGGGGGCTCTGGCGGCGCATTGCGAGTTAACCCTGGCGGTGCTGGATAATTTGCTGGCGACGACGTTACCGGTGCAGTTGTGGTGGGATTGTGATCGTGCGCCCCCTGTAGAGGCCGCTGAACTGGTGAAAGCGTTGCAAAGGCACTGTGTGCCGCAGCGTTTTCAAAGCGATGGCAACCTTGGTGATCGCATGGCCGCGGCTTTGAACGGTGCTCTGCGTAGCCACAAAGTCGCGATGATTGTGGGCAGTGATTGCCCGTCAGTGGATGCTGCTCATGTTCTTTTAGGTGCTGAAAAGCTCGCGCACGTTGATGTTGTATTGGGGCCATCGGAAGATGGTGGTTATGTGTTGATCGGAGCGCGCAAGGTGGTACCTGGCATGTTGGATGGCATTCACTGGGGTAGCGAGCATGTTCTGCGGCAAACCTGTGAGAAACTGGAAAGTGCAGGGCTGAGCGTTGGCTTGTTGCCCATGCGCTGGGACGTGGATGAAGCGGAAGACTGGCAGCGATTTCAGCGTGAATTTGGTGGCTGAAATTGCTGCCTCTGTTGTTTCAAAAGCCGTTAGCCCTCTGTGACCGGCGGCTGGGCTCTGAGTCTTTGCATTTGTTCGTCTGCATTGCGGTGATTTGCTGACGCGGTCTGGCTTGCTTCAGGGGCTTCGTTTGCACTTTTGCCTTCCGAGGTCACCAGTAACGCCCGTTCACGTTGTTCCAGGGCGGTGCGGAAAGTGTTTTGCAATTGCTCCAGGCTGACATTTTCAATTGCAGTGGCCAGTTGCTCGCGAGAGTCAAAATTGCTGTTGCCGCGGTCAATTTCATGCCAGAAACGCCCGGAGATATCGCCTAGTTGGCGGTCCTGTTCCAGTATGCCACTGATAACAGCCTGCTTTTCCTGCTTCAACTCTTTGCTTTCAAGACCTGCCAGGGTACTGGCGAAGCTTTCCATAAACTCGTCTACAGCGGCGTTAATAGCCTGCGGACGTGTGTCCGGAGATTGCACCACTAACGCGAGCGCCGGGGTTTCCAGCATTTCGAATGACGTTGCGTACACGATATAGCCCAGTTGGCGCTGGGTGCGAATGTTCTCGTAGAACGGGCTGCGGATAATCTGCGTGAGTAGTCGGTACTGCGCGCGCTCTGCCAGGCTGGTATTCGGGCCTTGCAGGTAAAGGGTGTAGCCGGCATCCGGGTGGCTTATGTTCAGATTTACGCGTGTTTCGCCTGCGGGAATCTGGCGTATGCGGCTGCGTTCTACGTTTGTGTACTGGCTGTCGGCCATGATCAGAGCCCGTGCCTGTTGGGCCATGTTCAATGCAGACGCGGGGCTGAGGTTGCCGTGGGCCAGCATAACAGGGTCCAGGCGGGTCATGAGCTGTTGCTGAAAGGCTAGAAGGTCATTCAGGGTGACGTCTTGAGCGGCTTTCAGCTTGTCTTTCGTTTGCCAGGCGCCTTCCAGAAGTGCGGTTTGAATATAGTCGGCAATCTGTTCGCTGGGAGGATTACGGGATTGATTAACCAGGCTGTCCAACAGGTTCTGGCGCGCAATATCAAAGCGTTGCTGGGTCAGTTCCGGGTTGGCTACCTGTTGCAGAATTTGGCGTAGCAGCGTGCTGGCCTGGTCGCTGTAGCCACCCACCCTCAGTGTTAATCCACGCAGGTGGGGGTAAATGCTGTAGTCCAGTCCGGCCAGGCGCGCAGAGTAGGCCCAGGCGTTCAGGTTGGTGTTCAGGGCGTCGGCCAGCAACCTCAACAACACCGCGTTGCGGGCAGATTCCTGCGCCAACGGTGTGCGCAGGCTCAAGTATACGTTGGCTTTGGGGGTGCCGAAACGGGTATCGCGGGCGTACCAGAGTTCAATATTGCCACTATTTTTAGCGTTCTCACCAGTACTCAGTAGTCGTTCCGGTTGGGTCATGGTGTTGCCACTGAGCAGCGAAAGGTTTTCCGGTATGAAGGGGTTGGCTTGCGGCAACGCCAGTTGGCTGGCCAGGTCAGCGTTGACGGGTTGCTTCAATTGATTGGCGTCCAGAGGCTGCTGCTGCCACTGGGCGTTATACCAATGAGTAGCGCGAGCCTGGCCCAGATCGGGTTCGGGTTGAAGCACAAACAGCAAAAGGTTGTCGGTGGTAAGTTGCTCAAGAATCTCGCGGTACTGGTCGGGCGCGTAGCTTTCCATCAACCAGGGCGCGCGCAGGATGTCGGCTGCCGGGTAGTGTTGCAGTTGCCCGGCCAGGCGCATTACCTGGTGTACGGGGTCGCTTTTTTCATTGAAGCGGAAATCAATGTCGGCCAGCTTGCGCATTTCCTCAAATCGTTGCTCGCTGATGCCGTTTTCACGCACTTTTTCGATATAGGCGAACACTAGCGGAAGAATGGTGTCTTGCTGTTCAAGGCCTTGTTTGGTGAGGGCCATGGAGATTTCCAGTGTGGCGCCATCGCCGGTGTCCATGCCGAGGCCCGCCGACAGGCTTTCGGCCAGGCCCGCACGTTTCAGCACGTCAAACAGGCTACCAGGGCCTTCATGGCCTAACAGGTTGGTCACGTAGCGCTCTGGCTTGGTGCGGTATTGATCCTGCTGTGAAGCAATAGGGAATACTAGGGACATATTACGGATGTCTTTCAGCGATGCCACGGTCACTTTTGTGGGCAGTTGCTTACGGTCAACCAAAGGCGCGCTGTGGCGCTTCTGCGTCAGGTTGCGGTCTTCGATAGCGTCAAAGCGGCCACGCACTAATTGTTCCAGACGATCCAGCGACTGCGGTCCGTAAACGGCGAGGTTCATCAGGTTGGCCGAGTAGTGCTGGCGCCAGAATGTGACCAGGTCGTCACGTAACGGCCTTTGTTCGCTGTTTTCCAGGGTGGTCAGGTTACCTACGGCAAACTGGTGGAAAGCGTGCTCGGCAGGCGTAACCGCTTTGCGAACTGAAAAAAAGCGACGGCCGTCTTCTTTGAGCTTGGAGCTGTATTCGGAATGCACCGCGTTGCGCTCGCGATCTACCAGTTCAGCGGTGAATAGGGGCGCGGAGAACTGCTGGGCGAAACGGTCCAGAGCTGGCTCTAGAAATTCGGCCTGTACGTCAAAGAAGTAGTTGGTGTCCTGAAACGCGGTGAAGGCGTTGTGGCTGCCGCCGTGGCTGGCGATGAACTGTTGGTACTCGCCAGGTTCAGGGTATTTCTCGGTGCCCAGAAATAACATGTGTTCCAGGAAGTGAGACAGGCCCTCGCGGTCGGCGGGGTCGTCGCCGCTGCCAACGGCTACATTTAAAGACGCGGCGGCTTTGTCTGCACTTTTGTCTGACACCAGTAACACTCGCAGGCCGTTATCTAATTGTAAATAACGATACAGGTTGGCGTCGTTGGGGCTTTTTGTCAGTTCCTGCGCGGCAAGGCTAAATGAACTGGCGACTAACAGGCATAAAAAAATCAGGGCTGTTGGCCAGAATCGGTTTCGGCGTGTTGGCCGCGTCAGGGCAGGCATCATTTCAGTGCATCCTTGTTTTGCCGTGGGTCTGTGGTTGTTGATTTAAGGTTTTTCGCGCCAGTTCGGCGGCTTTTTCCGCGCTGAGCTCGCCAGATGCAATGCGTTCCAGTACTGTTGCCATGACCGCAACAGCTTGGCGCTGGCTTTTGAATTCGGCTTGAAAAGCAGTGTCTATGGCTTCGTAAACGGCCTGAATTTTTTGCTCCCGATCGCCAGCTTTGGCGGCGGTGTCGTTGATGGCTTTCAGACAGGCGCGGGCGATGGCAATGTAGCGCTCGGCGTTGGGGTTTTTCTGGGACATGAAGTCATTCCAAACAACAGATACGATGAGTAACAGACGCGGGTGTGCGTCGAAAGTTCCTGATTATCGCATTGATGGTCATGGGTTGCTAAAATCTCAATGCCTTAGATCTTTATACGCAAAGACTGCTATAACTTATTTTTACAATAACGTAACAATTAGGGCGGATACTGCATGAATTATTTCGTAACAGGCGGCACCGGCTTTATCGGTCGGTTTCTGATAGCCAGGTTGCTGGCGCGCGGCGCTATCGTTCATGTACTCGTGCGTGAACAGTCGGTGCAAAAGCTGGCGGATTTGCGGGAGAAGCTGGGCGCTGATGAAAAACAGATCAAGGCGGTGGTTGGCGATTTGACGGCCCCGAGCCTTGGCCTTGATAAAAAAACACTAAAGCAGCTGAGCGGAAAGATTGATCACTTTTTTCACCTGGCGGCCATCTACGATATGTCTGCCAGTGAAGAGTCACAGCAAGCCGCCAACATTGATGGCACTCGCGCTGCGGTGGCCGCAGCCGAGGCGCTCGACGCCGGAATTTTCCACCACGTGTCGTCCATCGCGGTAGCAGGTATGTTCAAAGGCACCTTCCGTGAGGACATGTTTGCTGAGGCTGGCAAGCTGGACCACCCTTACTTCAGCACTAAACACGAGTCCGAGCGGGTGGTGCGCGATGAGTGTAGAGTGCCATTCCGCATCTACCGCCCGGGTATGGTGATTGGTGACTCCGCTACCGGTGAGATGGACAAGGTAGACGGGCCTTATTATTTCTTCAAGATGATTCAGAAAATTCGCGGTGCGTTGCCCCAGTGGGTGCCTACCATTGGCATTGAAGGGGGGCGCCTGAACATTGTGCCCGTGAATTTTGTGGCAGATGCACTGGACCATATTGCCCACCTGCCAGGCGAAGACGGCAAGTGTTTCCACCTGGTGGATTCTGATCCGTACAAGGTTGGTGAAATACTCAATATATTCTGTGAAGCGGGCCACGCACCCAAAATGGCTATGCGTATTGATTCGCGCATATTTGGGTTTGTGCCACCGTTTATTCGCCAGAGCCTGAAAAATTTACCGCCGGTGAAGCGTATGAGCCGCGCTCTGCTGGACGACTTGGGTATTCCTGCGTCGGTGCTGTCGTTTATCAACTATCCCACCCGCTTTGATGCTCGCGAAACCGAGCGTGTGTTACAGGGTACCGGTATAGAAGTGCCCCGTCTGCCAGACTATGCACCGGTGATCTGGGATTACTGGGAGCGCAATCTGGACCCCGAACTGTTCACAGACCGAACTCTGAAAGGCACTGTGGAAGGTAAAGTGTGCGTGGTAACCGGTGCCACCTCCGGTATTGGCCTGGCGACTGCGGAAAAGTTGGCGGACGCGGGCGCGATTCTGGTAATTGGAGCGCGTACCCAAGAAACGCTGGACCAAGTGAGTGCGCAATTGAACGCGCGAGGCGCCGATGTACATGCGTATCAGTGTGACTTCGCGGATATGGACGCCTGTGATCGGTTCATTCAAACCGTTAGCGAGAATCACGGTGCGGTGGATGTGCTGATCAACAACGCCGGCCGTTCCATACGCCGTTCATTGGACAAGTCTTTTGACCGTTTCCACGATTTTGAACGCACCATGCAGCTGAACTATTTTGGTTCGTTGCGGTTGATTATGGGCTTTGCGCCGGCCATGTTAGAGCGGCGCCGTGGCCACATCATCAACATCTCTTCTATTGGCGTGCTGACCAACGCGCCGCGTTTTTCGGCCTATGTGGCTTCTAAATCGGCATTGGATGCATTTAGCCGTTGCGCGGCGGCAGAGTGGTCAGACCGGCACGTTTGTTTTACCACCATCAACATGCCGTTGGTGAAAACGCCGATGATAGCGCCCACTAAAATCTATGATTCGGTGCCCACACTTAGCCCAGAAGAGGCAGCGGACATGGTTGTGAATGCGATTGTTTACCGGCCCAAGCGCATCGCGACGCGGCTTGGCGTGTTTGCTCAGGTGCTAAACTCGGTGGCACCTAAGGCCAGTGAAATTCTAATGAATACCGGCTACAAGATGTTCCCGGACTCTATGCCTAAAAAAGGCAAAGAGGTAAGCGCTGAAAAGGGTGCATCCACCGACCAGGTGGCATTTGCAGCCATTATGCGGGGTATTCACTGGTAGCAAACATTACGGGGTGAATTTTCTGGTAATAAAAAAGCGGCGGTGCATTGGCACCGCCGCTTTTTTGTCATTCTGCGATAACACTATTCGAAAGGCGGGGGTGGAAAGCCCCCAAGTTCCTGCCAGCGATTAACGATACTGCAGAAAAGGTCAGCGGTTTTTTCTGCGTCATAGGCTGCTGAGTGCGCTTCTTTACTGTCAAACGGAATGCGGGCCAATTTACAGGCCTGGGCCAGCACTGTGTGGCCGTAAGCCAAGCCTGCCAGGGTGGCGGTATCAAACGTCGAAAACGGATGAAACGGGTTGCGTTTGATGTCTGCGCGCTCGCTGGCGGCGAATACAAAATTGTGATCGAACGTGGCGTTGTGCCCCACAAGAACCGCACGTTTGCAGTCGAAGGCTTTCATCGCTTTGCGTATCGGGCTGAATATTTCACTCAGGCCTTCGCGCTCGGGCACCGCTTCACGTTCTGGGTCAAATGGGTCTATGCCGGTAAAGTCCAGCGATGACTGCTCGAAGTTAGCGCCTTCAAATGGGTCTATTTGCTGCACGTAAGTTTCGCCACGGTGTAGAAAACCGTTTTCGTCCATGGTGACCATAACCGCTGCTATTTCCAGCAGGGCGTCTTTGGCGGGATTGAATCCGGCTGTTTCAACATCTACAACAACAGGAAGAAACCCGCGAAAGCGACGGGACATGGGGTGCGTTTGGCTGTTTTCTTCGGTCACTCAAACTCCAACTATGGCGCTATGTGAAAAGGTAATGTAATGAAGGATTACGCCAGGCGCCAGTAAATGGTTTCACCGGCGTTCAATGGCACGATGCTGCCACCGGCTAGCGGCAGTTCATCAGGCATGGTCCAGGGCTCGCGTAACAGGGTTATGGTGTCTGTGTTACGGGGTAGGCCATAAAAATCGGCGCCGTTGAAACTGGCGAAAGCTTCGAGTTTTTCCAGCACGCCCAACTCTTCAAATACTTGTGCGTAAAGGCTGATAGCACCAAACGCCGAGTAGCAGCCGGCGCAGCCGCACGCCGCTTCTTTGTGGTCTTTGCCGTGGGGCGCGGAATCGGTACCCAGAAAAAACCGTTTGTCGCCGCTGGCCACGGCTTCACGCAGCGCCTGCTGATGACGGTTGCGCTTAAGAATGGGCAGGCAGTACAAGTGAGGCCTTATACCGCCAACCAGCATATGGTTACGATTGTACATCAGATGCTGGGGGGTAATCGTGGCTGCCAGATTATCGCCCTGGTGCTGACGCACGAAGTCGGCGGAATCTGCGGTGGTGATGTGCTCTAAAACCACTTTTAAGGTCGGAAACGCTGCCAGTGTAGGCGCCAGAACCCGCTCCAGAAATACTTTTTCACGATCAAAAATGTCGATGTCAGCATCGGTCACTTCGCCGTGTACCAGCAGCAGCATGCCGCAATCGGCCATGGCCTGCAGTGCCGGAAGGATGTTGGTCACATCGGTTACACCGGAATCCGAGTTGGTGGTGGCTCCGGCCGGGTACAGTTTTGCAGCGACTACGCCCTGAGCCTTGGCTTGCCGTACGCACTCTGGCGTAGTGGTTTCGGTCAGGTACAAGGTCATCAGCGGTTCAAAATGGCTGTTGCCGGCCGCGTTGCGAATACGCTCGCGGTAGGCTAATGCCTGGTCGGCAGTGGTCACCGGTGGCACCAGGTTGGGCATGATAATGGCGCGACCGAATACCGCAGCGGTCGCGGGTACCACGTCATTCAATATGGCGCCGTCACGAACGTGCAGATGCCAGTCGTCGGGGCGGGTAATCGTTAGTAGCTGGGTCATGATAGCGAACCACTCATTAAAAAACTGATGCGTTTTAAAAACGTGAAAGAGGCAAAAGGTGATAGATGCAATGCGCGAAAGATACGCGGCGGCGTCGAAAAATTTAAAAAAGTATAACAGAAGGTTGTGCGGTTTGTTTTACTGAAGGACTGCGATGGCAGCGGCCGCGTTAAAAAATGCACGGTGACCTAAAGATGCAAAGCGACTGGCCGATACATAAGGTAGCCGAGTGTTGAACGGTCACCCCGGGTGGCCACGCAGACCCCTAAAGGTAGTAATCGATGACGTTGCGAACGCAATTGTTAACCCGTTGTTTGCCGGCAGCCTTGATGGTTTGCCCTTTATTGAGCGCGCCTGCGCTGGCAACGAGCTTTGGCGCGGGCATCGAAAACAGCCAGTGGTATTTGACGGAGTCGGTCTTTGAGTGCGCGCTGGTACACCAGGTACCCGGCTACGGTCGTGCAACCTTCCGCCACCGTGCCGGTGAGAGCCTGCTTTTTTCGTTGGAAGCCGATACGCCGCTGATGCGCCCCGGTCGGGGAATGCTTGTCGTTGAGGCGCCAAGCTGGCGCCCGGGTGTTCCGCCGCGACCACTGGGCCTGGTTACGGTTCCGGAAGGCCGTAGTGCGGTCGTGTTAAGCGCTGCCCAGAGTATGCAGGTGGCCTATGGCTTGCTGGATGGTCTTTCACCGACGCTCACCCAGCAGTCCTGGTTTAATGCTCAACCGGTGCGTGTGCACGTGTCGAACATCAATTTTTCTCCGCCATTTCAAGGTTATCGCACCTGTGCCGGTAATCTGTTGCCGGCTAATTTTGATCAGTTGCAGGGTTCACAGATTCTGTTTGCGTCGGCCAGCGTGGCATTAAACGATGCCGATAGGCTGAGTCTGGATAAGGTTGTGGCCTATGTGCTGGCCGATTCAACGGTGAATACGGTATTGGTGGACGGCCATACCGACAGAACGGGAAGCCGGATTGATAACCGGAAGCTGGCGCAAGATCGCGCCGAGGCGGTGGCAGGCTATCTGAAAAGCCGGGGTGTTCCAGAAAGCAAAATTGTAGTGCGCGCTCACGGAGACCAATTTGCTGGGTTAGGCAATCCGGCGGAAGACCGGCGCGTTGTTATTCGAATGGAGCGTGAGGGCGATAGCATAGAATGGCAGCAGGCCAGTGCGACACCTGAGCCTGGCGCCGGTTAACAACGGTGCACAAGGCGGCGCGAATTCACTTTACCGCGTGCAGTACTTCCAGGTGCGTGGCCACGCTCTCCGCGAGGGCCTTCAGGTGATACCCACCTTCCAGCGTTGAGATAATCCGGTCATTGGCGTGGTCTTTGGCAACGCTCGCCAGCATCTCAGTTAACCAGCGAAAATCCTCGGTTTCCAGGTTGAACTCACCCATCGGGTCCAGCTTGTGTGCATCAAATCCTGCGGAAATCAAGACCAGCTGTGGTTTGAAATTCTGTAGGCGTTTCAGCCAGCCAGCTTCTACGGCGTGGCGATAATCCAGTGCTGAGCAATCGGCCGGCAGCGGAATATTAATGATGTTTTCAGCCTGGCGGTGCACATGAGTGTGCGGGTAAAACGGGTGTTGGAAACTTGAACACATAAGAATGCGTTCATCGCCACCGACAATGTCCACGGTGCCGTTGCCCTGGTGAACGTCAAAATCAATAATGGCAACCCGTTCAAGGCGGTGAAAGCTCAGTGCGCGCATGGCTGCCAGGGCCACGTTGTTGTAAAAACAGAAACCCATGGATTTACTGCGTTCGGCGTGGTGGCCAGGCGGGCGGGCGCACACGAACGCATTGGTGACCTGGCTGCTCATTACCATATCAACCGCCTGAATGTTGGCGCCGGCCGCCAAGCGCGCGGCGCGGAGGGTATCAGGCGTCATTGCGGTGTCTGGGTCAGTGAATACGCGGCCACGGGTTGGCTGCATCATGTCGAGCTGCTTCAGATAGCTTTCCGGGTGAACAATCAGCAGTTGATCGCGGGTAATTTCATCCGGGCGAACGTAGTCAAGTTCCTGAGCGAACGCGGTGTCTGCCAGGTAACTCTGAATGGCGGCAATGCGCTCAGGGCGTTCTGGGTGCTCTGGGCCCATGTTGTGTTTGCTGCAGTCGTCATGGGAAAAAAAGGCGGTTGTCATAATACGCTGGCTGCCCCGCTGGTTAGTTGTCTTTTTTTTATGGTATCAGGAAAAAATCGGTTGCGGTCTTTCTTTGGTCTAACCTTAATTTTCGTCAAAACTACGCTAATTGACGTTTCACACCAATTTATTAGCGCCTAAGATACACTTATATAGACGACCCTGATCCATAAGGAACCTGCGCTTGAGCACTCGATACCTGGAAAGTCTGTTTAATCCCGAGTCTATTGTGGTGGTGGGTGCTTCTGAGCGGGCTGACAACTTGGGCGGTATGGTTTTGCGCAATCTGTTGGGCGGCGATTATCCTGGCAAACTGCTGGTTCTGAACCCTAGCGATTACGAGAACGTGCACGGCGTGGCTTGCGCAAAAAGTGTTGCCGACATGCCATTTGTCCCGGAGTTGGCGATTATTTGTACGCCGCCGAAAACCGTGCCGAAAATGATCCGGCGCTTGGGCAAGGCAGGTGCGCGTACCGCCATTGTGATGACCGGCGGTATGTCGCGCACCCACAGCAAAACCGGCCGGCCATTGATGTATTCGGTACGCGACGCCGCTCGTGAAAGCGGAATTCGAGTGCTTGGACCCAACACCATCGGGCTGATGGTGCCGGCACGCAAGTTGAACGCCACCTACGCCCACATGGGGGCCATTCCGGGTCGGGTGGCGTTTGTTGGTCAGTCGGGCACCATTGCCAGCGCGGTGCTGGATTGGGCCTTTGCCCGCGGTGTCGGCTTCTCGTATTTTTTGACGCTGGGCGATGGAATGGATATCGACCACGACGATCTTATCGATTACCTGGCCCAGGACACCCGCACTCGTGCCATTTTACTGCACCTTGAGAACGTGCCTAACCCGCGTCGTTTTATGTCATCGGTACGGGTAGCGTCGCGCACAAAACCGGTTATTGCCTTGAAGTCTGGTCGGGTGCCGGAATCGGAATGGTTTGTTCATGAACTGCCGGCCGGCATCAAACACAGCGATCCTATCTACGATGCCATGCTCAAACGTGCCGGTGTGCTGCGGGTAGACGGCCTGGGGCAGATGTTTGATGCGCTGGAAACGCTGACTCGTATGAAGCCCCTGCGCCGCGAGTCGCTGGTTATGATGGCCAACGGTGTTGGGCCGGGCGTGTTGGCGGTCGACCGTTTGGCGTATCTGGGTGGGGAGCTCGCCACGTTATCGAAATCGGCCATCGAAGCGTTGGCAGAGCTGTTGCCAGCCTATTGGACGCGCCGTAATCCTATTGACCTGGGATACAACGCGTCGCCCGAACTTTACGCCAAGGTTCTGAAAATTCTGTCGAAAGAGCCTGAGCTTGCGAACGTGCTGGTGATGTACGCGCCAAGCCTGACTGGCGACAGCCGCGAGATTGCCAAGTCGGTGATCCAGGCCATGAAGGGCACTCGGCTGAACGTATTTACCTGCTGGTTGGGCCAGAGCACGGTGTTGGATTCCCGCGAGGAGTTTTATCGCGCCGGCGTGCCGTCGTTCTTTAACCCGGAAAAAGCGGTGATGGCGTTCATGCAGCATGTGCGCCATCAGCGGGTGCAGCGCCTGCTGACAGAAACCCCGGAATCGTTTACCGATCATTTGTCAGATCACAGCAAAACCCGCCGGGTGATCATGAACGCGTTGCGTGACGGACGTAATCATTTGACCAATGAAGAAGCGCGCGGCGTGCTGAGTGACTACAACATTCGTGCTATCGACACGATATTTTGTGACGATGTGGATGAGGTGCTGGGGGCGTTTTCGGTAGAGCGGCGGCCGATGGATGTCACATTGGTGCACGAACAGGCCTGCCATCCGTTTCAGTCTCACAGTCCCAATCAGAAGCGCTACAACTGCACCATGCCCAAACTTAACAGCGAGGCAGCCATTATTGATGGCTGCCAAAGTCTGTTAGAAGAATACAGCAAGCATTTCCCGGAAAGCGGTTTTCTGGGTTTTGCGGTGCAGTTCTCTTATCAGCATGTGGGCGGAATTGAGTTCAGCGTGGGTATCACCCGTGATGCGCTGTTCGGCCCCTTGGTGGTGTGCGGTGCCGCGGGCGCTCAGGTCAATGTAATGACCGACCGGCAGATTGCATTTCCGCCTTTGAATATGGTGCTGGCGCGCGAGCTTTTACGGCGCACCTATATGTACAAACTCCTGAAAGAACACAGTCTGAAACCGGAGCTCGATATTCGAGCTGTGTCGGAAACCCTGGTGACCCTGTCGCAAATTGTCATTGATATTCCGGAGATTCAGGGGCTGGAAATTTCGCCACTGTTGTTTAATGACGAAGGTGCTGTGGCCGTTAATGTGGCGATCAACCTGTCTGACGAGCCGGGTAAACCGATTATTCAGCCTTATCCGCGGGAGCTTGAGGAATGGATAGTGCTGCCAAGATCCGGGCGCCATGTGATCATTCGGCCGGTACTGGCAGAAGACGAGCCGGCCCACCGGGCGTTTCACGAACTGCAGTCACCGGAGTCTATTCGCTATCGGTTCTTCCAGTATCGTAAGCATTTTTCCCGCGAAGACGTGGCGCAGATGGTGCAGATCGATTACGACCGCGAGATGGTGTTCATTGCCAACGCGCCCCGCGAAGACGGCGACGGTGAGGAAACCCTAGGCACCGTACGCACTTGGACTGACGCAGATAACTTGCGTTGCGAGTTTGCGGTTATGGTACACGACAAAATGAGGGGCGAAGGTTTGGGCGAGACGCTGATGGGGAAAATGATCGACTACTGCCGTGCCCGTGGTACCTCGGAAATGGTGGGGGATGTTCTGCCAGACAACCGGCCCATGCTGAACCTGGCCGAGCATCTGGGCTTTCACATCAAGTTCAATCAGGATGAGGAGGTGATGGACTTGAGTCTGGTATTGAACGAACCGGAAAAAGACTGGCAGAGGGAAAGATTAAACAAGGGCGGCCACTGACCTTCAAATCATGCCGCCCGCTATGGGGTTATAGACCGACCAGGGCAGAGGCCCTGGTCGGTCAACATCTAGCGATCTTCGCCGTCTATTAATGCAGAACGGTCTTCACCGCCCAAGGCTTCGAGCAGCCCTGGAATCAGTTTTGCGAGTTCTAGTGTCATCAAACTAAAACTGGCGTCGAATTTCGCAAGGGCGTCGTCAGCGTCAACGTTTTCGAGTTGTTCTTGAAGAGTTTCGCCGAACTTGAGGCGACGAATGCCCAGCTCTTCGTCGAGCACGAACGACACGTTGTCGTCCCAGGTAATGGCCAGCTTAGTGACTTGCATGCCGGCCTGAAGATGGTTTTGGATTTCATCCGCCTGCAAGTTCATACCTTTGCAGCGCACAACGCCGCCGTCTTCTGCTGGGTCTTTTAGCTCGCATTCATCGCCCAGCTCAACGTGCGCCGGTAAATCAATGGATTCGTCCAGCCAGCCAGTAAAGGTGAAGATGGGCGCCTGTTCCACGGCGGGTGGCCGCACGGGCAATGAGCCGATGCTTTTGCGCAGCGCCGATGCGATTTCTTCGGCCTGTTTGGCCGAGCCCGCGTCCACCACCATCACGCCATCTTTTGGCGCCAGATAGGCAAAACTGCGCCGGTTTTTGGAAAATGCCTGAGGCAGCATTTCCAGCATGATTTGCTCTTTTAACTCGTCTTTTTCCTTGCGGCGTACTTTTCGGCCCTGATCGATCTCAATGGCTTCGGCGCGCTCTTCCATCAGTTCCTTAATCACCGAGCTGGGCAAAATCTTGTCTTCCCGGCGCAGTGCAATCAGGTGATAGCCATTGGCGCTGTGCACCAGTGTTTCGCCGTGTTTTCCCAGCGGCGCAACCCAGCCCTGGCGTGTGGTTTCTTGCGGGCCGCAGGGCTTGAACGTGTCTGCCTGGAGCTTTTCTTCCAGTTCATCCGTGGTGATATCGAAGGGCTTGGTAAAACGAAAAACACGGGCATTGCGAAACCACATACTGGGAGCATCCTTGAGTCAAAATCAGATTGTGCAGGGGTGAAAATAAGAAGCAGACATTGAACTGTAAAAGGTTCAATTGTAATAGATAGAGCCGCTATAGCTGGATTATTTCAACCACCACGGTTTTGATTAAAAAGCCCAAAACACCCGCGCCCATTATAGTAAACATCATAATGGTGCCAAACTTTCCCGCTTTGGACTTTTTGGCCAGATCCCAAACAATAAAACCCATCCAGACCATAAGCCCGGTCAACAGAACGGCCATGGAAATTTGCGAGAATATCGCTTCGTTCATGAACAGTGTCCTTAGAGTTATAACATCAGCAACGGTAATTTTGGCTTCGGCTGAAAACGTTCCGGGCAACGAGTATTCAGGTTACGGCCGCCAAGGCTCAGAGTTAGCCTTTGGTTTGCTCCTCGCGCAGAAAGGTCCAGTTATTGGCATCAGATTGCTCGGGGCTGAAGTAGTAGCCGTCAAGGTCGAATTTTTTCAGATCTTCGGCTTTGGTGATGCTATTTTTTATGGCGTAGCGGCACATCAGGCCGCGGGCTTTTTTGGCGTAAAAGCTGATAATTTTATATTTGCCGTTCTTCTGATCTTTAAAATTGGGAGTGATCAGCCGTCCTTTAAGGTCTTTCTTGTGCACTGCTTTGAAATACTCGTTCGACGCCAGATTAATCAGTACGCCATCGTCTTCGCTTAGCAGGCGATTGATCTCTTGAGTGATGGTGTTGCCCCAGAACGCGTATAGATCTTTGCCATGCTGGTTTTCAAATTTTGTGCCCATTTCCAAGCGGTATGGCTGCATTAGATCGAGTGGTTTGAGCACCCCATAAAGTCCGGACAGCATGCGCAGGTGCTTCTGTGCGAACTGGAATTCGCTATTACTGAAGCTTTCGGCATCCAGCCCGGTGTAGACATCACCCTTGAACGCAAGAATTGCCTGGCGGGCATTGCTGGGCGTGAACGGTGTGCTCCAGTCACTGAAACGCTCTGCATTCAGCTGCCCCAGCTTGTCGCTAATGCTCATCAAATTGCTGACTTGATGCGGCTCCAGCTCTTTGAGCTGGTCAATCAGCTCCCGTGCTGGCTCTAGAAAGTCGGGCTGGGTATGGTGCTCGGTTACCAGCGGGCTTTGATAATCCAGAGTTTTCGCAGGGGAAATAACCATTAGCATGTCAGGTAAACCTCATTGTAAAAAGCTAAGAAGCTGGTCTTGGGTGAATGGCCAGTCCAGTTCATTGCCTGTGTCGCTGCGGCGTAGAACCGGTATGCGAGTGCCATAGCGCGCGACTAACTGCTCTGATTGGGCAATGTCCACCACGTTCACCGGTATCGGCTGCCGCATGGGCGTATTAATCAAAAGCGCTTCCGCAAGCTCACACAGGTGACACTGGGCGGTTGTGTAGAACGACAGCTCCATTATTTTGGCTGGGCGTCTAGCTGCTGGCCGTTAATCCCTGCGCTGTCGCGGCCCATCAGGTACAGGTAAATGGGCATCAGTTCTTCCGGTGCCGGGTTTTGTTTGGGGTTTTCTGCCGGGTAGGCGTGGGCGCGCATGTTGGTGCGGGTAGCGCCCGGGTTCAGGGTGTTAACGCGAATGTTATTGCGCTCGTCGTCGAGTTCGTCGGCCAATAGTTGGCTTAACCCTTCCACCGCAAATTTCGATACTGCATAGGCACCCCAGTAGGCCCGCGCGGAACGCCCAACACTAGACGAGGTAAAGATCATCGATGCATCACCTGATTTGCGCAGCAGCGGTATCATTGCGCGGCTTAGCAGGAACGGTGCCGTGCTGTTGACTTGCATCACCTTGGCCCACTTTTCCGGGTCGGACAGCTCCACCGGGCTACGATCGCCCAAAATTGCGGCGTTATGTAGCAGGCCATCGAGCTTGCCAAAATTGTCTTCCAGGGTCATCGCCAGTTCTTCATAGTCTTTCATGGCGGCGCCATCAAAGTTCATGGGAACGATGGCGGGCTTTGGATAACCGGCGTTTTCAATTTCGTCGTACACAGATTCCAGTTTAGATACGGTGCGGCCGACCAGTATCACCGTTGCGCCGTGGGCGGCGTAGGCGATAGCCGCTGTGCGGCCAATACCACTGCCGGCGCCGGTGACCATGATAATGCGATCTTTCAGTAAATCGGCGGGGGCTTGGTAATTCTGCATGACCTATCTCCGTTTAGGGCAAAAGTGCACAGCAAAAGCCTGCAGGTAACTGGCCCACCGGCATCGGAAAGTGATAACAACTATTGTAACAGCTTTGCGAGTTCGCTGACGCTATCGACGGTATAGTGAGAACCCCATAGATCCGCGTCTTCAGGCTTTTCGATATAGCCATAACGTACGGCGATGGTGGTCATGCCGGCATTCATACCGGCGTCTATGTCGCGCTGGTGATCGCCTATGTAAATGGCCGTTTGCGGCTCTACATTCACTTCCTTGCAGGCTAGCAACATGGGTTCCGGGTGAGGTTTGCGCTGGCTAACGTGGTCTGGGCAAATCAAGGTGCTACAGCGTTCCGCCAGGCCCAAGGCCGCCACCACGGGCCCAGCGAAACGCACAGGTTTGTTGGTCACAATACCCCAAGGAATAGCTCGTTGCTCTAAATTACGAAGCAAACTGTCCATACCTTCGAACAGGCGGGTGTCTATGGTCATGCCCTGTTCGTAAAGGTCTAGAAATTCGGTGTGTTTCTGTTGGTAGCCGTCATCATCTGGCTCCAGCCCAAATCCTACGCGAACCATGCCGCGGGCCCCGTTCGACACCATGCAGCGAATGTGCGGCACTGGCAACTCGTTAAGGCCGTAGGCAATGCGCATGCGGTTTAAAACACGGACAAAGTCTGGCGCTGTGTCAATCAAGGTGCCGTCCAGATCAAACAGCACGGCTGAGGGTGTCAGTTCAGGCTTCACGGCTATCCTTCGCATGCATCATATAATTGACATCGACATTGCGGCCAAGTTTGTACACCTTGGTCAACAGGTTGTAGGTCATTCCGGTCAGTTCACGAATATCCAGGCCGGCGCTACGCAGATGGTCTGACATTTCTGACGGGCGAATGAACTTTTTCCATTCGTGGGTGCCTTTGGGCAGCAGGCTTAATACGTATTCAGCCCCAACAATGGCAAACAGAAACGATTTCGGGTTGCGGTTGATGGTGGACACAAACAGATGGCCCCCTGGTTTGAGCAGGCTGGCGCAAGCACGAATGACCGAACTCGGGTCTGGCACGTGCTCAAGCATTTCGAGACAGGTAACAACGTCGTATTGGCCTGCGTGCTTTGGGTCGCGGGCCAGTTCTTCCACGGTAATTTTCTGATAGTCGACTTGAACGCCACTTTCCAGCCCATGCAGGCGTGCCACGCTTAGCGGTGCTTCGCCCATATCGATACCGGTCACGTGGGCGCCACGGCGGGCCATGCCCTCTGACAGCAAGCCGCCGCCGCAACCAATGTCGATGACTTTTTTACCGGGCAGAGAAACGCGCTCGTCGATGTAGTTCAATCGCAGCGGGTTAATGTCATGCAAGGGCTTGAATTCGCTGCCGGGGTCCCACCAGCGACTGGCCAGGGCTTCAAATTTGGCGATTTCGTTACGATCCACATTACGCTTCAAGTTGGAATCTGAAGAGTGATTTGAAGAGTCATCTGAAGGGTTATCCGAATTACGACCTGAATTAGGAGTAGTCATGTTTGCCTGCCTGGTGATGCGATTTGGATACAGTTAGATAAAGCTCGTCGCGTGGCTTTTTTAGTCGGCCTTATAACTACCAATGCGTTCGGCCCAGTCTGCCACGCGCAGCATAAGGTCGGGCACATCAATGCGTGTTAGTTCGCCATTTTGTACCTGAGGCACTCCATTGATCCAGCTGTGGCTGACAGCGCGACCGTGCAGGCTATAAACCAGATGCGAAGCAGGGTTGTACACTGGCTGTAAAAACGGGTCGCTGAGATCAACGGCGATGATATCAGCGCACTTGCCGGCTTCCAGCGAACCTAGGTCAAGTTCCCGGCCCAGGGCTTTTGCGCCCTGCAAAGTGGCCATGCGCAGTGCCTGATGGGCAGAAAGTGCGGCAGGGTCACCAGCCAGATGTTTGGCCATCATTGCTGCGGTACGAAGCTCTCCGAACAGGTCAAGGTCGTTATTGCTGGCGGCGCCGTCGGTGCCTATGGCGACATTAATACCGGCCTTGCTCAGGTGCTGGACCGGGCATTGGCCGCTGGCCAGTTTCATATTGGATTCCGGGCAATGAACAACGTGGGCGCCGCTGTGCAACAGGTGTTCAAGGTCGCTGTCATCAACTTGGGTCATGTGGACGCATTGGGTATTTGGTCCAAGCACGCCCAGCTGCGCCATTCGGCTGACCGGGCGCTGACCCGAGTGCTGCTCGGCGTTTTGCACTTCCAGTGCCGTTTCGTGCAAATGGATCTGTAATTTCACGCCGGTCTTTTTCTGCAGCGCGACGGCGCCGGCCAGGGTGTCATCGTTAGCGGTGTAGGACGCATGGGGGCCTATGGCTGGCATAATGAATTCATCGCCCTGCCAGGCATTGATTAACTGTTCGCCTTTGCGCAGGTATTCTTCCGGGCCACTGCCCCAGCAGGTCGGAAAGTCTAACAGCGGAAAGCAGATTTGCGCCCGCATGCCGACATCAGAGGCGCACTGAGCGGCAATTTCCGGAAAAAAATACATATCGGAAAATGTGGTGGTGCCGGTGCGCAGCATTTCCGCCATGGCCAGCTGGGTGCCATCGGCAATAAACTGTTCGCACACAAATTCGCCTTCCAATGGCCAGATGTGGTCGTTCAGCCAAGTCATTAACGGTATATCGTCAGCGACGCCGCGGAAGAGCGACATGGCGGCATGGCCGTGCAAATTGATTAGCCCGGGCATCAGCACATGATGTGGAAAATCCAGGGTTTCGCGAGTGCGGTAATGAGTGTCGGCCTCAGCCTGGGGTAATACAGCAACAATATGACCGCCTTGCACAATCACCGCGTGATGATGCCAAACCTGATTCGCAGGTTCGATAGGAATTACCCAGCG